>NZ_CP021085.1 GCF_003444775.1 Deinococcus ficus | reverse complement strand
CGCCCAGGTTCCCGCCTGGGCGCTGATCTTCATGGATGACACCCATAGTTTACCGCCCAACTGGGAACGAGAGAACGACGGCCCAGACGCACCCGAAGACCTCACGGACTGGCCCGCCGAGCTGATCGAGGCATTCCCGGCCACGCACGACCGCTGCCTGGAGAAAAGCGGCCACCTGCACGACACCATCACGGACAGCACGCACCTGCGCCAGCGGCGCAGCAAGCCCTTTATGACAGCCTTCGAGCGCCTCGCGGAGATCGTAGACGGCCCGCTGATCTTCGCCACGGTGAACCTGCCCGACTTCGCCGGACGGCCGCTCTACAGCAAGACGACCATCAACGCGGCCCGACGCCGCGCGAAGGGCATCATTCAGGCCAGCGGCGGCCCCGGCGTCTGGAAGCTCGAGCGCGGGCTGGCTGGCGGGTATCACCTGCACCTGGTCCTTGCCGGTGGTGGCGACGTGAGCGACCTGGACGACTGGCGCGAAGTGGACGACCTGGACGGCCTCGCCAAGTACCTCAGCAAGCCGGCCGACGCGCGCGCGTGCAAGTCACGCCCTCGGCTGCAGGACCTCACCGCAGACCTACGGCGGCGCCAGCTCGCGGCCTCTGAGGAGTTCCTGACCACGCGGCGCCCCGGCCAGCGGTACACCTTCCACGGGCAGGTCGGGCTGGGGGTCAATACCCTACGTCTTGCAGCGCCAACTAGCGACTAACTGCCCAGCGCGGCCTGCAGGGCTGCGCATCCCCGAAGGGCTGAGGGCAGCGAAGACCCTTCGCCCTATAACCTTCACCCCATCACCCACTTGGGGTGCAGAAACCGGCCAAACGCGCATGAAGTCGAGCCTTAACGTTGACCCCATGAGGTCAACGCAGCGG
Organism: Deinococcus ficus; assembly: GCF_003444775.1. Taxonomy (NCBI): domain Bacteria; kingdom Thermotogati; phylum Deinococcota; class Deinococci; order Deinococcales; family Deinococcaceae; genus Deinococcus; species Deinococcus ficus. The sequence continues at coordinate 4,904 of NZ_CP021085.1, read as the reverse complement.
CTCATGCTCAACCCTGGAGGTCGTTCGCGGGGTTAGCACGATTCGTGCTTGCAAGCATCCGTGATTAATGCGTATGCTTGCAAGCATGGATGAGGAATTTACCCTTCAGCGTCAAGGCGGCATCGCACGCGCCAAAAAACTCTCTAGCGAGGAGCGGAGCGAAATCAGCCGTAAAGCTGCTGATACGCGGTGGGCGAAGGCTGAAGCTGAGGGAAAAATCCTTCCTCGAGCTACTCACTCCGGGGAGCTGCAAATCGGCGGTCTTTCCATTAAATGCGCGGTGCTTCAGGATGGCACTCGGGTTATTACCGAAACAGCATTCATGAAGGCATTAGGGGTGTATTACAGCGGTTGGCTTTCAACACGCCGAGAGGAGTCGGATAGCGGCGAGAAGGTTCCCAACTACATCTCACATAAAGCGCTTATACCTTACATTTCCGATCACCTTAACCCAGAAGATTATGATTCAGTTTGGTATAGATCCGAAAAAGGAACGAAGTCTAGAGGAATAAGAGCAGAAATCATTCCTAAAATCTGCGAAATCTGGATGGATGCAAGGAATGCCGGCGTCCTCACAGGTGAAACCGCTAAAGCTATTGCTGCAAGGGCAGAGATTATGCTGCGTGCCCTGGCACGAGTGGGTATCACAGCGCTAGTTGACGAGGCGACCGGCTATCAGGAGATCCGTGATCGCCAAGCTCTACAGGCTCTGCTAGATCAATACCTTCGTAAGGAGTTCGCCACCTGGGCTAAGCGTTTCCCGGACGAGTTTTACCATGAGATTTACCGTTTGCGAGGTTGGACCCTGCAGGACTTCCATAAGCGTCCAGGCATCGTGGGCAAATATACAACTGATATTGTTTATGAAAGAATGGCTCCCGAATTGGTCGAGGAGCTTGAGAAAAAGAATCCGTCCCTTTCTCCCGGTTATCGGCGTCAAAAGCACCATCAATGGCTTACCGAAGATGTTGGTCACCCTGCTCTTTCGAAACACATTGATAACGTTATCGTTCTTATGAGAGCATCAGATAACTGGGATATGTTTAAAAGACTTCTAGATCGCTCTCTTCCAAAAAGAACGGCTGCTAATACATTTATAATGCCCGGCCTGTTTGATGACATTGAATACTAACTAAAGCCTTAAGTTTTCCACCACAAATCCGTAATTATCTCCCTATCGCGCTGTCCATCTCCCTGGGCAGCGCACATTACGTCGTCTAGGTACTGTTCAGAACAGGGAGTCCATGTCTCTCTTAGCGCTTTGCTGCGCCAGTGACTTTTGCACCTTCTGCCAGTACGAAACGTTCACGGCGCCCTCGGAACGGGGACGTTCGACTGCTTCCCAGTGAGAATGTCGGTCGCGGCTAGCCCCCAAACGCGCGGGAAAGGCTTCCCGCCGTTGATGGGTGCATAGGCCAAAGGGCACCCGTTTGGGTGGTCACTTGCGCCAAGGTCGAGGACAAAATCTTCTTCTACCAATCGGCATGAGGTGGTAGATTCCAAATATGAGAAAGATTTTAATTGCATGTACGCTGTTGCTAGGAACGGCGTCGGGACTATCTCAGCAACAACGAGAACAGCACATAAATCAAGTATTCAGTGCTGCGGGAATTTCTCTCATAAATTGCCCAAGTAGCTCGACACCGAATATCACAATGTTCTGTGGTCAGACAAGTATGAGCGATACACTAGTACGCCAGAGCTGGGACTTGTATTCCGACTGGAGCAGCAAGGTAACAAACACGGCAAAGCATAAGACAGCATGGAGTCTAAGCGATACAGGCAAAGCGTACTCTGCTACTTTTAGCTTGAGTGACGGCGACTTCTATGTGGTCACCACTTCTAGTGGTTCTGCGCCAAGCTTCGTAATTGTTTCTTGGCTTAATATTAGTCAGCAAGCCAGTACTTCTAGTAGCTCAGTAACCCAGAGCAGCAGTCAGGCATCATCGCAAACCGATAAGCCTAAATCTAAATGCGATCCTAGAGTTACCAGAACTGCCTCTGTGTCTGGGACGAGTTGGGTACACGGGTCTTGGTTGGAGCCCGCAGTATTTCCAAAACCAAGTCAAGAATTCAAGTTGGGCGGCCCAAGCCAGGACTACTCAATAGTATGCCCAACTTTCAGGGCTGATTTCAGCAATTCAACTGGTGAATATACATTTAAGGGCTCCTCTTTTAATGATATTGTTCTCTACAGCGGAGTATCTTACTATGACAATGTAACTTCTATTGATTTTTACGATAGCAGTGAAAGCGGCGATGATTTAAGACTTGTTGGATTAACCTACAATAAAAGGACTAAAAAGTTCGAATTATCGACCGAAAATCCAAGTGCATTTATCAATCTCCCCATTGGCTATAGAGTAAATAACGGCACACTCAAGCCTCTATACTTTGAAGGAAAGATATACCCGATTGATTTACCAGCAGATGCAAAGATTCTCGAGGTTTATGCTTCGCCTAGCAAGAACACGGGCTGGCAGTACCTAAAGATTGATTTCTCAAATAACTCAGTGACTCTGAAACGATCCTATCCCTTCCCTTCTAACTGAGGCGAAATCTTTCAGCTCACCCCATTAAGCCGCGCAGTCAATACAGCTCCTGCCTTCCGCCACGGTGCCCCTTCACGTAGGTCAGCGGCGAGCCGGTACAACTGCGCAGTGAAGTAGGTCAGTCCGGCACGCTGCTCATGTTCCTCGGCCAGGGCGCGATACATCGCCCTGGCCCATTGCTTCCGACGCTCTGGTTCCTGCAAGGTGGCGGCCAGATCAGCAGCCAGCCTGGAGACTTCCCGGTGACGCTGACGCGGGTGCAGATGCAGCAGCGCGGGCAGGTCGGCCGCGATCACACCCAGCGCACGCTCTGGCGTCATGTCAGAACCACCTTCAACGGGTGATTTGGGTGTTCTGGTCGCAGCGGCCCAAGATTTGGCAAGATCGCCCAACCTCTCCTGCTTTTCCTGGAAGGCGAGTGGTTCTGACATAACTGACTGGACCTCATGCCACGCGCCGGATTCGCCGTGCAGGTCGGCTGCGAAGTCTGGGCGCCAATCGTGTTGGAAGTCCTGCCAGCGGAGGCGCGGTGCGGCTCCAGACTTCATGCTCACGGCCCACAACGTCCCGTCGTAGCGGCGCATGTGGCCCACAGTGGCGACATGGCCCCTTTCATCAAGAAGCCCAGCGGCGCGCAGCTCGTCGGCCAGCCGGTACAGATGACGCTCGGAATAGCCCACCAGCGCGGCCACAATTACAGCAGGCAAGTGGTAGACGACCTGCCCAGGTGCGACGGTATAGGCGCGCACCTGGGCGACGTGGCAGGCCAACCGGTGCAGCTCATCAAACAACAGCGCAGCGCCTCGACTCAGGCGCACGCCCTGGCGCACGGTGTCAGCATTCGGCAAGGTCGCCAGCAGACGCGGCGCCGGGGCCTCTGTGGGCCGCTCCAGTGGGCGCGAGGGGGGCAGCGGCGGTACGCTCGGCAGTGTGGGCGCGGCAGAGATCGGCTGCCCTTCCTGGGCGTCCAGGCGCGGCATGGTGGCGCCGGGAATGAAGGCGGCGAGGGTGGCGAGCTGACTGTGTAGGCGAGAAATCAAGGCTTGGCCCCTTTTCCCCTGAGCCTGGAGCGGTTAAGCTGCAGGTCCAGGTCGCCCCTGGCATGCTTGAACGCCGATTCTTCTTAGCGGGAGTGGTCGGCGTTCGCTTTTTGCCGTGAGGCTTGTATGCCGAGACTACACCAGCGCGACGACCACACCCCGCTTCAGCAGGGCCTCCACCGTTCGCCAGCTCATCACCTCGCCGGCTTCTGTGTTGTAGTCGGCGCCGTCGGCCATGCGGGTCAGCGTGTGCCCTTGCGCCAGCAGCCGTTCAGCCACGGCGTACTTCTCCGGCTTCCACTTGAGCCCCCTGGGGACATGCTGCTGCAGCACAGTCACGGCGGGCGGCAGGGCTGGCGTGGACTTCGCCCTTGAGGGCCTGGACTTCCGCTCCGAGTTGAATGGCGCAAGTGCCTTCCTGGCCCTCTCTATCCCCTCGGCAGGACTCCGAGGGACTAAATGCTGAGCGATTAGACCCGCCACCACTTCCGAGCGGCTGACCTCGGGCGTTACGGCCGCATCGAGCGCGGCCTTCAGATGAGGCGGCAAACTGATAGTAACGGTTTCGTGCTTGTTTGGTGCGCGTCTTCCACGGCCTCCCCGATGTTTCCCGGTCATGCCTCAAGATAGCTTTCTTAGTGCTTTAGTAAACCACCAGGAAAGCGCCAATAATCTATGCCCTAAAAACCGTTGGGGAACGGGTTGTGCTCATTAGGCGTGCCCGTGGAGGGTGACGGGTCAGCGTTCCGGCGCGGTCCCGGAAGGTCGGCACGGCGCGGCACGCACCCAACCCAGCGGCCGGGGGGGCGCCCTGGGAACGCGGTACATCCCGACCAGCAGATGGGAAGCAACTCGCGCACCTGCTGGCACTGACGGGTTGGCCTGTGCTTCTCGGTCGTGCCCAGCCACGAAACCAGCCCGAAATGGCCCTATCCGTGCCCAGGCGGCCGTGGAAGCTCCGGGTATGCCCTCATACACGGACATCCAGACGGCCGCGCGGTACTACGCGCTCACGCCGAAGACCCTCCGCAAGCTTGCCCGGCACGGCGACGTTCCCGCCGTGAAGATTGGCTCCCGCTGGCGCTTTCTGCTGCCCGCTCTGGACGGTGCCGCATGAACCCGGCCGAGCTGGTCGGTGTGGACCGCGCCGAGCTGCTGCGCACCGTGGACGACATGGCCGAACTGCCCCTGTTCCAGCACCGGCCGGAGCTGCGCAGGCCACGGCTGCTGGCCCTGCTCGATGACGACGCCTTGAGGGTGCTGGTTGCCGAGCTGGTCGCAGAGTTCAGGGCAGCACTCAGGTAAAGGAAAA
>NZ_CP021083.1:300000-395118 GCF_003444775.1 Deinococcus ficus | reverse complement strand
CCAGTTATCTGGCGGCAGTGTAGGCTCAGGAAAAATAGATGTCAATGTCCAGTTTGTCCTGAGGTCTCTGCTCAACTCTGGCTGTGCGGCACGTCTTCCCCACCCGAACAGCCCGGGCCGGCACTTCCCTACGCTCAACCTCTCCTTCCTCAGCCCGAAACGAAAAAGCCCCGCGCAGAAGCGGGGCCGGTAGGGGCTCTGGCAGTCAGCGCCCAGGCTGAATGCGGATCGGCTGATCGATAGACGCCAGAATCAGCACCCAGCTGTCCGCCTCCGCCTGCCGCTCCACCGAAGCGTGGCTGGCCCCCTGCATCGACGCCGCGCAGGAGTCTCCCCCCACCTGATCCGCCTGGCAGTTTGCGACGACCTCCGCCGGCGTCAGGCCCGCCTGCATCTGGTACGCCCGGACCCAGTGGGCCTGGATGGGCGCGTGCAGGTCAGTGATGGTGTCGTTCACCCATTCGTGCATTCCCAACACCTGCGGCCGGCTCTGCACGCGGCGGCGGTACTCGCCCGGCAGCGGCGTCGTCACCACGACATTCACGTAATCGTTCTCGGTGTAGTCCGTGCTGCCCGCGCTGCGCAGCAGGTTCAGGGCCTGCTGGCCGTCCCGCGACAGGATCACCAGGGGCGGCGTGGCCCAGTTGATCGGCTGGGTGGTGCTGGTCGCCGCCGACGCTGCCTGCGGCGCCGGCGTTCCCGCGCCACCACAGCTCGTCATGAACGTCGCGGCGGCAATGGCCGTCAGAATCAGGCTCTTTTTGTTCCGCAGGTTCAGGGCGCATTCCATAGTGCGCTCAGCGTAGGATCGTGCGGCTCAGCCGCTCCTTACGGCCACTCAGGGCATCCGGCAGTCGGGAGCAGAAGACGAAAAGTGCCCCCCTGGACGAAACCGCAGGGCGGCGAACCGCATCAGCAGCGGGCAGCGGATTCAGGCAATCTGACAGGCTGCGGTAAGAAGAGCTATTCAGTCAGGTCAGGAGTGATCGTCGTCTGGCATTGTGCTCTGGAGCTGGAAAAAGACGGCCACCGAATCTGATGAATAGATAAAGATCCTTTCCATGCAGCCAGGACTGAGCTCGAAGTGGGGGTTGCACGTGTCTGTTGGACCCGTACGGCATCTCATCGGCTGTCTCCCGCATCGGCCTTAAGCGGAAAAACCCTTTCCAGACAACCTTCTTCGTTTCCCTCTGCTTTAAGGACGCCATGTGAGGTTCATGTAGGAGAAGGTGATGGTTCTGCAGGGTCCCTTTGGCCATCCGAACTGAACGACTGCCCTGACATGGAACCCATCCGTCTGAGCTCTCATGAGGCCAGGAAACGAGATATACTTCATAAACTCCTCAGAGTAGGAACCCAGCAGTCGCCCCTCCGCGCCCGCCGCTTCGTCTCCCCGTTCTCAGACCCCACCTACTTCTGGAGGTGCCATGCAGCCGACCCCTGCCCACCAGCCCACCCCCGCACAGCGGGTGAAGCGCCCCTACTGCGCCCCGCAGCTCACCAGTCTGGGCACCTGGCACGCCCTGACCCTGGCCGTCAGCGTGCCAGTCGGCCCGGGCGGCCACCGCAACGATCCTTCCTCCCAGCCTGCCTGAGCCCCGTCACGCGCCCCCGGGCGACTTCCCCCGCATCCCGCAAGGAGTCCTCATGACGACCCTCCCGCGTGCGCATCGCCCCCGCAGGCCCGTCTGGCTGCTCAGCCTGTGCCTGACGGTGCCCCTCGTCGCCTGCGGCGCCCCCCGCCCGGCACCCGCCCCCGCCCCCGGACCTCAGGTCATCGGTCTGGTCGAGGTCAGTCTGCAGGGGCTCGGCACCGACGCCCCGGCCACGTCCCTCCGGACCCTGGAGCCGACCGCCGGCCTGACCCCGCAGGCGACCACCCACCAGGCGGGCGGCCTGCAGCTGGAGCCGCTCACGCTGACCGTGTTCAACACCGGGACCCGCGGCGTGGACGGCCGCCGGTACGTCAGCGCCACGTACCGCGTCCGGAACGCCGACAGTGACGGCACCCCCGCCGCCCGGCCTCGGAAGAACATCACGCTGATCGCCGTGAACGCCGGAGATACGCTGGACGGCACCGCCTTCCGCGCCGTCACCACCTTCGGCGGCGCGGCCGCCGAAGCCGGACTGGCCCGGACCTTCCTGCCCACGCACGCCATGCGCATGGACCCGCTGCGCGCCGCACCGGTCCTCTCGACGGGCGGGGAGGACCTGCAGGTGTACCCCGAGAGCGAGGTGGCCCCCGGCGCGCTGCGCGACCCGGCAGGACAGCCGCTCACGTACGCGCAGCTCGGCGTGAACAGCGTCCTGCCGTACGGGTTCGTGGTGCGCACCCTGTCCGGTGGCCGCACCCTGAGCGCGAGCCCCGCCCCGGCTCAGTTCGACGGCCGCGTGACCTTCTCCGTGAGCCTGCCCCTCCAGCCGGACGACCCCGCCCGCACGCCCTCCCAGGGCTCCAAGCGCGACCCATGGGGGTTCCGGATGGTGCTGCTGGTCGTGGAGGACGAGGTGACCCGGGTCACGCAGAGCCTGGACGAACAGGCCCTCGGGAACGCCGCCGTGAACGCCCGGGCCGCCCTGGCCGGCGCCACCGAGGTGAACGTCCTGCCGGGCAGCAGCTATCCGGCCGGCGTGACCGGCGCCGTCCCGGCCCGCTGCATTCCGGAAGTCCGCATCGCCGGGCAGGCGGGCGACCCCGCCGCCACGTACCTCGTGAAAGGGAGCAGCTGCCCATGACCAGCCCCGCACGGTCCACCCACCCGAAGGCCGCCCTGCGCCTGAGTGCGCTGCTGCCCGCCCTGCTGCTGTCCGCCTGCTTCCAGGCGCCTGCCCCCGCCCCGGTCCCAGCGACGCCCCCGCCGCCCACCAGCGGCACCGTCCCCCCGCCCGCCCGCAGTGACCTCAAGGCCCTGGGCACCGTCACCGTGAATTTCAGCGGCCTTACCGACCCGGCCGGCCTGAAGGTGGCCGTCCCGAGTTCCGGGGCGCTCGGCCCGGCCGCCCTGACCGACCGCAGCAGCGTGCAGCTGAAAGTGTTGTCGCACGGCACCTTCACCACCGGCACCCGCGGCGTGGACGGCGTGCGGTACCTGTACGCCACCTTCCTCGTCCGCAACGCCGACGGCAGCGGCGCCGCGTACCCCACCGCCCGGCAGAACCTCACGCTGGTCGCGGCCAGCACTGCCGGCACCGTGCCCAACACGCCCTACAGCGCCCTGCTGAAATACGACGGCTCCCCCGCTGACGCCAGCGCCGCCACGACCATCACCCCCACCGCCGGACTGATGTTCGACCGCGGCACCGAACGCCCCACCCTGCTGCCCGGCGGGGAGGACCTGCAGGTCTTCGCGGAGGACGAGGTTCAGCCCCTCACGGCCGGCAGCGTGACCCGCGCCTTCCCCTTCGGGTACGTGGTGCGCCACCGCGTGAACACTGCCAGCCGCGCCCTGCCTGCCACTCCGGCCGCAGACGATTACGCCGGCGTGGTCACCATCGGGCTGAAACTCCCGCTCCAGGCCAGCGTGGCCGACGACCCGTACTCCTTCAACATGACCTTCGCCGTGGCCGACGACAGCGTGACCCGCGTGACCGAAAGCCCCGAGGAACAGGCCCTGGGGACCGTCCAGGCCCGCGCCACGGCGCTGGGCGGCGCGCAGGTGGCGCTACTGTGCGGCACCTCCTACGCCGGCAGCAACGCGGTATTCATCGGTTCGGCCACCACCGCCGGCGCCCCCGGCAACGGCCGCCTGACCCACCTGGGCGGCGACGTCGCCCTGAAGGCCCTGCCGTCTTCCTACTTCACGCCCGGGAATGTCAACTACCCCGTTCCAACCGAAACCGGCCTGGGACAGTACTACGCCGCCTACCCCACCACGCCCTCCGGGCCAGCGACCACGCTGACGTTCGCTGGTCAGGGCACTGCCCGTGGCGGCCAGCTGAACATGTCAGGTGATGGGGCCTTCACGTTCACCTCCAAGGTCGGGGACGGCGCGCCCGCTGTGACCGACCAGCTGAAGTACACCGTCTCCGACGGACACGGCTGCACCAGTCCGGTGCAGACTGCCCCGGTGAGCGTCAGTGGACGCGTATGGTTCGCCCGAGACACGGCCGCGGCCGGCGGGGACGGCCGCCAGGACACGCCGTTCAACACGGTGGCGAGCCTGCAAAGCGCCTCAGCGATCGGTGACACCCTCTACCTGTTCAGGGGCACGGGCGGTATGAACGGTGCTCTGGCCCTGAAGGACAATCAGCGTCTGCTCGGAGAGGGAGCAGAGCTTCGCGCCGGCTCCACACTCATTGTGCCCTTCGGGCCGCAATCCAGTGCGCTGAACAACCCAGCGGGCGTGGGACTCACCCTGGCGACCGGCAACAAGGTCCAGGGGGTCAGCATCACTGGCACCACTGGCGGGGTCATGGGAGCAAATGTCGGCCAGCTGACCCTGCTGGCTGATGTGGTGCGCGCCACGGCGGGCCCAGCGCTTGATCTGCGCGGCGGTCAGATTCTCGCCGACATCAACAGTGTCGATGCAGCCAGCACGGGCGGGGTTCCCGGCGTCCTGCTGTCCAATCTCACGGGGAACTTCACGGTCCGCAGTGCGGGAACGGTGGGTTCTGGCGGAACGGTGCAGTCCACTGGAGGTGCAGGCTACCGCCTCGAGCCAGGAAACGGCCTCTTGGACGTGAAGCTTATCGACGTGAAGGTTCAGAACAGTGCCACCGGGCTGGCGTACGAGCTTCCAGCCGTTTCCACTGGTCGCCTCAATCTGCTTGTACTACAAAGCAGCTTCGTGAACAACGGAACAGGCCTGCTCCTCAGTCCTGGTGGAAGCGGTACGAACGACTACACCATCGAATCCAGCAGTTTTACTCAAACAGTCGGAGGTGGCGGGCTCGTCTACAGTGCCCAGAATCGCAGTGCCGGTGCCACCGACCGCGGCCAGATCACGAGCAACACCTTCAGCATGGCCACGACCGGCACAGGCAATGGCATCACCCTCTCCCAGGCCGGTCCGGGCAATGGCGTGTTCAGCGTCACGGACAACCAGGTCACGTCCTTCGGCACGTACGGCATCAGCCTGTCGGCGGGCGAGGCTGGGAGCGGCCGGCTGGACGTGACGTTGCAGCGCAATACCGTGGCCAGTCCGGCTGGGAATGGCCGGGACGGCGTGTCGGTGCTGGCCGGCATCAACACCACCGACACCAGTACCCTTTGCTTGAATGCCGCGGCCAACAACGTCCAGGCCGCAGCCGGGTCCAGCCTGAGCGGGTTCGCGCTGCGGAAACGCCCAGGCAGCGTCCTGGTGCTGCCCGGTATCACGAACACCAGCGATGCCGGAGCGATCAGCTTTATTCAGGCGGCGAACTCTCCCTCCACTGCACGAATCCGCAGCGCCCCCCTCGATCCGCAGAACGGCACCTGCACCCTGCCGTGAACGGCCGGGACCGACCTCAGTTTTCAGGAGACCGGCATGTCTGAACCCTTCCTGGCGGAAATCCGCCTTACCAGCTTCAACTTCGCGCCCAAAGGCTGGGCGATGTGTAACGGCCAGCTGCTGCCCATCAACCAGAATCAGGCGCTGTTTTCCCTGCTTGGCACGGCGTATGGCGGGAACGGGCAGACAAACTTCGCCCTTCCAGACCTGCGGGGGCGCCGGCCGATGCATGCGAGCGGTCCCTACCCAGGGCAGATGGCCGGCCAGGAATTACACACGCTGAATACCAACGAGGTGCCGGCGCACAATCACGCGTTGAACGCCAGCAGCAGCCCCGGCAGCGCCATCGGCCCAGCCGGGAACGTCCTCGCCGCGACAGGTGAGGTCGCCTTGTACACGGATGGTGCGGGCAGCGTGGCGTTGAACTCATCGTCCATTCAGGCCGTCGGCGGCGGTCAACCCCATGAGAACCGGCCTCCTTACCTGGTCCTGAATTACATCATCGCGCTGCAGGGGATCTTCCCCTCAAGGAATTGATATGGGCCAACCTTACGTCGGTGAGATCCGCATGTTCGCCGGAAACTTTGCCCCAGCCGGCTGGGCCTTCTGTGACGGGCAGCTTCTGCCGATCTCCGAAAATGACGTCCTGTTCACCTTGATCGGGACGACCTACGGTGGCGACGGGCAGTCGACATTCGCCCTGCCGGACCTGCGCGGCCGCTCTCCGCTGCATCAGGGTCAGGGGCCTGGAATTCAGACTCCCTACCCCATGGGCGCTGTGGGCGGCGTCGAGACCGTCACCCTGACGCAGGCTCAGCTGCCCCCACACTCCCATGCGCTGATGGCCAGCGGAGCGCCGGCCACCAGCGGTGCGCCGCAGGGCCGGGTCCTGGCTCGCCCGGCGGCCGGGCAGGCGTATCTGGACGACATGCCGGTCATGGCGATGAACGCGGCCGCTCTGGGCGGGACCGGAGGCAGCCAGCCGCACGAGAATATGGCTCCCTATCTGCCCCTCTCCTTCATCATTTCCCTGTACGGGATCTTCCCGAGCCAGGCCTAAAGGACCGAGTCATGGACCCATTTGTTGGAGAGATCCGTCTGTTCGCCGGAAATTTCGCCCCGACGGGCTGGGCCAGGTGTGATGGCCAGATCCTCCCGATCTCGCAGAACACCGCGCTGTTCAGTCTGCTCGGCACCACCTACGGCGGCGACGGCCGCACCACTTTCGCCCTGCCGGACCTGCGGAACCGCGTGCCCGTCCATCAGGGACAGGGCCCAGGTCTCTCGCTCCGGCCGCTCGGCGAGCCGGGGGGCAGCGACAGCGTCACCCTGCTGTCCACAGAGATGCCGGCGCACACCCACCAGGTGCGGGGTCTGCCCGATCCGGCTGAGAGTGCCGTGCCTGCCGGGAAGGCGCTGGCCCGGGGCGTGAACCTCACGCCGTACGCCGGCGCGGCCAACGTCGCGATGCATCCCGGCGCAGTGAACCTCGCTGGCGGCAACCAGCCTCACAACAACCAGGCGCCATATCTGATGCTGACGTTCATCATCGCCCTGCAGGGCGTCTTCCCGCCGCGTTCCTGACCGCCCGCGCGCCCGCACATTTCCGACCGGAGAGCTGCCCTGCGGCTGTCCGTGGAGGCCTTCCATGACCGACCTGCCTGACTCTGCCGCCCCCACCCCGCCCACCCGGCGGGGCCTGCTCAAGACGCTGGCCGCCCTGGGGGCTCTCAGCGTGACCGGTGGTGCCCCGTCGGCCCTCGCGGCCCCTTCCGCCACCCCGCGGCTGCCGCTGCGTGTGGGGCTGGTCCTGCCCGCCCGCAGCCTCTACCCTGACCTGGGGGCCGCCTTCACGCGGGGCGTGCGGGCGGGGGCGCCCGGGCAGGCGGTTGAGCTGCGGACCTACTCCACCGGCCCGCTGCCCCGCGAGGCCGCGCAGGCCGCGCAGGCGGCCCTGGACGACGGCTGTGAGGCGCTGATTCTCTTGGGCGACGGGCTGGCAGCCGCGCTGGCCGGACTGCTGCATGCCCGGCCGGTCCCGGTCCTGGCCGCGGAACTTGGCGCGCTCCTGCCGGGCACGCACCGTCCGGCGCCGTTGACTGTGACGCTTTCCCTGCGGACCTGGGAGGCCGAGTGGGGCCACGGGCAGGCGCTGGCGCGCTCGGCGTCCGGCGCGGCCGTTCACCTGCTGATGTCCGATGTGGAGGCCGGGTACGATCTTCCGTATGCCTTCAGCGCCGGGTTCACGGCCGCGGGTGGCACGCTGGCCGGTTCCACGGTGTTCGCCTCGCGCCGACCGGACGTGGCCGGCGCGGTCGACGCCGTCCGGGTCAGCGGCGCGCGGGCGGCGCACGTGCTTGCCAGCGGTCAGGGCGCGGAAGTCATCCTGGCCCTGCAGCAGGCCGGGCTGAGCGTGACAAAAGGAGGGCTCACGGCGCCCGGGCTGGCGGGCGTCCCGTCGGTGCTGGCCGCACCCTCCAGAGCGGACGGCCTGGCGAGCGCGGCGCTGGGGGACGACGCCGGACACCCGGGGGCGCAACTGGGCTTTGACGCCGGGCGCTGGATGGTTGCCGGGCTGTCGTCACTGCCGGCGACGGCCGGGGCGCTGGCCCAGTACAGCGGGCTGATGCACGCGGCTGTCCCTGGTGCCCGCGGGCCGCTGCGGGCGAACGAGTCGGGGCTGGCGGGGACGCCCCTCTGGCGTCGCGGTGGCGGACTGCCGGACAAGCCGCTGGCCGACGGGCCGGCCGGGCTGCACCGGGGCGAGGACCTGCGCAGTGGGTGGCTGTACACGTACCTGCATGCCTGAACCCGGGCACCCGGTCAACCCGTCACGGTTGTGGCGGGCGGCCACGTCGGAGGACGAGATGTTCCTGCGGACGCTGCACGCGGAGACGCAGGTGGATTTCGAGGGCCTGCCGGAGCGGGGCGTCCTGCTCGACCTTCAGTACCGGGCGCGGGCGGCCGGGTACGCGGCCCGATATCCGCATGCCCGCCGCCTAATCCTGCTGGGGGCAGCTGGGCCGGTCGGCATGCTGCTGCTCGCCGAAGAGGAGGAGATCACGCTGGTGGTCGATCTCGCTGTTCTGCCGGCCTGGCAGGGCTGCGGCGTCGGGAGTGCGGCCCTGCGGGCCGTGCAGGCGACGTGCGGCCCGGGCGGCGTGCGGCTGCACGTGCGCGCGGATTCGCCGGCCCGGCGGCTGTACAGGCGCCTGGGGTTTCATGAGGTGGGCGACGACACTCTGAATGTGGTGATGCACTGGACGCCCTGAGTCTTGCCCCGGTCAGGAGTGAGGGTCGTGAGCGGCAACGGCGTGCACTCCGCCACGGATGAAGGTGTTGAGCAGTGGGAGCAGGCCGTCCGGATCGGGGGCGGGGTCCGTGACCTGGCGGTAGGCCACCTGGGTGATCAGGTCGAGCAGCAGCGGCAGGAGCAGTGGGTGGGCGTTCAGCGTCTCGCCTTTCAGGCCGGGGAGCTGCTCCAGGTTCAGCCGGCTTTGCAGGGCGCTGAGGAATTCGGCGCGGCGGCTGCGGAACTGCGGGCCGCCGCCGCTGTGCAGGAGCTTGAGAAGTTCGCTCTCCTGCAAGATGGCCTGGAAGAGTTCGCTGAAGGCTGTGAGGTCCTCGGTGTGCAGGTGCTGGGCCAGGCGCTCTGGGAGGTGTTCGAGGCGGCGGTCGAGCAGTTCGGCGAGGATCGCTTCAGTGGACGGGAAGTAGGTGTAGATGGTGGGCCGGGAGGTGTGCAGGGCGAGGGCGATGTCGGCCATGCTCACGCCTTCGAAGCCGCGTTCGATGAAGAGCGCGGCGGCCTGGTCGAGGATCTGGGTGCGGCGATCCTGGGCCTGGAGCCGGCGGCGCCGTGGCGTGGGCGTGGTCATTGGCGCTCATCCTACACTACTGACATTTCGTTACTTGACAGATTTTTTGATCGTGGGTGGGCCTGCCGGCTGGAATGCTCAGCCTGGCATGTGGCCTGCCCGAGACCCCACAACCATCCCCCGGTCCATGTGCGCCGACTTTCGGAACCATCACCCACGTACCTTAGACACCTGCCGAACGCGATTGCCGGCGTCACCCAATGACGGGGGTTTCCGCCGTAGCAATCGGCACTGTTCCCCTGGTGTACGCCGGCACAAACCTGGGGAGTATCCATTGCCGGGCGGGGGCTTCACCCGCAGCGCTTCGGCTTTGGCACCTGACTCACGCACAAGCGTCCTTCACGTTCTGCTTTGCCTCGGGGCGGCGCTGGGAGTTTGCCACCGACCAGGAGGTTCGGCCGCTCCTCGGCACGCCCATCACATCCCTGTTCTCCCTGGCCGGGACTGCCGCTCCGACCTGCACCGGCTCTCCACGGGCCGGAAGAGCAACGGGTGGTCAGGTGAAGGTGCGCCCACACGTCCTTCGCGGATGAGGGAGGATGAGGGCCTGATCCTGTCATCTCTGTCTGAAAGGAGTGCACCGATGCTCAGCACCGTTCCCACTCAGGGTCTCCCGTCCGCCCCAGTTTCCGAACCCGCCGCGCCGCCCGCCCCGCACCACAGCGCCCTGGACGCCCTGCGCGGTCTGGCGGCGCTGTCGGTCGTGGTGTTTCACCTGACGTTGCTGGTGCACCAGAGCCTCAGTCCGCACGACGCGGCCCTGCAGGAGGTCCTGCGAGCGCTGAGGCTCACGCCGGCCTTCCTGCTGTTTGCCGGGTCCGAGGCGGTGCTGGTGTTCTTCCTGCTCAGCGGCTTCGTGCTGTACCTGATGCTGGCCGGACGGCCCATGACCTACGGCACGTACGTGCGGCGCCGGTTGTGGCGACTGTACCCGCCGTATCTCGTGGCGGTGCTGGTCAGCATCGGCCTGGCAGACACCCTGGGCGGGCACGCCCTGCCCGGGTACGGTGCCTGGGTGAACACCCTGTGGCAGCACCCGCCGGACCTGCAGACCTTTCTGCAGCACGTGCTGGTGATCGGCAACCCCAACAGTGAACCGTACGATTTCGTGCTGTGGTCACTGGTGCAGGAAATGCAGGTCAGCCTGATCTTCCCGGTGCTGTACCTGTTGATCGTGCGATGCCGCGCTCGGCACGTGATCGTCGGCGGCCTGCTGCTGAGCCTGGGGGCGAACGCCGTGACCCACCTGCTCCTTCACCGGGCTCCGCACGCGGCGTTCGTCCTGACGCCCTACCTGAACACCCTGCACTACCTGATCTTCTTCGCGCTGGGCGCGCTGATGGCCCGGCACCGGGGCGTGGTGGGCGCGTGGTACGCGGCGCTCGGTCCCGCCCGCAAGGGCGCCCTGATCGGCGTGGGGCTGATCTCGTTCACGTACGGCCAGCCGCTGATGGCGCACCTGGGCGTGACCTCACGGGTGGGCGACCTGCTGATCCTGCCGGGCGCGCTGATGCTGGTCCTGGTCTTCGCGCACTCCCCGCGCCTGCTGCGACTCTCCCGGTGGCCCGTCCTGCAGTTCCTGGGGCGGATCTCCTACAGCCTGTACCTCTACCACGGCGTGGTGCTGCTGGCTTTCCTGTACGGCCTGGGCACGCACCTGCCCCTGGGCTCCTTGCTGCTGCTGACCGCAGCTGCAGTGATTCCGGTCTCGACCCTGGCATACCGGGCGGTCGAGCGACCCAGCATCGAATGGAGTCGCGGCGCCCGCCGCGCCCGGACGGCGGCCGCGTCCCGCACCTGAGCGCGTGAAGGGCGGTGCATGAATGACGGATCGTCATTCCGGCCGTGGGCGCCCAGCCCTTACCCTGGGGGGACGCCGTGACCGCCCCCGGTACCCGCACCTCTGTAGGTGACCCGCATGGACCGTAATGTCAACCGAACCGATCTGAAGGAACTGAACGCGCAGCGGGTGCCGGCGGTGACCCGCCCAGTGGTGACCGCCACGCCGCTGGACCGGATGCGCAACGCCCTGGCCCTCCGGCCGGCGCTCGCCCGCACGGTCTCCGACGGCATGATCGTGCTCGCGGTCTGCGCGGCGGGCCTGGGTGCCGTGGTCGGCTTTCAGCGAGTGACTGTCAGTCAGCGCACGCCGCTGGCCGGCATGGCCGAGCTGCGCGCGCAGGTGCTGACGCTGCCCCCGGCAGCCGGGCCCGGGGACGCCCCGAAAGCTGCGGTCCCTGCCCAGGAGCAGACGCCCGCCTCCACCTCCAGGGCAGGCACCGCAGCGGCGCAGGTTCCGGCGGTGGACGGTCAGCCCAGCCGGCCCGGGGGCCCCCCCGGCTCGGCAGCGGTCACGCCCGCCCCGGACAGTGCGGGCGCCCGGCCCATCACGGGTGAGGCGCGGAAAGTGGTCCTGAGGCTGACGCGGGCCGCCGGGTACATCATTCCGGAAAGTGCCATGGACCGGCCGACCGCCACGCTGGACATCGCCCGAATGATGGCCGGGGTGGGGCGGCTGGTCACCCCGCGGGTGCTAGAGGCGCTGCAGGCCTCGCCGGGCAACACACAGTTCGTGGCGGACTTCGCCGTCACCCTGCGCGGCCCTCCCCTGAACCCGGCAGAGGCTGTGGCGGCATTGAGCTCACCAGCACGGACCCCAGCCGCCGCGGCGCCCGTGAGTGCTCCCAGGCCCCTGGACCTGCATAGGGGAAGTGGGGAAATGGCGAACCATACGACGCCCGTGTCTGCGGCGGCGGCGCCTGTGGTCAGTGAGGCCGCGCCCACGCCGACGGTATCCGCGCCCGATGAATTGCAGACCAGTGCGCCGAAGGATCTTGTGGCCAGTCTGGATGATCCTCTGCCGGTGAACTGGCTGCAGGCCATGACCGAACAGGCCGTGACCCCACTGACTCCGCGCAACTGAGCTGGAGCTCGCTCTGGACATACTCTGGGAAGGAGTAGGGGCCATTCCCAGGGTCAAAAAAGCGTAGGCGACCAACGAAAAATGCCGTCCAGGCGGGAGGGATTCCCTCCCGCCTGGATGTTGTCGCATGCTGCAACCACGAAATTCTGGATTTGTCGAGCATGAGAGACAATTTGTCTAGACAGGGCTGAAGACAGTCCAAGATTGCTTTGAGCTTCTCACATGAGTTACTCAGATTAAGGGAAGTGAAATTCTTTATTACGGTCTCCATAAGGCCAGATTAAATTCACCATCAGCAGCCGGTCAGATCCACCCGACCAGCACGCCCTGGCCCAGCGGCGCACCCACGCGCCGTTCATCCTCACTGTCGACCCCGCTCGTGCATGCACCACCGCATGCCCGCCCTGCACCCTGCAGCTCTGGAGAAACACGTGTCTCACCGCTTCGCCGCCCGCCCCGCCGCCCTCCGCTTTGCGCTCCTCGGTACCGCCCTGCTGCTCGCCTCCTGCGGAACCGGCACCCCCGCCCCCGCCCAGGACCAGGTCACCGCCCCCACCAGTGACACCACGGTGAGCAGCCCCACCATCAACGCCGAGTCCACCACGCCCATCAAGGTGCAACCCGGCGTCGCCAGTGGCGGCAGAACCGAGTACGACGCCAAAGCCGAAGGCCAGCAGACCGTGACTCTGCTGGGCAACGGGAACGCCGCGACCTTCACGGTCCCCAGCACCGGCACCTTCACAGCCGCGCTGCAGGCCCGCGAAACCGCGTACCAGGGCAACGTCATCCTCAGCATCCGCGTGAACGGCACCGAGCGCAAGCGCGTGGAAATCACCAGCCTCACCTACGCCCCCCTCGCCCTGGGCGACCTGAGCCTCACCGCCGGGCAGGTGCTGAGCGCCGTGTTCGTGAACGACCTGAGTGGCGCCGGCGGTGACCGCAACGCCTACATCGACTACCTGACCCTGACCCCGGTCGCCACCACCGCTCCGGCGCCCGCGCCTGAACCCACCCCGACCCCCACTCCGACGCCGACCCCCACGCCTGCTCCGGCCCCCACCGACGCGGTGGACGTGAAGACCTTCGGCGCGAAGGGCGACGGCGTGACCGACGACACCGCCGCCCTGCAGAAAGCGGCCAGCAGCGGCAAGTCACTGATCTTCCCGTCCGGCACGTACCTCATCAGCCGCGCCGTGACCTTCAGCGGCGTCAGCGGCCTGACCTACGTCGGCCAGGGCGCCACCATCAAGGCCAAGAGCGGCTTTACCGGCGCGGCCCTGCTGCACCTGACCAACACCACCAACACCACCGTGCGCGGCTTCACCGTGATCGGCGCCGGTGAAGGCACTGGCTGGATCGACGGTGTGCGCGTCAGCGGCGGCAGCGGCGCGGTCGTGGACGGCAACACCATCAGCCAGCTCGGCGGCTGCGGCGTGTACGTGGAGAACACCAGCGGCACCACCGTCAGCACGAACACCGTCTCCGGCGTGAAGTACCACGGCGTGTTCAGCTCCGCGTCCAGCAAGCAGACCTGGCGCGGCAACCGCATCACCGGTCACGGCAGCACCGTCCTGACCGGCGGCATCGGCCTGCTCGGGCAGCTCGGCGGCGACTACCTGATCGAGAACAACGTGGTCAGCGCCATCGGCAACACCGGCATGAAGACCGAAGGGGCCTCCAACGTGGTGTTCCGCGGCAACAACCTCGACGGCTTCGCCACCGACGGCATCAAGATCATGCCCCTCCCGGAAAAAGGCGTCAGCCAGGTCAGCAACGGCGTGATCGAGAACAACACCGTGCGCGGCTTCTCCGGCGCCCACCAGTACGGCTCCACCGCCCTGCAGATCAGCAGCGTGATCGGCGGCCGGGTCAGCGGCAACACCACCTACGGCACCTTCGGCGCCAGCAGCGGCAAGCAGCCCCCCTACGGCTACGAGGACGCCATCCGCCTCCAGGCGCACGGCAGCGGCCCGGTGCCCAGCGGCATCACCATCAGCGACAACAAGGTCAGCAACTCCTTCGTGGGCATGCGCCTGATGGGCAACGACAACACCGTCGCCAACAACACCTTCCAGGGCAGCGCCCGGACCAGCGTGATCTTCAACCGCAACGCCTCCCGCAACAAGTTCACCGGCAACACCTTCGCCACTGCCGGCGAGATGGGCGTGATGTTCGACCTGTACGTGAACGGCACGACCTTCAGCGGCAACACCTTCAGCGGCATGAGCACCGGCATCTACGCCGCGAACACCGGCAACAACAACAACACCTTCACCACCAACAGCTTCAGCGCCGTGAGCAAGGCCATCGTGTACTCCGGCACCAGCAATACCTGCTCCGGCAACACCGGCACCGGCGTCACCGTCACCTGCCAGTAACCCCCCGCACCGTCACTGGAGCCTGACCTGCTGGCCCCCGCCCCTCACCGGGCGGGGGCCGCTTTGCGGCTTTCCGTTCAAGGCTGCGCGGCGAGCACCTTCAGCTGATCGGCCACCAGGGCGCCCACCTGATCCCACGACATGGCGTGCGACACGGCCTCCAGCCCTGCCTGCCCGTACTGCCGGGCCATGGCCGGCTGCCCCAGCAGTTCCGTCAGCGCGCCGGCCAGGGCCGGCACGTCGTCCACCGCCACCAGGGAGCCCGTCACGCCGTCCATCACGATCTCGGGAATCGCGACGTGGTTGGTGCTGACGCATGGCAGGCCCACCGCCATCGCCTCGCGCAGCACGTGAGGGAAGGGATTGAACACGCTGGGCAGCACGAACACCGTCGCGCCGTGGAACAGTGACCGCAGCCGCTCCCGGTCCCGGACCGGGCCGAACCACTCCACACCCGGCGGCAGGGCCAGCGCCACCGGCCGCCGCGGCCCCACGATCTGCAGCCGGGCGCCGGGCAGGTCGGCCCGCACGCGCCGCCAGGCGTCCAGCAGCGTCCGGCCACCGTTGCGGTCGAACTCGTACGCGACGAACAGCGCGGTCTGCTGGTCGTAGGCGTCCTTGCCGTCCGGGTCGATGGTGAAGTTCGCCCCGGCGCCCACGGTCAGGACCTTGTCGGCCGGCACGCCGTAATCGTCGAGCAGGGACTGGTGCACCGCCTGGGACATCGCGAAGATCCGGTCGGCGGCGTGGTACGCCTCGCGCTCCAGGATCAGCCACTCGCGCCGCTCGCGGTCGCTCATGGGGTTCCACTGCGGGTAGTGCCGCATGGTCAGGGCCATGGTGTTGTCCAGGTACAGGGCTACCGGAAAGCCGTGCCCGGCCACGGAGAACATCCCGAAAATCTGCAGCACCACGTCGAACTGCCCGCGCCGGGCATTCAGGCGCCGCAGGGCCAGGTCGCTGCGGACGCGGAAGGTGCGCGGGTTCAGGTTGGCGACGCCCTTCCAGCGGTAGGGATGCGGCCGGAAGCTGGAGGCGTAGTTCATCATCATGGGCATGCCGCTGAGGGCGGGTGTGAACCGGTCCACGATCTGCGCGTGAGCCGACAGCGCCCGGTACAGAGACAGGTTGCGGCCTCGCACCACCCGGAAGTCCACGTCGCCTTCGGTGTCCACTCCCATGACTCGGTACATGTGCCTCCTTGACGCCGGTGGCGAGGTCAGCGGGGGTCGGGGCGGACGGCCAGCCAGCCGCCCCGCGCGACCGCCGCGGCGCGCTGCCACTGTCCGCGCAGCACGCGCTTGACGAGGTACGTGCCGGGCCCGGCCAGCAGCGCCACCGCCGGGACCGGCGAGTGCCGGCGGAAGAACCGCACGGCGCTCTTGGTGAACTGCAGTTCGTACGCGGTGCTCTTGTCGGTCATGGTGCTCATGCCCATGGACGCCGCGCCCAGGTGCCAGGTCCGGGCCCGTTCGGCGATGCCCAGGCCCCAGCCGGCCTGCCGCAGCCGGAAGCACAGGTCGGCGTCTTCCCAGTACATGAAGTACCGCTCGTCGAGCAGGCCGACCTCCTGCAGGGCCCGGGTGCGCACCAGCAGGCTGGTGCCGGCCAGGAAGTCCAGCCGCGCCCAGTCCACCGGAGATTCGAACAGCGCCGCGCTGCCGCGCCAGAGGTCCACGTACCCGCCGCCCCAGCTCTGCAGTTCCTCCGGACGGCGCAGGTGGTACAGCACGGACGTGACCGCGCCCAGCCGCGGGTGGTCCTCGGCGACCTTGACCAGTTCGCGCAGCACGTCCGGCGGGACGACCGTGTCGTTGTTCAGCAGCCACACGTAGTCCAGGCCGCGCCGCAGCGCCTCGCGGGTCCCGATGTTGTTCGCGGCGGTGAAGCCCACGTTGCGGGGAATGGTCAGGACCGGCTGGTCCGGGTGCCGGGCGCGGAGCTGCGCCAGCGAGTCGTCGGTGGAGCCGTTGTCCACCAGGATCACCTGCGCGTCCGGGTAGTCCAGGGCGGCCAGGGACCGCAGGCAGTCGTCCGTGAGGGCCCAGCCGTTGTAGTTGATGACGACGATGCCCACCGACGGCCAAGCGCGCGGGCGGGGAGCGGGGGCGGAGGTGGGCGCGGGGGCCAGGGTGGGGGACGGCAGGGGTGTCATGCGGGGAACCTCCGGGCGGGACCATTCAGGGCGGGAACGGCCCGGCGGGGCCGGGCTGGCGCGGGCAGGGCGCGCCGGGCGTCACAGCGGGCGTGCAGGTACGCGCCGCACACGGTGAGCGCGAAACTCCAGTCGGTGGTGGTGAACACCACGGTGTACAGGCCGACCAGGCCGATGAACGCCCCGGTCAGCAGGGCGGGCAGGACCAGCGGCGTGGCGGGCCGCAGCAGCAGGGTGCGGGCCAGCGGCTGGGCCATGGTGAAGGTGATCAGCAGAATGAGGCCGAGCGTGCCGAAGGTCCAGCGGACCGAGTCGTAGGAGTAATGCAGTTCGTTCGTGACCTCACCCAGCCGGGGGTTTTCCAGGCTCTCGGGGATGAAGGTGTTCGTGCCCACGCCCAGCCACTGCGCTTCCGGGGTCTGCACCAGCCGGAAGGCGGCCGAGACCTGCTGCGCCCGCCAGTCGAGGTTCTTCTGGTCGAGACTGAAGCGTTCCTGTCCGCCGAAGCCGGCCGCGGCGTTGGCGACGGTGTCGGCCAGGGGCGTCGCCACGACGACCAGCGCCGTGCCTGACAGGGTCAGCAGGGCACCCAGCACGAGCCGGCCCTTGCGTCCGGCGGCGACGGCGCCGCTGGAGAACTTCAGCAGCACCAGCAGCGTGACGATCAGCACCGCCAGGATCAGCATGCCGCGCGACATGTTCACGCACAGCGCCGTCAGGAACAGCAGGGCCCGCGCCACTTCCAGCGGCAGCGCCCGGTCCGAGGTCTGGAAGATGTTCCGCAGGGAGACGGTCAGGCCCAGGAACACCAGGGCCATGCCCGGGTAGAAGATGCGGGGCAGCGGCCCCACCCACTCGTACACGATGAAATCGTCCGCGAACTTGCCGGCGCCCGGCGCCAGGCCCGGCACGGCGAAGGTCAGCACAGCCCGCGCCGCGGCGACCGTGGCGAGCACCATCAGGGTCCGTTCGATCTGCCCCTCGTCCCTGTTGCGGGCCCACAGCCAGAGGTACGGCGCGATCAGGAACCCGCTGAACTTGTACACGTACGAGAACGCCCCGGCCGTGGACTCCCCGGTCGCGGTGAACCAGACCATGTGTGCGTACGGCAGCAGGGCCAGCAGCACCACGCCCCACATCGGCAGCCGCCGGGAACGCCACACGGCGTACAGCACCAGCAGCCAGGTGAGCAGCAGCAGGCCCAGCTGCGCGGCGCTGCCCAGCGACGGATCGAGCCGGCGGGCAAATCCGAACACGGAGAAGGTGCCCAGGTACAGGCTGAACAGGCCCACGTGCAGCCACAGGTCCGTTTCGCGGCGGCGGAGCTGCACCTTCAGCCTCCCAGGGCCGCGGCGTGCGGCGTGCGGGAGCGTCGGGACGCGCGGTACTGGGCGTACAGGCCCAGGCCCACCAGCAGTTCCGTGCACAGCACGGCCAGCGCCATGCCCAGCGGCCCCAGGGGCGGCACGAGCAGCAGGATCAGCGCGGCGTTCACGAGCGCCCCGCCGGCCACCGTGAGGTTGAACGCCCGGTCCAGGCCCAGCGGCACCAGCCAGAACAGGCCCAGCACCATGTTCACGCCGATCACCACCGGCAGCGCCGCCAGGACGCGCAGCACCGCCACCGACGCCTCGAAGCCCGGGCCGAGCAACACGCCCACCAGCAGCGGCGCGGCCAGGACGGTGCCCACGCTCAGCAGCAGGCCCGCGCCGCCCATCACGGCCAGCCCGCCGGGCAGCTGCTGGCGCAGGGCCGCGCGGCCCTCGCCGGCCGCCCGGGCGAAGCGCGGGTACAGCGCGCGGTGCAGCGGGGTCAGGAGCCCCTGGGCGGCCCGCGCGATGCGCTCCGCGCCCGCGTAATACCCGACGAGCTGCGCGGGCACGAACAGGCCCAGCAGGAAGGCACTGGCCGTGCTGTAAAACGCGGCCGACCCGCGGAACACGAACATGCTCCAGCCCAGGCGCAGGGTGTGCCGCGTGCCGCGCCAGGTGGGGCGGCAAAAGGGCGTGTCCCGGTGCGCGAGCCACAGCGCGTAGGCGTTCGACACGAGCGCCGCGCCCGCCCCCAGGGCCGGCACCAGCCACGCGTCGGCGGGGCGGCGGACCAGCAGGAGAATGCCGGCCGTGACCGCCACCTTCGCCGCGACGTCCAGCCCCGCCACCTGCGTGACGCGCTCGAGCCCCTGGAAGTACCACATCAGGCTCAGGGCCTGCGCCGCGCCCCAGGCGACCGCGGCCCACAGCAGGAGTGGGTCGCCCAGCGCCGGGACGATCTGCCCGGCGACCAGGGTCACGACCACACCCACGGCCATCAGGGCCAGCCGGGCGCCCAGCACCCCGGCGAGCAGTTCGGCGCGGCGCTGCGGGTGGTCGCGGTCCCGGGCGACCTCGCGCGTGCCGGACAGGTCGAAGCCGTAATCCACGAGCAGGCCCACCAGGCCGCCGAAGGCCTGCGCGATCGCCAGGGCGCCCCAGGCGTGCGGGCCGAGGGTGCGGGCCAGGAACGGCACGGTGATCAGCGGCAGCACGAACGTGGCGATCTGCACGCCGTACAGCGCCGCGATGTTGCGCAGCAGCCCCGCCGCTGGGGCCGGGCCGGCTGCACTCATGCCTTCACCGGACGGGCCGGGCTGCTGTACCCGTACCCGTAGCCGTACCCGGTCGTGATCCGGCGCGGGTTGATCTTGTTGAACGCCACGCCCAGCACGTTCGCGTTGGCGAGCTCCAGGGCGTCCTGCAGGCGCTGCACGCCCGACAGGTTGGCCTTCCCGGGTTCCAGGACGATCAGCACGCCGCCCACCATGGACGCCATCTCCAGCGGGTCGGAGATCGCCAGGGCGGGCGGGGCGTCCACCAGCACCACGTCGTACCGCGGCGTCCAGGTGTGCAGCGCGGCGCGGAAGGCCTCGGTGGGCAGGCGGGTGGCGCCCTCGTGCGCGGCCGTGACCACCAGATGCAGGTGCTCGCTCAGGCGCCGGGCCTGCGCCGCTTCCGGGTTGCGCAGCGCGGCCTGCAGGTCGCGGGCCTCCTCACCGGGGAACGGCGCGGCCATCGGCAGGTTCACCCAGGTGGCCGTCTCGGCGGCCAGGCCCCACAGGGCGCGCTGGGTCGGGTGTCGCACGTCCGCCTCGATCAGCAGGGTGCGCAGCCCGGAGGCCGCAAAGCTGCCGGCCAGCGCGGCGACCAGGGTGGATTTGCCGTCACCGGGCAGCAGGGACGTGACCATCAGGGTCCGGGCGTCCTGCCCGCGGTCCTGGGCTTCCTGCCCCAGGCGCCCGCGCAGGTTGCTGGCGAGGAACGCCACGCTGTCGGCGCCCTGGCCCTTGTGCAGCATCGCCAGCACCGACTGGCCCTTCTTCGCGGTGCGGAAACGGGGAATCTCGCCCAGGAGACGCAGTTGCATGCCGTGCAGGTCCAGGTCGGAGGACACCACACGCGACAGCGAGGACCGCACCAGCACCAGCACCGAGGACGCCAGCAGCGCGAACAGGCCCGCCAGGACCGCGTTGCGCCCCGCGCGCGGGGAGACCGGCTTCAGGGGCGTGACCGCCTGCGCGACGAGCGACAGCGAGCCCACCACGGCGCGTTCCAGGGCGCGCAGGTTGTTCAGGTCGTTGGTGCGCACCGCCTGCTGGTTCAGCAGGGTGGCCTGCTCGCGGGTGGGTTGCGCACCCACCGGGCCGAGCAGCGCCAGGCGACGTTCGGTGTCCCGCAGCTGCACCTCCAGTGCCTGCCGGGCGGACGTGACCTTCACCAGGCCGCGCCGGGTGTCCCAGGCGATGATGGCCTCCGTGGCGAGGTTGGCGAGCTGCGCGGCCACGCCGGGATCGGTGTGCCGGGCACTGATGGTGTAGATGCCGTTGCCGTACAGGTCCACCTCGCCGTTCACGCGCAGGGTGCTGGACCGCCCGGCGGCGGCCTCGCCGAGCAGCTTGCGCTGCAGCGCCACGC
Source organism: Deinococcus ficus (assembly GCF_003444775.1). Classification (NCBI taxonomy): domain Bacteria; kingdom Thermotogati; phylum Deinococcota; class Deinococci; order Deinococcales; family Deinococcaceae; genus Deinococcus; species Deinococcus ficus. The sequence continues at coordinate 374,402 of NZ_CP021083.1, read as the reverse complement.
GAATGGCAGGGTCAAGGCCTTGCAGGCCGTCCAGGCCGGTGTTGATGGCCCGCAGGACGTCCAAGTTCAGCAGCGCGCCTTTCAGCGCGCCGGACGGCAGGGGCGGGGCGCTCACCAGGGTCTGGTTCACGGTCTGGTTCCCGGTCTGGCTGCCGGTGGAGACGATCATGGTGCTCGCCTGAAAGATCGGCGTCTGACGTTTGAAGTACGCGTAGGCGCCGGCGCCCAGCGCCAGGGCGCACAGCAGGATGGCCCACGCGGACTGCCGGAGCGCCTGCAGGCTGCGGGTCAGGTCGATCATGTCGGTCGAGGTGCGGTCATGCATGAGGCGGGCCTCCGGGCAGGGCGCGGGAAGGGTCGGCGGAGGCCCGGAAGGCGTGGGCCTGCGGGGGCGGGAGAACGTCCGGCGCCGGGCCAGGGAGGACCGGACGGAGCGCGGGCTCGGTAACGGCGTGCGGCTGCTCCACGCGCACGCTGCGCGCGGCGACCAGCCCGCAGGCCACCCAGGTCCAGGCCATGGTGCCGGGCACCACGGTGGCGTGCGCGTCCCAGATCCCGGAAAGCCACACGGCACCCAGCCCGGCCAGCAGTGAGGCGCCCAGCGGGTCCTGCCGGGGCGCCGCGGCGAGCGTCAGGACGAGCAGCAGGGCGTACAGGCCCAGGCCCGGCCAGCCGAGTTCGATGGCGAGCTGGTAGTAGTCGTTGTGGGCGTAGTTCACGAAGTTGAAGGCCAGGTCGCTGCCGCCCTCGGCCCGTTCCGGCCGGAAGCGGGTGATGAAGGCCACGAAGTGCCCCGGGCCGACGCCGGTCAGCGGCGCGGCGTGCGCGGCGCGGGCGTCCATCGCCCAGAGCTTCCCACGCTCGGTGAGGAAGGCGTCCACGCTCTTGGTCTGAATGCCGCCCATCAGGCTGTCCAGGGTCTGCCGGCCCGGCGCGGTCGCCAGCAGCCAGCCTCCGGCGAGCACGCCGAGCAGCAGGAGCGCCGCGGCCCCCTGTCCCAGGCGCCGGTGCCGGCGCCAGACGGCGAGCACGGTGGCGGTGGCAGCCGCGAGCAGGGCGGTGGGCAGGCTGGAGGAGTTGGTGTACAGCAGCGACCCCAGCAGGATCAGACCGGCGATCAGCCCGGCCACCCGGGGGAGCCAGCCGCGCGCCTCGAACAGCGCCCAGACGCACACCGGCAGGGCCAGGGTCACGAAACCCACGTAATGGCTCGGGTGGTAGTAAAAGCCGCTGAGCGTGTCCGGATCCACCTGCAGGGTGAAGCCGCCCGCGACGTGCTGCACGGCCACGTAGGCCGCCATCGTCACGGCGACCAGCAGCAGCCACCCGCCGAACAGCCCGCGGCGGCCCGCCGGCACGAGCAGGCCCCGCGCGGCGAGCGCCGCGAGGAACACGCTGCCCAGCAGCAGGCCCTGAGGCAGCGCCACCGCGCGGGAGCTCGCCTGCCATACGCTCAGGGCCGTCCAGGCCAGCAGGGCCAGCAGGGTCAGCACCCACAGGGACCGCCAGGGGCGGCGCTCCCCGGACAGGACGGCGCTGGCCAGGTACAGGCCGCCGGTCAGGAGCCCCAGCACGGTCAGGCCGGCCCGGCCGCCCGCGAAGGTGCTGCCCTGCGCGAGCGGCCCCCAGGCCACGAAGGCGCAGAGGGCCAGCAGCGCCGCGCGTTCCAGCGCCCGCGCGATCTTGGCCTCCCCGTTCAGGAGTGAGGCGGTGGTCATGGGGCCTCCCGGGCGGGCGCGAGCCGCTGCTCGGCGGCCTGCGAGTACTCGTTCGGTTTGATGTGGGCGGCCGAGCGGTACAGCGCCAGGGCCGCGGCCGGCCGGCCGAGTTTCTCCAGGGCGGCGGCGCGGTCCACCAGCAGACCCGGGTTGCGCGGATCGTTCACGAGCGCACGCTGGTACGCCCGGTCTGCCTGCGCGTACTGCCCGCCCAGCGCCAGCGTGCGCGCCAGTTCGGCGGGGGGCGTGGCGCTCAGCGGATGCAGCGTGGCCGCCCGCTCGTAGGCCTGCAGCGCCGAGCGGAGCAACTCCGGGCTCTGCCGGAAAAACCACGCCGCGCGGTAGGTCTGCCCAAGTTCCGTCCACAGGTCCGGGGAGTCGGGGCTGAGGTGCAGCGCCGATTCCAGGGTGCTCCAGGCGCGGTCGTACTCGCCTTCCTGGCGCAGGCGCTCGGCCTGATCACGGGCGCGGCTGACCAGGTAGGCGCTCACGGCCTGGCCGCACAGCGCGGCCGTCGCGGCCAGGATCAGGAACGAGGTGATCAGGGCGAGCGGCCGGCGCGTCATGAATCAGTTGCGGGGCGTGAGCGGAGTGACGGCGTGCTTGCTGGCCTCGAGCAGCGCGTTGCTGCCCGGGGGGTTGTTCAGCAGGCTGGTCAGCAGGTCGCCCTGGAGGTTGTAGCCCAGTTCCTCCAGCAGGGCCAGGGCCAGGTCCGGCGTGAGGGCCTTGCCGCCCACCGTGTTCACGCAGCGGAATTCCAGGAACACCTGGGCCTGCACGGCCCGGTTGGTGGGCTGCGCCTGCAGCCGCGTCAGGGTGGGGTCGGTCAGGCAGTAGCTGCGGGCGTTGAAGGACCGGGCGACCTGGGTGGTGGCGGTGGTGCGGGTGAAGACGATGCCGGTCATCGGCACGTTGCCGGCCCGCGCGAGGCGGTTCACGAAGCTGTGCGCCAGACCGGTGAGCGGGGCGGCGCTGGCGGTCGTCGCGGCGGCGAGCATGAGGGAAAGGAGAAGGTGGCGTGGGGACATATCGGCCTCCTGTAAAGCGCACTGCTGAGGATGCTGGAGAAAGCGGCGAACGGCGGGCGGCGAACACGGTTGACTTGATGAGGTACCGCTCATGATGGAAGCGCAGGGCACTGAGAAGCGGTCGCTCAAGGGCCGATCCGACCGCCTTTTTTCGCAGCGTCAATGAGTAACTTCTGCTCACCAGGACGGCCGGGACCCCGGCGGCCGGGAGTGTGGCAGCAGGCCCGGCCTTTAGATTTCGTCAGGAATTCCCGCATGGTCTCGTGTACGGTGCAGGCAACAATTTGAAGCGGATGACGAAAGCATGAGCTAGGGCTGTACGCCGCACGGCGTTCGGTTGCTCATCGCCACCCTGCCCACCACCACACACTGTGCCCGGGTCAGCCATCAGCGAAGCGCCGCCAGGAGGCGCCTCCCACACCCCCAGCGCACACCGGAGGGACCGCCGATGAAGAAGTCCATCTCCAACCGCGACGTCGAACGCATCGCCCAGCACGCCCGCCTGGAACCCTGCCAGGTCCGCCAGGCCCTCGCCCTGCGGGGCGAGGTGCCCGCCGAGATCGTCGAGCAGGTCATGGCCAGCGCCCGGGCGCTGCGCTACACCATCAGCGCCCGCGACCGGGTCGCGATGGCCGCCAACACCTCGGTCGCGACCGTGAACCGCGCCTACCGGCCCGACGCCCGGCACCTCGTGCGGCCCGACCTGCTCCGCCACATCGAGGAGGAAGCCGCCCGGCTGGGGTACACGCCCGACCTCGTCGCCCAGGCCCGCCGCAACCAGGGCAGTCCCATCGTGGCGCTGTGCGTGGAGATGAGCCACCTGTTCAACCCGTACCACGCCCAGATGCTCTTTCACCTGATGCGCGCCGTGCTGGACCGCGGCCTGCACCCGGTCATCACGCCCGTCACCGACCCCGGCAGCCTGCCGGACCTCGCGCAGTCCGGCGTGACCAGCAGCATGGTGCTGTGGGAAGGCCCGCACACCGGCCAGCACGTGCGGCTGCTCGCCGCGACGGGCCGCCGGGCCGTCATGATCGGCCGGGACGAGGCGCTGCCCAGCGTCGCGCCGGACTGGAGCACGGCCTCGGCCACCCTCACGCGGCGCGCGCTGGAGGCCGGGTACGACGTCCTGCACCTGGGGTACTTCAGCCGCGACCGCTGGCTGACGGGCGCCCGCCTGGAGGGCGTGGCCCGGGCCCTGCACGCGCACGACGGACCCTGGCCGGAACTGCGGCTGTGGACCGACCCGGGGCTGAATCGCGCGGACGCCGCGGCCCGACTGCGCCAGCGCGACCAGCATCACGCCGCCGACCTGCTGGAGCACCTGAACGCCACGCCGGGCGCCCTGGAACCCCGGTCCGCCCTGCCGGCCAGCGCCATTCCCACGGAGCTGATGACGGAACTCAACACGCGAATCGGCGAGCGGGGCCAGCGCGTGGCCCTGCTCGGGATGAGCGACATCACGGCCCGGCAGCTGCTGCGCCTGCTGAGCACCGAGCAGCCCGACTGGCAGCTGGGTGCCCAGGTGGGCCTGGTCGGGTACGACAACATCGAGCCGCTGCTGGGCTACCTCGACCCGGTGCTCACGACCGTCGCGTACGACATGGAGGTCCTCGCGCAGTGCGTGGCCGACCGCGCGGCCGCCGGGGACCGCCACGGGGACCTGCCCCCGTTCGCGACCGTTCCGACGCAGGTCATCGACCGTCACTCCCTGTAACCCTGAAACGGCGCCCCCGAAACCCAGGGTCACGGTCTGGGGGCGCTGCCCTGCAGGTTCAGTACGCGCCGGAGCCCAGCACAACCACGCGAACGGTGCGGAAGAGAATCACCAGGTCCAGCCACAGCGACCAGTTGCGGACGTAGTACGGGTCCCAGCGTTCCATGCCGGCATTCCCGGCCGAGGACCGGCCAGACACCTGCCACAGCCCCGTCATGCCGGGCTGCACCTGCACCCGCACCTGCCGCGTCCGGGCCAGCAGCTGCGACTCGTGGTAGGCGGGCAGCGGGCGCGGCCCGACGAGGCTCATCTCGCCCCGCAGGACATTCACGAGCTGCGGGAGTTCATCCAGGCTGGTCTTGCGCAGCAGCCCGCCCAGGCGGGTGATGCGCGGGTCCACGCGCAGCTTGAAGTGCGTCTCCCATTCCTCCCGCAGGGCGGGGTTCTGTGCGAGGTGCCGCTGAAGGACCAATTCAGCGTCCGGGACCATGGTGCGGAACTTCCAGGTGAAGAAGTGCCGGCCGCCCTCCCCCACCCGTTCCTGCACGAACAGCGGGCTGGTGCGGGTTTCGAGCCACAGGCCCGCGGCGATCAGCAGGCACAGCGGCACCCAGAACACGGCGGTCACGAGGGTGGTGGTCAGGTCAAAGGCGCGTTTGAGCACCCGGGCGGTGGGGTCCAGCAGGTTGCGGGTGAGTTCCAGGCCCAGAATGCCGCCCATGTCCACGGACATCGCCCACAGCGAGGGCATGTCCGACATGGCGGAGATGACGACCACCTTCCGGTAGGAGCGCAGGGTGCCTTCCAGCAGTTGCGTGAACGCGTCGCGTTCGAGTTGCGGCAGGGCCACGATCGCGACCGGCGCAGCCGGTTCGCCGGGCTTGATCTCGTTCAGGTTGCCGAGGACCGGCACGCCCAGCAGGCGCCCGTGGGCGGCATTGTCAAAGATGCCGACCGGCAGGTACCCCAGGCCGGGCGTGGCCTGCAGCGCCGCGATGACGCCCTCATGCGCGCCGTACACGACGGTGGGCACGCCCCACAGCCCGGCGCGCATCAGCAGGTGCCGGGTCACGTAGCGGGTCAACAGCACCGCTGGAAAGGCGATCAGGGCGCCCAGGCCCAGCACCAGGCGGCTGAAGTCCCCGGCCTGCCCGACCAGCACGATGGACAGCACCGTCACCAGGAATACCAGGGCGACCAGTCCGGTGACGCGCCGCACCTCCTCCACCACGCCCAGTCCCCAGCTGGGCAGCAGCTTGTTCAGGTACGCGCCGAGCAGCCAGGTGGCGGCCAGCAGACCGCTCCAGGACGGCAACGAGAGTTCCCCGAACAGCCAGGTGCGCAGCTGCCCGGCCAGGTACAGGGCGCCTTCCAGGGCGATCAGGTCGCCCGCGAGCAGCACGGCGCCGTTCATGAGCCGCCGCTTGAAGTACAGCAGGGCCATGGACTGCGCGGAGTGCGGAACGGCGCGGAGGGTGTGAACGGTGAGCACGGGAGGGCCTCCTCAGGAACACGGAACGGGTGGAGAGCTGGAAGGACGGGGCGCGAGTCGCTCCGGGGTCAGTCGCCCGGCGTGGCGGCGCTCTGACCGGCGTCTGCAGCGCCCCTCATCCAGGCCGGACCGGACGTGGGGACAGGCTGCTGTTCGGCGCGCAGGGCGCGGAAGTACGCGATGGTGCGGGTCAGGCCGTCGGTCAGGCTGACCTGCGGAGACCAGCCGAGCAGGGTGCGGGCGAGCGTGATGTCCGGCTGGCGCTGGCGGGGGTCGTCGGCGGCCAGCGGCACGAACCGGATGGGCAGGGTGGGGTCGATGGCGTCGCGCACGATCTGCGCGAAGCGCAGCACGGTGATGGCGTCGGTGGTGCCCAGGTTCACCGGATGTGGGTGGGGGCCGGGGAGCGCCATGAGCGCCGCGATGCCGGCCACGAGGTCCGAGACGTACTGGAAGCTGCGGGTCTGCTGGCCGTCGCCCTGCACGGTCAGCGCCTCGCCGGCCAGCGCCTGGTTGATGAAGTTCGTGACGACCCGGCCGTCGTCGGGTCGCATGTGCGGGCCGTACGTGTTGAAGATCCGGATGATCCGCGTGTCCAGGCCGTGCTCGCGGTGGTACGCGCAGGTGATCGCCTCGGCGTAGCGTTTCGCCTCGTCGTAGCAGCTTCTCACTCCGTTGGGGTTGACGTGGCCCCAGTAGGCTTCGGGTTGCGGGTGCACCTGCGGGTCGCCGTACACCTCCGAGGTCGAGGCGAGCAGGAAGCGCGCGCCGCTGCGCCGGGCGAGGTCCAGGGCGTGCTGGGTGCCCTGCGCGCCGACCATCAGGGTCTCGATGGCGTGCTGCTGGTAGTGGGGCGGGCTGGCCGGGGACGCGAAGTGCAGCACCCAGTTCAGCGGCCCGGTGTCGGTGGGCAGGCCCATGCTGACGTCGGCCTCCACGAAGCTGAAGCCCGGGTGGGCCAGCAGGTGCCGGGTGTGGCGCGGCTGCCCGCTGAGGTAGTTGTCCACCCCGATGACCTCGTGGCCATGCGCCAGGAAGTGTTCCGCGAGGTGGCTGCCGATAAATCCGGCGCTTCCGGTGAGCAGCAGCTTCATGCGCCGACCTGCACGCCGGGCTGCGGCGCGGCCGGCTGGTGCTCGGCCGGGAGGAAGCTGGGGCGGGGATGGTCGCGGCCGATCTGTTCCAGCACGGCCGGCACCTGCAGCGGCAGGGTGAGGATGTTGCGGGCGTCCACGATCACCCGGGTCCGCATGGTGCACACCGCCTCACTCCAGTTCAGGGTGCGGAATTCGCTCCATTCGGTGGCGATGATCACGGCGTCCGCGCCGTGCAGCGCCGCCTGGGCGGAGGCGGCCTCGACGTAGGTCAGGTGCTGCCATTCGCGCCGGGCGCGGGGCATGGCGACCGGGTCGTACGCGACGACGCTGGCGCCGAGTTGCGAGAGCCGCGTGATGAAGTCGTGTGCGGGCGCGTCGCGCAGGTCGTCGGTGTTGGGTTTGAAGGCCATGCCCAGCACCGCCACGCGCTTGCCTTTCAGCAGCCGCAGGTGCTTTTGCAGCTTCTCGATCACGAGGTGCCGCTGGCGGTCGTTCACGCTGATCGCCGCGCGCAGGATCGGCATGCTGTACCCGTAGTCCTGGCCGGTGCTGATCAGGGCGCTGGTGTCCTTGCCGAAGCAGCTGCCGCCCCAGCCGGCGCCCGCCGCGAGGAAGGGCGTGCCGATGCGGTGGTCCAGGCCGATGCCGGCCGTGACTTCCTGAATGTCCGCCCCGACGCACTCGCACAGGCCCGCGATCTCGTTCGCGAAGCTGATCTTGAGGGCAAGGAAGGCGTTCGCGGCGTACTTGATCATCTCGGCGCTGGTCAGGGTGGTTTCCACCACGGCCGGCTGCATGTACCCGCGCGGACGGGGAATATGGGGGGGCGCCTCGAAGGTCTGCTCGATCAGCGGGGCGTACAGCTCCCGCAGGCGGCCGGTGGCCCAGGCGCTGCCGCCCAGCACGATCCGGTCCGGGTACAGGCTGTCGCCGAGCGCGGTGCCTTCCCGCAGGAATTCCGGGTTGCTCACGACCTCGTAGCGGCTGCCTGCGTGCCGGGCGGCGTGTTCTTCCAGGATGCGCAGCACCCAGTCGCCGGTGCCGATGGGCACGGTGCTTTTGTTCACGATGATCTGCGGTTTGCCGTCCAGGTTCTCCGCAACGCTGCGCACGGCGCTTTCCAGGTAGCTGAGGTTCGGGTGGCCGTCGGGCAGGGGCGGCGTGCCCACGCAGATGAAGATCACGTCGGCGTGCGGGATGGCGTCGGCGTAACTGGTCGTCCAGTGCAGGTTCGCGCTGGCGCTGCTCAGCAGCTCCTCCAGGCCGGGCTCGTAGATGGGCAGCGCGCCGGAGCGCAGGCCGTCGATCTTCGCCTGGTCGCTGTCCAGGCCGGTGACCTGGTAACCCAGGTAGGCGAGCATGATGGCGGTGCCCAGGCCCACGTATCCAGTGCCGACAATGGTGATGTTCATCTGTCCTCCGTCAGTGCGTCGCGTGCATGCCCGTCCGGGTCGGTGAGGGGGAGACGTTGGGATGGGCGGGCGGGGCCGACTCGCGTTCCCGGGGCAGTTCAGGTGGAGCCGGAACCTCAGGGCATGAATGCCTGTTCAGCTGAGCCCTGCGGTGCGCTCAGACTAGGAGCCTGCCTTTCATGAACAACGGCCAGTCACGTCCTGGGCGGCCGTTGCTCATCCCCTGCAACGGGTTTGCACCCGCAGAGTCCGCCAGTGCGGCCAGGACGGCAGGCCGGCCCCAGGGCCTGAGCGACCGGTAATCAGGGGCTGCCCACCCGTCGCTCAGCGGCGCGGGCGCCGTTCCACACGGACAATAGGCGCAGGTGGCCAAGTAATGCCCCACCGGCCCTGCCCGCCCATGCCCCGCCACGACACGCGCCGCCCCCCGGCGGCCCGCCGTTCCAGAGGAGCCTCCATGCAGCAGTCGTCCCCACCAGCAGGTTCAGTCCGAGCGGGCGCCGGGGCGCCCAGACGCGGTCCCCGGGGGCCGCTCCAGTGACGGTCACGCGCAGCGGCCGGCCCCTGAGGGTCATGGCGGTGCTGCCCTCCCTGTGGCCGGGCGGCGCGGAAATGCAGCTGGTGCACCTGCTGCTGGGCCTGCCCCGCGACGAGTACGAGTGTGAACTGGTCACGCTGCTGAGCGTGCCGGACGGCAACGCCCTCAGCGCCCGGCTGGAGGCGGGCGGTGTGCCCTGGACGGACCTGGGCATCGCCCCGGCACTGGACCGGCCGATGGGGGCCGGGCACGCCGCCCGCAACCTGCTGATCGCCCGGCGCCGCCTCGCGCGGCGCATCGAGGTTTTTCAGCCGGACGTGGTGTACTCGCGCCTGTGGTACGCGGGCGTGGCGGTGGGCAGCCTGAACCGCCGCACCCTGGGGTTCCGGCACGTCGCGAACGAGGAACTCACCCTGGACGCCCAGATCGACCGGGGCCGCGTGAAGCGCTGGCTGCGAGGCTGGGTGATCCGGCAGGCGGACCGCTGGGTGGTCCCGACCGAGGGCCTGCGCGTTCAGTTCGTGCGGGCCGGCGCCCCGGCCGATCAGGGCCAGGTGATTCACAACGCCACGCCGCTGCCCCCCCTCCGGAAAGAGGCGTCCGGGATGGCCGGGGCCGGCCCGCTGAGGGTCGCGGCGATGGGCCGGCTGGTGCCGGACAAGGGCTTTGACCGCCTGCTGGACGTGGCCGCCGAGTTGCGGCGCCGCGGCGTGCCGGTGCTGGTCGAGGTGGCCGGGGAAGGGCCGGAACGGGCCGCCCTGGAGGACCGCGCCCGGGCCCTGGGCGTGGCGGACACGGTGAGGTTCATCGGGTACGTGCCGGATCCCCTGGCCTTCTTGCAGGCGCACGACGTGTTCGTCCTGACCTCCCGCGCCGAGGGGTTCGCGAACGTGCTGGTCGAGGCGATGGCCTGCGGCCTGCCGGCCGTGAGCTTCGACATCGACTTCGGCCCGCGGGAACTGGTCGTGCACGGCGAGACGGGGTACCTCGTCCCGGACGGCGAGGCGGGCGGCATGGCCGCGCGCCTGCACGCCCTGGCCGCCGACCCGGCCCTGCGCGCCCGCCTGGGCCGCGCCGGCCGGGAGCGCGCGGCCACGCAGTTTTCGATTGACCGGATGACGGCGCGGTTCGCGGCGCTGTTCCGGGACGTGACGCGGCCCCCTGCCCGGGCCGGAGGGGAACACCATGTGTGGAATTCTTGGCACCGTTCACGACCGTGAGATCGAGCGTTCGCCCCTGGACCTGCGGGCCCTGCAGCACCGCGGCCCGGACGCCCAGGGCAGCCAGGTGCGGGGCAGCGCGGTGCTGGGCCACACGCGGCTGAGCATCATCGACCTGAGCGGCGGCGCGCAGCCCATGAGCGACGTGAACGGCCTGGCGACCATCGTATTCAACGGGGAGATCTACAACCACGCCGCCCTGCGCCGCGAACTGGAAGCCGCCGGGCAGCGCTTCGCGACGCACAGCGACACCGAGGTGATCCTCGGCGCGTACCTGGCGTGGGGCGAGGCCGGCTTCGCGCGGCTGCGCGGCATGTACGCCTTCGCGCTGCACGACCGCCGGGACGGACGCACGGTGCTGGCCCGCGACCCGTTCGGCATCAAGCCGCTGTACTGGATGCACACACCCCGCGCGCTGCACTTCGCGTCCGAGATGGGCGCCCTGCTGGATCTGGCGGGCTCGCGCCCGGCCCTGGATCTGACGTCCGTGATGGAGACCCTCACGCACCGCTACGCCTACGGGGAGTACACCCTGTACGAGGGCGTGCGGCGCCTGGCACCCGGCACCGCCCTGGTGATCGCCGACCGGCTGGACATGGTGCGCCCGGTGCGGTTTGCCAGCGTGGCCGACGAAGTCGAACGGCACCGCCTGGCGGGCCTGGGCGCCCCGGCGCCCACGTCCGCGGAGGTGGAGGAACGGGTGCTGGACAGCGTCTCGCATCACACCATCGCGGACGTGCCGCTGGGCTGCTTCCTGAGCGGCGGCCTGGATTCCAGCGTGGTGGCGCAGTGCCTGTCACGGGAAGGCGGCGGGCCGCTGCGGGCGTACTCGGTGGGGTTCCAGGGCGCGCAGTCCGAGGTGAGCGAACTGCCGCACGCGCGGGCAGTCGCGGCGGCCATCGGGGCGGACCTGCGGGAGATCGAGTTGCGGCCCGCGGACTTCGCGGACCTCGCGCCGGTGCTGTCCGGCAGCCTGAACGGACCCTTCGCGGACCCGGCCGACATCGCCATGCTGAAACTGTCCCTGGCGGCCGCCGAGGACGTGAAGGTCGTGCTGTCCGGCGAGGGCGGCGACGAGGCGTTCGCCGGCTACCCCAAGTACGCCGTGGACCGCCACGCCGGCCTGCTGGGCCCGGCCATGGGCACCGTGCGGGGCCTGCTGGGCCGCCGCAGCCGCCTGGGCATCGCCGCGAACGCCCTGGCCGAACGGGACCGGGCGGTGCGCTGGATGCGCTGGTTCGAGAACGACGCCGCGCCCGCCGGACTGGTCGGGGCGCTGCGGCAGGGGGGCGCGCAGCCGGGCCGCGCGTGCGCCTGGGTGGAGGACCGCCTGGCACAGTACCCGGCCGGCTGGAGCGACCTGCAGCGCATGCAGGTGCTGGACCTGGAATCCTGGCTGCCGAACAACCTGCTGAGCCGCGGGGATTACACGACCATGCAGGCGTCCATCGAGCAGCGCGTGCCGATGCTCGACCTGGCCCTCACGCCCTGGGCGGTGGCCCTGCCGGACCGCGTGAAGCTCCGCGGGCTGCGCGGGAAGATGCCGGTGCGCCGGGCCTTTGCGCCGCATCTGCCCAAGCAGGTGCTGGACCGCCCGAAGAGCGGGTTCCGACTGCCGCTCGGGGAGTGGCTGCGCGGCGACCCGGGCCTGCGGGACATGGCGCACGATCACCTGCTCGCGCCGGGCGCGGCGCTGCGGCAGTGGATGACCACCGCCGAAGTGCAGGACCTGCTGTCCCCCGAGGCGCTGTCAAGCACCGGCGGCGCGAAACTGGCGTGGACGGCGCTGTGCCTGGAACTGTGGCTGGGCGCGGCGCGCCCGCAGCGGGTGCTCGCGTGAGGGCGTCCGCCCCCGGGCCGGGCCGGCGCGTGCTGTGGGTCGCGACCGGCGCCCGGGGCGGCATTCACGGGTATGGCCGGGCGCTGGAGACCACCGGCCTCTTCGCGGACTGGGGTGTGGAGCGGCTGGTCACGCATGACGACGGCAGCCGGCGGCGGCGCGCGGCGCTGTTCGCCCGGGCTGCCGGGACGCTGGTGTGGCGGTGCCTGACGGCCCGCCCGGCCCTGGTGCACCTGCACTCGGCGGCGTACGGCAGCTTCGTGCGCAAGGGCCTGCTGCTGTGGGCGGCGCGCGGCGTGTTCCGGGTGCCGGCCGTGCTGCACCTGCACGCCGGGGAATTCGAGGACTTCTACCGCCGCTGCCCGGCCCCGGCGCAGTCGCTGGTGCGGGCCACGCTGCGGCGCGCGGACCGGGTGGTGACGCTCTCCCCCGCCCTGGGCGCGGCCGTGCAGCGCATCGCGCCGGGCGCCCGGGTGACCGTGGCCGAAAACGGCGTGCGGTTGGCACCCGAACCCCGCGTTCTGGCCGGGCCCGCGCCGCGGGTGCTGTTCGTAGGCGTGCTGATCGAGCGCAAGGACCCGCTGGCGCTGCTGCGCGCCTGGGCCGCCTGCCTGCGCCCGCCCGGCGCGACCCTGCGGTTCGCCGGCGACGGCCCCCTGCGCGCGGAGATGGAAGCCCTGATCCACGCCGAGGGCCTGCAGGGCAGCGTGGAGCTGCTCGGGTGGCTGGACCCGCAGGACGTCGCGGCGCAGCTGGACCGCGCGGACGTGCTAGTGCTGCCCTCGCACTTCGAGGGGCAGCCGCTGGCGCTGCTCGAAGGCATGGCACGCGGGCTGGCGCTGGTGTCCACCTGGGTGGGCGGCATCCCGGACCTGATCGAGGACGGCGTCAGCGGCCGGCTGGTGCCGCCGGGGGACACGCCGGCCCTCACGGCGGCGCTGGACGAGGTCCTGAACGACCCGGATGCCCGGCAGCGCCTGGGACAGGCCGCGTACGCCCGGGCGCAGGCGCGCTACGACATCCGGCGCACCGCAGAGCGCCTGCACGACCTGTACCGGCAGCTGAGCGGGCCGCCGGCCCTCACCCCGGGCGGCACCGCCGCAGGAGGAGCCCATGACTAGATTCAGAATCTCACAGCGGGCGCAGCGCCGAGGCAAACGCGTGCTGATCATCGTGGAGAACCTGCCGGTACCGGTGGACCGCCGGGTGTGGATGGAAGCCACCACGCTGCGCGACGCCGGTTACTACGTGTCGGTGATCTGCCCGATGGGCCGCGGCCACGACCAGGCCTTCGAGATGCTGGACGGCATCGCCATCTACCGGCACCCGCTGCCGCCGGACGGTGAGGGCACCCTGACCTTCGTGAAGGAGTACGCCCTGGCCCTCTGGCACGAGACGCGGCTGGCGTGGCGGGTGCGGCGCGAGCGGGGCTTCGACGTGATTCACGTGTGCAACCCGCCGGACCTGCTGTTCCTGGTGGCCGCGCCGTTCCGGGCGCTGTTCGGCACGCCGATGATCTTCGACCATCACGACGCCACCCTGGAGATGTACGAGGCGAAGTTCGGCCGGCGCGACCTGCCCTACCGGGTGCTGAAGGTCGCCGAGCGCCTCACCTACTCGGCGGCGGACGTAGTCATCGCCACCAACGAGTCGCTGCGGGGCTTCGCGCTGGGCCGGGGGCGAAAGCGCCCGGAGGACGTGTTCGTGGTGCGCAGCGGCCCGCGCCTGGACCGCTTCGTGCCCCGGCCCGGCGGGGAGCGGTACCGGGCCGGGTTCCGGCACGTGGTCGGGTACGTGGGCGTGCTCGGCTCGCAGGACGGCCTGGACGTGCTGCTGCGCGTCGCCCGGTGCCTGCTGGACCGCGGGCGGGACGACGTCCGCTTCATGATCATCGGGGGCGGGCCGTCCCTGGAACCGCTGCGGGCCCTGGCCCGTGAACTGAACCTGGAAGGCCACGTGGAATTCACGGGCATGATCACCGACCAGGCGGAACTCATGGAGCGGCTCACCGCCTGCGACGTGTGCGTCGCGCCGGACCCGAAAACGTCGTACAGCGACGTGTGCACCATGAACAAGGTCCTGGAGTACATGGCGCTGGGCAAGGCGACCGTGCAGTTCGACCTGACCGAGGGCCGGCACTCGGCGGCCGACGCGGCCGTGTACGCCCGCCCGAACGACGAGGAGGACTTCGCGCAGAAACTGCTGGAGCTGCTGGCCGACCCGCAGCGGTGCGAGATGATGGGCCGGATCGGGCAGGCCCGCATGCGGGACGCGCTGGCCTGGGAGCACCAGGCGCCGCGGCTGCTGGCTGCCTACGCCCGCGCCCTGGGACGGCAGGCCGCCCGGCCGGCCGGCGGGACCCTGGCCCGCGGGGAGGCGTCGTGAGCGGCCAGGGCCTGGTGATGATGGGCGCCGGCCTGCTGCTGGGGGCGGGGCTGCTGCAACGCAGTCAGGTGCCGGCGGCGCCCGCCCGGACGACCGCCCCGTCCTCGGTGGCCCCGGCGGCCCCGCCCGCGGCCCGCAGCGAGGTCCTCGCGTTGGCGCAGGCCCCGTCGAAGAAAGGCAGCCTGAACGTGAAGTCGGTCGGCGCCAGGGGCGACGGCGTGACCGACGACGCCCCCGCCCTGAACCGCGCGGCGGCCCAGGCGGCCGGGCGGGACCTGGTGTTCCCGGCGGGCACGTACCTGATCCGCAGCCCGGTGGTGTTCAGCAACTTCTCGAACCAGACGGTGTCCGGCGAGGGCGGCGCCACCATCCGCGCCGCGCCGAACTACGCCCGCGGGAAGACCGAGGGCATGCTGCACTTCGACCGGCCGGTGAACCTCACGGTGCGGGGCCTGAAGATCGTCGGGCACCGCGTACCGGTCGCCAGTGCGTACGCCAGCGTGATCGACGGCGTGCGCGTGGTGCGGGGGAAGAACGTCACGTTAAGCGGCCTGCAGGTGTTCGACGCGCCCACCAACGGCATCGCCGTGACCGACACCGACACCGTGACCCTGCAGGGCAACCGCATGGAGAACGCCGGCGGCGCGGGCGGCTGGTCGCAGCGGACCGTGCACCAGCGCTGGCTGGACAACACCGTGGTGGGCGGCGGTGATCCGCGCGTCCGGCCGTCGGGTCTGGGGTTCTTCGCGACCATCGGCGACGACTTCCTCGCGGAGGGGAACGTGGTGAAGAACGTCGCGAACACCGCCACGAAGACCGAGGGTGTGGATCACGTCGTCTACCGGAACAACACCGTGGACGTGTTCGGCAAGGACGGCATCAAGATCATGCCGTACGACGGGCACGACACCAGCGTGGAGGGCGCCCTGGTCGAGGGGAACACCATCCGCGCGCGGCGCGACTGGGCGTCGGACGGGTCGGCGTACATCCTGCTGCACTCGGTGCAGGGCGGCCAGGTCCGCCGCAACCGCATCGTCGGCACCGGGGGGCAGCCGGAGGTGTACTCGGAAGACGCCATCAAGGTGAACACCTGGCGCACCGGGCCGCCGTCGCGGGACATCGTGCTGGAGGACAACGAGGTGAGCGACACGCGCCGCGGCATCCGCATCGAGGCGGACAACGTGGTCATGCGGCGCAATCAGATCACGGGCCGGCAGCCCTGGGCGCGGACCGCCGTGATCGTCGGCGCCAACGGCGTCGTGATCTCCGACAACCGCATCGACGGGCCGGCCATCGGCGTGCTGCTGGACCGCGGGTACGGCCGCACCCGCATCGAGAACAACCGCTTCGATCACGTGGACACCGCCGTGTACGCCGACAACGACAACCCGGCGGTGACCGTGGACCACAACCAGTTCGGCGCCGAGGTCCGCAAGGCGGTGTCGGGCCGGGTGGCCGGGGACTGCAATTTCTTCAACACCGCCGAGTGCCGCGCGGGAGGAGGGCAGTGATGGAGGTGACCGGCGCGCGCCGGACCGCTCCGCGCAGCGTGCCGCTGTACCCGGCGCCGCAGCACCCGGCGCCGCTGCGGCTGGTGGGGCTGGACCTGGAGTACATCGCGGACTACCGCCGGGACTTCTCCCGCAACAGTGCGCTGTACCGCGCCCTGGACGAGCACGTCCAGGTGGTGGGCCGCATGTCGCCCACCCTGTCGCCGGGGCAGAAGTTCCTGAACCGCCTGGGGCAGATTCACCCGAACCTGTCCCGCTGGCGGCGCAACGCGGGGTTCAACCCGCAGCTGTTCCAGAAGCGGACCGTGGTGGCCGGCGAGTACCTGGCCGCGCGGCGCGGGGAGTACGACGTGGTCCTGCAGACCTACCTGCAGTTCGCGCCGGCGCCGGGCACCGGCGGCGCGCCGTACGGCGTGTACCTGGACGCCACCTTCGACATGTCCCGCCGGCACTACCCGGGGGATCATCCGCTGCCACGCGCGGCCATGGACCGCTGGATGACCCTGGAACGCGAGACGTACCACCGCGCGGCGCGGCTGTTTCCGTGGAGCGACTTCACGGCCCGGTCGCTGATCGAGGAGTACGGCTGCGATCCGTCGCGGGTGGTGCGCGTGGGTGCGGGCACCAACCTGATGGCGCCCAGCCTGGACGGCAAACGATACGAGGAACCGGTGGCATTGTTTGTCGGCATGGACTTTGACCGCAAGGGAGGGCAGGACGTCCTGCGGGCGTTTCAGGACGTTCGGGCGCGGCTGCCGGACGCGCAGCTGTGGATCGTGGGGCCCCGCCTGCCGAAGGCGCCGCCGCAGCCGGGCGTGCACTGGCTGGGCCGGATCGCGGACCGCGAGAAGCTGGCCGAGCTGTACAGCCGGGCGCGGGTGTTCGTGATGCCGTCCTTCGAGCCGTGGGGGCACGTGTTCTGCGAGGCGATGGGGCACGGCCTGCCCTGCATCGCCCTGAACCGCGGCCCGGCCGCGGAGATCGTGCAGGACCGCCAGACGGGCCTGCTGGTGGAGCAGGGCGACCGCGAGCAGCTGGGCGAGGCGCTGCACTGCCTGCTGAACGACGCCGCGCTGGCCGAGCGGCTGGGCCGGGCCGCGTACCGGCGGGTGCAGGAGCAGTACACCTGGGCGCACGTCGTTCAGCGGCTGCTGCCGCACCTCACGGCCATGGCGCGCGGCGAATGACCCGGTCCGGTTTTCAGCCGGGCCGGGGGCCGCTGCTGTCCTGCACGCCCAGGCGCACTTCCATGCCGGGCAGGTACAGCCGGATGTAGCGCAGCAGCGTGCCGATCAGCAGGATCACGCCGGCCATCTCCAGCGCTTCCTCGCAGGCGATCAGGATTTCCATCCAGAAACTGTCGCGGCCCATGTGAGTCTGCACGTACCCTTCCACGAGTTCCAGGCCGAAGGCGCCGGTGACGTACAGGGCGCCGCTGAGGATCATGGCGTTGCGGATGCCGGGCGGCAGGTGCCGCAGGAAGCGCAGGCAGACGACCAGGACGGTCAGGGCCAGCAGGCCGTACGGCACCACCCAGGCATAGTGGAAGATGCCGTCCAGCCGGATGAGTTTCTGTACGGGCTCGATCAGTTTCTCGTGCAGGCTGGCGCCCTCGTCCACGCCCAGGTACGCGGCCAGCAGGGCCAGGCCGGTCCAGGTGCGCGCGAACGGATCGTGCACGTTGCGTTTGACAACGGCGATCATGCCGAGGATGGCGGCGGTGAGCAGCAGGTTCAGGGTGGAGAACAGCGCCGGGAGGTTCGTCTCGCCGTTCAGGTACGTCAGTGACCACACCATTTCCCGCGCGAAGAAATCCGGCAGGAAGCGCACGCTGTAGATGCTCCAGAAGCCCACGACGACCAGCACGGCGGCCGTGACGGCAAGCACCCGGACGAGCCGGCGTTCGTTGAAGGCCACCCGCACGTGCTGGCCGGCAGTCACCTGGTGGGGCGGCAGGGGAGCCCGCTTGACGAGGCCGCCCGTGAGGTAGGTGTTTTTCATGGTCGTTCTCCCTGGGGGACAGCGGGCGGGGCGGGCGTACGGCGGGCGGTCAGGGCTGGGGCACGGGCGCCGGGCTGAACAGGGCGTCCTGCCGGGCGCGCAGCTGATCGGCCACGCGGCCCTCGGGCAGGGTCACGTCCGCGTAGGTGAGGACCGCGTCCTTGGGCACGTCGCGCCTCAGCCGCGCGCCGGCGGCGAGGCCCATCGGCAGCAGGCGCTGAGCGGCGGTCACGTCGGCGTTCTCGCACTGGCCGTAGGTCATGTACCCGCCGAGGGCGTCGATGGTCTCCCCGGCCTTCAGGTCGCGTTTGGCGGTGGTGACGACCTCCACGACCGGCCCGGCCAGGGGTTGCAGCGCGGCGTCCCCGAACAGGACCACGCGCGCGGCGGTCAGGGGCACCTCGAAGTGGCACAGGTGGTAGGGCGTGTAGAAGCTGTACAGCGGGCCCTCGCCGAGCTTGTACAGGTTCAGGTAATGCCGCTGTTTCGGGTCGTCGTGCGTGGCGTACACGAACACGCCGGGGCCGGGTTTGGCGCCGACCACGTAATCCACCACGCCGCCCAGGGCGCGCAGTTCGTCGGCGTCGTACAGGGCCTTCAGGTCGTCCACGTGCCCGGGGAAGTCCAGGCCGCGCATGCCGCGCTGCGCGACGCGCAGGCCGGTGCCGTTGGCGACGATGGCCTGCTCGAAGGAGATTTTCGTGCCGTCCGCGAAACTGGTGACCATGTACGGGTTCTGCCCCCAGCGTTCGGCGAAGGCCTGCTGGGTGGTGGGCGTGCGGTAGGGGTCCTGCAGGCCCTTGATGTTCCCGCACAGCACCGGGGTCAGGCCCAGGCTCTTCACGAAGCGGTAGAGGTTCATCTGCACGCCGGGCTGGTCGCCGTCCGCGGCGGTCAGGATCACGCCGGCCTCGTCGGCCATGCGCTTGAGGATGGGGCCGACGGTGGCGTCCAGCTCGGCGTTCATGGTGACCACGTGCCGGCCGTGCCGGATGGCTTCCACGGTCACCAGGGCGCCGAACTCCACGTCGCCGGTCACGTCGATCAGGCAGTCGAGGTTGGCAGCGCGGCACAGCAGCAGGGCGTCCTCGGTGATGGCGGGCTGCCCGGCGCGCAGGGCGTCTTCCAGGGCGCCTTGGGTGCTTACCTCGCGCACGCTCTCCACGCCGGCTTCCGTGTAGGCGCGCCGGGCGTTCCCGAGGGTGCGGTTGGCGACCGCGGCCAGCCGCATGCCGGGCACGGAGTTGATGATCTGGTTGGCGACGCCACGGCCCATGAAACCGGCGCCGATCATGCCGACGCGGATGGGCTGGCCGGCGGCCTCGCGTGCCTGCAGGGCCCGGTCCACGATGATCATCCGGCCACCGCCTCGCGCGCCGTGACCGCCTGCGGGTCCAGCAGGGGCCACGCGGCGTCCTTCC
The DNA here is from genome assembly GCF_003444775.1 of Deinococcus ficus. Classification (NCBI taxonomy): domain Bacteria; kingdom Thermotogati; phylum Deinococcota; class Deinococci; order Deinococcales; family Deinococcaceae; genus Deinococcus; species Deinococcus ficus. Next base: position 355,022 of record NZ_CP021083.1, on the reverse strand, counting down.
CGGAGATCACCGTGACCGGCAGGGGCCACTGGATGCCCAGCACCGGGTCGTCGTGGCGCAGGCCGCGCTCGTAGCCGGGCGTGTAGAACTCGCCCACCTGGTAGGTCACCTCGGCGCCGTCCGTCAGGGCCTGGTAGCCGTGCGCGAACAGTTCCGGGACGTACAGGGCGCGGCGGTTGTCCTCGCTGAGTTCCACGGCGACGTGCTGCAGGTAGGTGGCGGATTCCGGGCGCAGGTCCACGATCACGTCCAGGATGGCGCCGCGGGTGCAGCGCACCAGTTTCGTCTCGGCGGCCGGGGCGAGCTGGTAGTGCATGCCGCGCAGCGTGCCGGCCTTGTGGTTGAAGCTGAGGTTGCCCTGCGCAACGTCCACTTTCAGGCCGTGCTCGGCGAATTCCCGCTGGCAGAACGTCCGGGCGAAGAAGCCGCGCTCGTCCTCGCGGAGGTCCACATCGATGATGAAGGCCCCTTGGAGGGGCGTTTCGGTGAAGATCATGCCAGGGTCTCCTCGCGCCGGGTGGGGGCGGGCGTGGCGGGCGCCGGGTGGGCGAAGGGGTCGGTCCAGAAGAAGTCCTGGTCGATCTGCCCGGTGGCGAGCAGGTACTCGAGCTGCTTGAGGCGGGTGAAGCCGCGGGACTCGAAGTCGCTGCGGGTCAGGTCGATGCGGGCGAACAGGGCGGCGAGTTGCGCGGCGCCGCGCTCGGCGTTCCATTCGCAGCGGAAGCCGGGCAGCCGGGTGTTGATCTTGGTGAAGTCCACGCGGTAGCTGCGGTTGTCGCTGCCGTTCTCGCCGAAACTGAGCTGGCAGCCGGGGAAGGCGGCGGCGATGATCTCGGCAATTTCCCGCACGCGGTAGTTCTGGGCGGTGTCGCCGACGTTGAAGACCTGGTCGTGCACGGCGTCGATGGGCGCGGCCAGCACGCACTGGATGGCGCGGGCGATGTCGTTGGCGTGCACCAGGGGCCGCCAGGGCGTGCCGTCGGAGGTCATCCTGATCTCGCCGGTGGTCCAGGCCAGCCCGGCGAGGTTGTTCAGCACGATGTCAAAGCGCATACGCGGCGAGGCGCCGAAGGCGGTGGCGTTGCGCAGGTACGTGGGCGAGAAGGTGTCGTCCGCCAGGTCGCGCAGGTCGCGTTCCACGAGGGTCTTGCACTCGGCGTACGCGGTCTGCGGGTTCACCGGGGAGTCCTCGGTGACGTCGCCGTCGGTGGCGACGCCGTACACGCTGCACGAGGACATGTACACGAAGCGCCGCACGCCGGCCGCCTTCGCCAGCCGCGCCAGGCGCATGGACCCGTGGTGGTTGATGTCGTACGTGATGTTCGGCAGCAGCTGCCCGAGGGGATCGTTGGACAGTTCCGCCATGTGCACCACAGCCTCCACGCCTTCCAGGTCGGCGGCGCTGATGTGCCGGATGTCCTTGAACTGCGTGGGCGCGGTCAGGGGGGTTCCGTGGTACAGCCAGCCGCTGCGGTAGTACCCGGTGTCCACGGCCGTGACCTGCACGCCCGCGCGCAGCAGGTGGGGGGTCACGATGGACCCGAGGTAACCTTCCGTGCCGGTGATCAGGACGTTCATGCGTGCACTCCTTGCGGTCCCTGGTCGTGCCGGGGCTGGGGGCGGGGCGGGGGGGCCTGCACGGCCACGCTGCGCCGGGCGGCCAGGGGCGGCACGCGCCCGGCGATGACCCGGCCGATCTCCAGGCTGGAGGTCGCCGCAGGCGAGGGAGCGTTGCACACGTGGAGGGCGTTCGGCCCGTCCACGAGCAGGAAGTCGTCCACCAGCTGCCCACGCTGCGTGAGGGCCTGGGCGCGCACGCCGGCGGCGCAGGGCACGATGTCGTCAGCGCTGACCTCAGGGATCAGGCGTTGCAGGCTCTGCACGAACCGGGCCTTGGACCAGGAGCGGGCCATTTCCATGGCGCCTTCCCGCAGGTGCTGGCGGGCCAGGGCGCGGAAGCCCGGGTTGGCGAGCACCTCCGCGAGGTCGCGGACGTTCAGGTCGGTCTTGCGGTACCCCTCGCGCCCGAAGGCCAGCACGGCGTTCGGGCCGGCGTGCACGGACCCGTCGATCATGCGGGTAAAGTGCACGCCCAGGAACGGGAAGTCCGGGTTCGGGACCGGGTAGATCAGGCCGCGCACGAGGTGCCGGCGTTCGGGGCGCAGTTCGTAGTACTCGCCGCGGAACGGCACGATGCTGCCGCCCGGGTCGGTGCCGGCCAGGCGGGCCACGCGGTCACTGTGCAGGCCGGCGCAGTTCACCACGACCCGCGCGGCGTGATCGCCGGCGCTGGTGCCGATGTCGTAGCCGTCGCGGGTGGGCGTGAGGCGGGTGACGCGGGTGTCGAAGTGCACCTGGGTGCCGTGGGAGCGGGCGAGTTCCACGAGCACCTGGCTGACGTGCCGGTAGTTCACGATGCCGGTGGACGCCACGCGGATGCCGGCCAGGGCCTGCACGTGCGGCTCGAACTCGCGGACCTGTTCCCCGGTGAGCCGGCGGACGTCCAGGCCGTTGTCCAGGCCGCGGCGGTACAGCGCCTCGAGCTGCGGGAGTTCGTGGGGTTCGGTGGCGACGATGACCTTGCCGCACTGCTCGTACTTCAGGCCGTAGTCGTCGCAGAAGCGCATCATGGACTGCACGCCGGCGGCGCACAGCTGCGCTTTCATGCTGCCGGGTTTGTAGTAGATGCCGGAGTGGATCACGCCGGAATTCCGGCCGGTCTGGTGCCGGGCGGGTCCGCTTTCCTTTTCCAGCAGCAAAATGGACGCGTGCGGGTGCTGCTGCGCCAGGGCGCGGGCGGTGGCGAGGCCCACGATGCCGCCGCCGATCACTGCGTAGTCGTGCCGCACGGGCTCACCACACCTTCCAGGGCGCCTGGTGGTCTTTCCACATGCCTTCCAGGACGTGTTTGTCGCGCAGGGTGTCCATCGGCTGCCAGAACCCGCCGTGCCGGTAGGCGCCGAGCTGGCCGTCACGGGCGAGGTTGCGCAGCGGCTCGGCTTCCCAGGTGGTGCTGTCCCCTTCGATGTAATCCAGCACGCCGGGTTCCAGCACGAAGAACCCGCCGTTGATCCAGGCGCCGTCTCCGTCGGGCTTCTCGTGGAAGCTGCGGACGGTGTAGCCCTCTTCCATGGCCACGGCCCCGAAGCGGCCGGGGGGCTGCACGACGGTCATGGTCGCGAGGCGGTCGTAGCGGCGGTGGAAGTCAATGGCGGCGCTGATGTCCACGTTGCCGACGCCGTCGCCGTAGGTCAGGCAGAAGGTGTCGTCGTCCAGGTACGGCCGGGCGCGTTTCAGGCGGCCGCCGGTCATGGTTTCCTCGCCGGTGTCCACCAGGGTCACGCACCAGGGTTCGGCGTGGGCGTGGTGGATGCGGGGCGTGTTGGTGCGCATGTCGAAGGTCACGTCGGACATGTGCAGGAAGTAGTTCGCGAAGTACTCCTTGATCATGTACTGCTTGTAGCCGCACAGCACGACGAAATCGGTGATGCCGTGCGCAGCGTAGATCTTCATGATGTGCCACAGGATGGGCCGGCCGCCGATCTCGATCATCGGTTTGGGCCGCACGGTGCTTTCCTCGCTGATCCGAGTGCCGTAACCGCCAGCAAATATCACTGCTTTCATGGAGCACCTCGCGGGACCTGCCTGAAAGAGGGGGAATGACCGGGGGAAGAGAGGATGCGGTGGGGACCAGGCCGGTGCGGCGGGGGGGCCCGCCGGCCGGCCGCGCGGCCGATGCGTGAGGGACGCATGAGCGGGTGCTGGACTTCAGCTCAATGTAGTGGCCCGGCGCACGCTGGACCAGCGCTGGGTGACGGAAAACCGCCTGATCAACGGTCACGCACCCCCGGGATGGGGTGAACATCCGTTGTGCGCCCGGCCCGCTCCCGGGCCGGGCCCTGACAGTCGGCTGACAGGCCAGTGACGCGGGCCTGACAGTCTGCGCGCACGCTGTCAGGCATGAAGAAGACCTTCACCGTGGGCCTGGCCCTCGCGCTGACCACCCTGAGTGCCGCTTCCGCCCAGACCAGCCTCACCGGGGCGGGCGCCAGCTTCCCGTACCCGCTGTACAGCAAGATGTTCGCCGAGTACAAGAAGGCCACCGGCGTGGACGTGAACTACCAGTCCGTGGGCTCCGGCGCCGGCCAGAAGCAGATCAAGGAACGCACCGTGGACTTCGGCGGCAGCGACAACGCCATGACCGACGAGATGCTCAAGGACGCCCCCGCCAAGATCATCCAGATTCCCACCACCATGGGCGGCGTGGTCCCCGCGTACAACCTGCCCGGCCTGACCAAACCCCTGAACTTCACCGGCAAGGTCCTGGCCGACATCTACCTGGGCAAGATCAAGACCTGGGGCGACCCCGCCATCGCCAAGATCAACGCCGGCGTGACCATTCCCCCCCTGCCCATCACCGTGGCCCGCCGCAGTGACGGGTCCGGCACCACGTACGTCTTCGCGGACTACCTCGCGAAGGTCAGCAGCGAGTGGAAGAGCAAGGTCGGCGTGGCGAACAGCCTGCAGTGGCCGGTCGGCACGGGCGCCAAGGGCAACGACGGCGTGGCCGGCGTGGTCAAGAGCACCCCGGGCGCCATCGGGTACGTGGAGATGGCGTACGCCAAGCAGAACAAGCTCGCCTACGGCGCCGTGCAGAACCGCGCCGGGAAGTACATCCTGGCGGACAACGGCCCCATCGCCAACGCCGCCCTGGGCGTGGTCATCCCCAACGACACCCGCGTGAGCATCACCAACAGCGCCCGCGCCGACGCGTACCCGATCAGCGCGTTCTCGTACGTGATGTTCTACCAGGACCAGAAGTACGGCAACCGCACCGAGGCGCAGGCCAAGGCCCTGAAGAACCTGCTCGGCTGGATGCTCAGCTCCGGCCAGCAGTACGCCGAACCGCTCGACTACGGCAAGCTGCCCGCGAACGTGGCCGCCAAGGCCAAGAACCTGCTGAACACCATGACCTACGGCGGCAAGAAGCTGTAACCGAATTCCTGCACCTGCACGGGGCGGTCTCCACTGGGGGCCGCCCGTTTTCACGCCTCCGGTCCACGCCGCCGCGCCCGCCCGCCATGACGCCGGGCTGACGTTTTCCCGGTGAACTGGGGGTATTCGCCCCGGAGGGGCATGAGTCCATGACGAACCCTGACCAGACCCAGCGCGCTTCCCTGACCGCCCCTGCCCCGGCCGCCCGACGGGGCCTGTCCAGCCGCAGTGACCGGGTGTTCGAGACGGTGATCCTGCTGCTCGCCAGCGTGATCGCCCTGGTGTTCGTGCTGAGCCTCTGGCAGCTTGGCAAGGAATCCTGGCCGGCGCTGCAGCGCTTCGGGCTGGAGTTTTTCACCAGCCGCACCTGGAACCCGGTGACCGGGCAGTACGGCGCGGCCGCCATGATCCTGGGCACGCTGGTCACCAGCCTGGCCGCGCTGGCGATCAGCGTGCCACTGGCGGTCGCCAGCGCGCTGTTCGTGGCCGAGTACGCCCCGAAATGGCTGGCGGACCCGGTCGGGTACCTGATCGAGCTGCTGGCGGCCGTGCCCAGCGTGGTGTACGGCCTGTGGGCGCTGTTCGTGATCGCGCCCGTCCTCAGCCGCTGGCAGCAGACCTTCTTCGATCAGGCGAACCACCCCGACCGCTTCGCGAAGTTCATGCAGTGCAGCGCCCTGTGGGCCGAGGGGAAGAACAGCTTCACGTGCTTTTTCGTGCCAGACGGCGCGGCCGGGCGCGGCCTGGCGCTGGCGGTGATCATCCTGACCGTGATGATCCTGCCGTACACCGCGTCGGTGGCGCGGGACGTGATCCGGCTGGTGCCGCAGGACCAGCGCGAGGCGATGTACGCGCTGGGCGCCACGAAGTGGGAGGTGATCTCCCGCGCGATCCTGCCGTACGCCCGCGCCGGGATCATGGGCGGCGTGATTCTCGCGCTGGGCCGCGCACTCGGCGAGACGCTGGCGGTCGCCATGGTGATCGGGGACAGCCAGGACCTCCTGAAGAGCCTGTGGGGCAACGCCAGCACCATGGCGTCCGTGATCGCCAACCAGTTCGGGGACGCGCAGGAGACCCTGCACCGCTCCAGCGTGGTCACGCTCGGGTTCACGCTGTTCTTCCTGAGCGTGCTCGTGAACTACGCCGCCCGCCTGATCATCGCCCGGCTCACGCCGAAAGGAATCCAGCAGTGACCACCCCTGTCCCCGCCGTCCCGGCACGCCCGCACCTGTCCCCGGCCCGCAAGGCGAGGAACGCCCTGATGGGCGCCCTGATCGTGCTCGCCACCCTGGTGGTCGTCGCGCCGCTGATCCTGATCTTCGCTTACCTGCTGCGCGAGGGCTTCAGCGCCATGTTCGGCCTGAACGACGGGATGGCCGACCTGAACTTCTTCACCAGGACCCCCGCGCCGGAAGGCGAGACGGGCGGCGGACTGCTGAACGCCATCACCGGCACGCTGACCATGCTGGGGCTCGCCAGCGTCATCGGGGTCCTGGTCGGCGTGGCCGGCGGGATCTTCCTCGCCGAATACCCCCGCCACCCGCTGATGCCCACCATCCGCATGCTCAGCGACGTCCTCGCCGGCATTCCCGCCATCGTGATGGGCCTGGTCGCCTACGGCCTGGTGGTGCTCACCACCGGGAAGTTCAGCGGCGCGGCCGGCGCACTGGCCCTGGGCTTCCTGATGATTCCCATCGTGGTGCGCACCACCGAGGAAGTGCTGAAACTCGTACCCGGCACCGTCCGCGAAGCCGGACTGGCCCTGGGCCTGCCCAAGTGGCTGGTCACGCTGCGGGTCGTGCTGCCGGCCGCGGCGGGCGGGATCGTCACCGGCGTGATGCTGGCCCTCGCCCGCGTGGCCGGGGAAGCCGCGCCGCTGCTGTTCACTGCGTTCGGCAACAACCTCGTGAACCTGGACCCCAGCAAAGCCATGAGCGCGCTGCCGCTGGAGATCTACAAGGGCGCCACCAGCGCCTACGACGAGAACCAGCGCATGGCCAAGGCCGGCGCGCTGCTGCTGATCCTGATGATCTTCGCCACCAGCCTGCTCGCCCGGCGCTTCAGCCGCCGCCAGTAACCCCAAGGAGCCCCAGAACCCCATGACGACCATCCTCAGCGCGCAGGACGTGAACATCCACTACGGCGACAAGCACGCCGTGAAGAACGTCAACCTGAACTTCGCCCGCGGCACCGTGAACGCCCTCATCGGCCCCAGCGGCTGCGGAAAGACCACCTTCCTGCGCGCCATCAACCGCATGCATGACCTCACGCCCGGCGCCCGCGTGACCGGCCGGATCATCCTGGACGGGCAGGACGTGTACGACCCGGGCGTGGACCCGGTCGCCATGCGCCGCCGGGTGGGCATGGTGTTCCAGAAACCCAACCCCTTCCCCACCATGAGCGTCTTCGACAACGTGGTCGCCGGCCTGAAACTCGCCGGGGTGCGCGACCGCCGGCAGCTCAGCGAGGTCGCCGAACGCTCCCTGCGCGGCGCGGCCCTGTGGGACGAGGTCAAGGACCGCCTGCACACCCCGGCGACCGGGCTGTCCGGTGGGCAGCAGCAACGCCTGTGCATCGCGCGGGCCCTGGCGGTGGACCCGGAGGTGCTGCTGATGGACGAGCCGACCAGCGCCCTGGACCCGGCCAGCACCGCGAGGATCGAGGACCTGATGACGGACCTGAAGAAGGTCACGACCATCGTGATCGTGACGCACAACATGCACCAGGCGGCCCGCGTGAGCGACACCACGAGCTTCTTCCTGGTGGGCGACATGGTCGAGCATGGCGCCACCGAGCAGATCTTCCAGTCCCCGAAAGACGAGCGCACTGAGGCGTACGTCACCGGCCGCTTCGGCTGACGCCGGCTGAGAGGCCGCCCGGCGCTCCCCGGTCCAGTTTGCAGGACCGGGGAGCGCTTCTTTGCATGCCATGGTCCGTCCATGAAGACGGGGAGCAGAGGGGGGTATAGCCGGCCAGCGCGTCCTCAGCGGCAACGCCGCCGGGGAGCGCGCCTGCACGTCCTATTCTCAGAATTCACGTCCAGTACGAACAATTTCCGTCACGCTCTATGATGCCGAGCTGCCCTGTCCGGAGTTTCCACGGTGACAACGACAGAAATGCCGACCCCGCCAAACGGAAGCCCGGGCTTTTCCCGTGCCACACGCCACGAACCTCAATAACGGGAAAAACAGCGTCCTGGAGGCATTTCATATTTCTCTCAGACTGGGAAATGCCGTACTGGCGGGCTGGAATCCCATACCCCCTCTTCTTTTCCCGCAGGGCGTATGTCATGCTGCTCACCATGACCAAAAAGTCATCGAAGGCCCCCGCCAAGAAGCCCGCTGCCAGCGCCAAAGCTGCTCCCCGTAAGGCTGCCGCCGGCGAGTCCAACAAGGTCGCCAAGACCCAGCTGGTGGAAATGGTCGCCGACAAGACCGGCCTGACCAAGAAGCAGAGCGAGGAAGCCGTCAGCGCCATGCTGGACGCCATCGTGACCGCCGTGAAGGGCGGCAAGAGCGTCGGCATGCCCGGCCTCGGCACCCTGAGCGTCAAGGCCACCGCCGCCCGCACCGGCGTGCGCCCCGGCACCAGCGAGAAGATCCAGATTCCCGCCGGCAAGAAGGTCGCCTTCAAGGTCGCCAGCACCCTCAAGGGCAACCTGTAATCCTGACCTGAATTCTTCCAGCAGGCACGCGCCCCCACCATCCGGTCCGGGGGCGCGTGCCTTTCGCTGCGCCCGCGTATGCTCGGGGCATGCCCGCCCCCCGTCCCGTCGTCGGCCTGAGCACCTCACAACTGACAGAAGGCACCGGCCTGGGCCGCGTGTTCAACGGCACGCCCCGCCGCTACACCGAGGCGCTCGACGCCGCTGGGTTCCTGCCCCTGCTGCTCCCCACCCTGCCGGACCTCGCCGAGACGTACGCCGCGCAGGTGGACGCCGTGCTGCTCACCGGCGGCGTGGACGTGCACCCCCGTCACTTCGGGGAGCACCCCCGCCGCGGCCTGGGTCAGGTGGACGGCGAGCGGGACGAATTCGAGATCCGGCTGTACCGCGAGGCGCGCCGCCTGGGCAAACCGGTGTTCGGCATCTGCCGGGGCGTGCAGATGATCAACGTGCTCGAGGGCGGCACGCTGTGGCAGCACCTGCCGGACGCCCCGGAATTCTGGGCGGACCACGCGCAGGTCGCCCCCTCCCCCGCCGTGGGGCACGAGGTGACGTTCACGCCCGGCACCCACCTGCACGCCACGCACGGGGAGCGCGCGTTCGTGAACTCGTACCACCATCAGGCGCTGCGCGACCTGGCGCCCGGACTGGTGGCTGCCGCGCACGCCCCGGACGGGCTGGTGGAGGCCGTGGAGGGCGACGGCCTGATCGCGGTGCAGTGGCACCCGGAGGTGCTTGCCCCGGACTCCCTCCCGGCGCGCGCGTTCTTCCAGAGCTGCCGGAGCCTCTGCTGAGGCAACCGCTGGGCCCGGGTGTATGTTGAAAGCGAGACCAGGCCGTTGACTGAACAGGCGTCCAGGCCGGGCCAGAGGGTGATCCTGCAATGAGTCTGGGTCAGGCCCTTCGGGTGTTCTGGACGGAACGCCGGCACACCGCGGGCTCCGTCGGCGGCCGACCACGACCTTTGAATCGTGCAGGAGGCCAGGCCAGTCTCCCGGCCCTTGAGCAGGGAGGTCATGCCGGCCATCACGTTGACCGCGTTGCGGCCCTTTGCCACACTGGTTCATGACACGTGGGCGTGCCCTGGTAACCTCTCCCCTGCTGCTGGGATCCGCCGTCGCTGCGCAAGGGGAGGCAGGTCACACAGGCCCCCCTGAATTTCTTCTGCCCCTGACCCTGCTGCTGCTCGTTTCCGCCCTGGCCGCCTACCTGTCCTACCGGATTCGACTGATTCCAATCATTGGCTTCCTGCTCGCCGGGGTCCTCGTGGGGCCAGGCGCCTTGGGGCTCATCCGCGACCCGGCGCTGATCAACTCAGCCAGCGAGATCGGCGTGATGCTCCTGCTCTTTACCATCGGGGTGGAGTTCAGTCTGGAAAGGCTCGTGCGCATCGCCCGGCTCATCTTCCTGGGTGGTGGCCTGCAGACGGGTTTGACGGTCGCTGCCGTGTCGGCGGCTCTGCTTGCCTTCGGTGTGGGGTGGCAAAGCGCCGTGTTCACGGGCTGTCTGGTGGCCCTGTCGAGCACCGCGATCGTGATGCGTCTCCTGGCTGAGCGCGGAGAGACCGGCGCCCGCACCGGGCAGGTGGCCCTGGGCATCCTGATTTTTCAGGATCTTGCGGTGGTCCTGATGGTGCTCCTGATTCCCATGCTGGCCGGGCAGGGCGGCGGGCCGGGCGGCGTCGCCCTGGCGCTGGCCAAGGCGGCGGGGATCATCGGCTTTGTGCTGGTCGCGGCCCGGCGGCTCGTGCCTCCCGTGATGGAGGTCGTGGCGCGCACCTGCAGCACGGAGATCTTTCTCCTGACCGTCGTCGCCCTGTGCTTCGGCACCGCCAGCCTCACGGCCATGGCCGGGGTCAGCCTCGCGCTGGGCGCCTTCCTGGCGGGTCTGCTGGTGAGTGAAAGCCGCTACGGGATGCAGGCGCTGGGTGAGATTCTTCCGCTCCAGGTGCTCTTCAGCGCCGCCTTTTTCCTGTCGGTCGGGCTGCAGCTGAACCCGGCCTTCCTCCTCACCCATCTGCCCGAAGTGTTGGGGGCGGTGCTGCTGATTGCCGTGCTGAAGGCGGCCGTGACCACCTTGAGTGTCCGGTTGCTGGGCGAGCCGCTGGACGTGACCCTGCCGGTCGCGCTCCTGACCGCGCAGGTGGGTGAGTTCTCCTTCGTCCTGGCCGCCACGGGCACCGCCCTGGGCCTCAGTTTCGCCGGACTGGGTCCGCAGGGCACGCAGGTCTTTATCGCGGCGACGGTCCTCCTGATGGTCGTCACCCCCGCGCTGGGTGCCCTGGCCACGCCCCTGTTGGGCCAGCGGCCACCCCGCCCCAGCGTTCAGGCCGGGGAGTCTGCCGGGTCGGATCACGGAAGTGCCCTTCCTGTCGCGGACCGGGTGGTGTTTGCCGGGTATGGAGCGCATGCCCGTCTCGCTGCTCGCGCGCTTTCGCGGGTGGGGGTTCCGTACAGCGTCATCACCCGCAGCCCGGACGGCGCAAGCGAACTGTCCGGACGCGGAGCGCCCGTCCTGATCGCCGACTACACCCGGGCCGGCCTGCTGCGCGACCTGGGGATCGCCTCCGCCCGGGTCCTGGTGGTGGCGGACGACGACGCGGAAATGACGGCCCGCGCCGTGAGCGTCGCCCGGACGGTGGCGCCCGACCTGCCCATCATCACCCGGGCAGAAACGCCCGACGACCTCAGTCACCTCAAAGCGCTGGGGGCGCGGCACGTCCTGACCCCCCGGAAGGAGGTGGCCACGGGAATTCTGGACCTCCTCACGCCCCCGGACGTGAGTCGCGCCCAGGTGACTCAACATCTCTCGGAGCACGCCCCAGTGAGCCTCACGCCCGCGCAGCAGGCCCAGTGTCCTCACGCCCTGAGCGCGGCCGGGCCCATCGTCCCCGAGGCCGACGTGTGCCTGGAGTGCCTCGCCCTGGGGGACACCTGGGTGCACCTGCGGACATGCATGACCTGCGGACATGTCGGCTGCTGCGACTCCTCGAAGAACAGGCACGCCACGCAGCACGCGCACGCCCAGGCCCACCCGGTGATTCGCAGCGCTGAGCCAGGCGAAACCTGGGCCTACTGCTATGAGCATGGCTGGACCCGGTGAAGCGGCTCAAGCCGTGCGGCTGAGGCGCCGCTGAGAGGAGCGGAGGGTCGGAGACGACCCGCACCCGCCATCCTCCTCCCCGACCTGCCCGGCACTCCGTTGGGAGGGCCCGATGCGGAACCCGTGTACGGTGCGCGCAGACGGTCCCCGAGGGAGGCCAACAGGTGGGCGGCCCAGGGGACGGGGTGCGGCCATGCTCATCTTTCCCGGGTCACTCGGGAACAGGCGTGCGCCCTGCAGTTTCCGGAAGCGTTCCTCGACCAGATTGGTGGTGTTGTGCAGGTTCCACGCTCCCCTTCGGGCGTCCTTCACGATGATCCCGGGCCGTCCGGCGCTGCGGTCCACCTGCCTTTCGTGACCCTGCCACTCAGGTCCTTCCACTCGTCGGTGCCGTCCGCTCTGATGCGCAGGGCGTCGCTCGCACTCGCGTACGCCACTTCGTTCCAGGCGGACGTCCCGTCGGAGCGGGTGTTGACCGCCATCATCTCGCCGACCTTTCTCCGATGAAATACCCCGTTCAGTAAGGTTCGCGCTCGACGTGTGCCACGAGGCCCCAGTCGTAGAAGTCGTCCCAGACGGAGCTCTGGCAGGTCCCTGAGTCCGAGGTCAGGCTGGCTCCCCGTGCACCCCGATCCCTCACCCTTTGCAGGTCCGTGAAGGGGCCGAGCGTGCACGCCGACTGGCGGCCAGATAGGGCACCAGGCGGCCCCTGCCCGATCTGGCGCGGCTACGCCCAAGTGCGGATGGAAGCCGCCCTGACGGACAGTACGCTGGTGCACGCCGCGCTGAGGCCTGGAGTGAGGGCCCCGAAGGAGACCGCCATGCTGCTGACCATCTCGACCACCCACCACCCCGCCACGGACCTGGGGTTCCTGCTGCACAAGAACCCGGCCCGGGTGTTCACGTTCGGTCTGCCGGTCGGGCAGGGGCACGTGTTCTACCCCGAGGCAAGCGAGGAGGTGTGCACGGCGGCTCTGCTCGTCGAGGTGGACCCGGTGGTGATCTCGCGCGGGCGGGGCGGGGGCCGGGCCGGGCTGCCGCTCGAGCCGTACGTGAACGACCGGCCGTACGCGGCGTCCAGTTTCCTCGGCACGGCGCTGCGTGAGGCGTTCAGCACCGCAATGAGCGGCCGCAGCAGGGACCGCCCGGACCTGGCGGCGCGGTCCCTGCCGTTCGAGGTGCGGTTGCCGGCCCTGCCGGCCCGTGGGGACGCGGCCCTGCCCGGGCGGCTGTTCGGCCCGCTCGGGTACGGGGTGAGCGTGCAGGAGGCGCCGCTGGATCCGCTCTTCCCGGAGTGGGGCGCGAGTCCCTGCCAGGCCGTGACCCTGCGCGCCGAGGTGCGCCTGCGGGACCTGCTTGCCCACCTGTACGTGCTGATCCCGGTGCTGGACGACAGCCAGCACTACTACGTGAGCGAGGCGGAGATCGACAAGCTGCTCCGGTACGGGGCGGGGTGGCTGGACACCCACCCGGAGCGGGACCTGATCACCCGCCGGTTCCTGAAGCACCGCCGGGCGCTGCAGCGCGCCGCGCAGGCGCACTTCACGCCCGAGGAGGACGCGGACGCCGGGGCGCCCGGGGCGCGGAACGTCTCCCTGAACGAGCAGCGGCTGGAGGCGGTGAAGGCGGAGCTGCTCGCGGCCGGGGCCGCGAGCGTGCTGGACCTCGGGTGCGGGGAGGGCAACCTGCTGGCGCGGTTGCTGCCGGAGCGGCAGTTCACGCGGCTGCTCGGCATGGACGTCAGTCCGCGCGTGCTGGACCTCGCCCGGGAACGCCTGCGCCTGGCGGAGCTCCCGGAGCCCTACCGGGCCCGGCTGACCCTCGTCCAGGGGTCGTTGACGTACCGGGACGCCCGCCTGCGGGGCTTTGACGCGGCGGCGGTCGTGGAGGTCATCGAGCACCTCGACGGGGCGCGGCTGTGGACGCTGGAACGCACCCTGTTCGGCGACGCCCGGCCTGCGACGGTGGTGCTGACCACCCCGAACGAGGAGTTCAACGCTCGCTGGGCCACGCTGCCGGCCGGCACGGTCCGGCACGACGACCACCGCTTCGAGTGGACGCGCCAGGAGTTCCGCACGTGGGCGCAGCGGGTGGCCGGGGAGTTCGGGTACGCGGTGACCTTCCGGGACGTGGGAGAGGTGGACGCCGCCCTCGGGCCGCCCACGCAGATGGCCGTCTTCCGCCGGGAGGCGCCGTGACCGCGCCGGAGCGCGGCCCGGCGCGGGGCACCGACCGGCGGCCCCTGCCGGTGGGCACGCAGGTGGTCACCCGCACCGCGCTGCACTCTCCTTCCGGGGAGGTCAGCCGGCCGGCCGGCGCGGTCGGGCGGGTGGTGGCGGCGCCGGCCGACCTGCGGAACGCGTACCGGGTCAGCTTCCCGGATGGCACGGTCCGCGCGTTCCTGCGCGCGGACCTGGAAGTCCAGCGGCACCACGCCGAGCCCACCCCGCCGAACCAGCCGGACTGGTTCGCGTGGGTGCAGTACCGCTGCGTGGTCGGCTCCCGCGCCTTCGGGCTGGACACTGAAGGCAGCGACACCGACCGCCGGGGCTTCTACCTGCCGCCCGCGGAACGGCACTGGAGCCTGTGGGGCGTGCCGGAGCAGCTGGAGAACGACGCCACGCAGGAGACGTACTGGGAGCTGCAGAAGTTCCTGACGCTGGCGCTGAAGGCCAACCCGAACGTCCTGGAGTGCCTGTACACGCCCCTGGTGGAGCACGTCTCCCCGGTCGCGCAGGACCTGCTGGACCTGCGGGAGGCGTTCCTGTCCACGCTGGTGTACCAGACGTACAACGGGTACGTCCTCTCGCAGTTCCGGCGGATGGAAGCCGACCGCCGCACCCACGGGCAGGTCCGGCCGAAGCACGCGATGCACCTGATTCGCCTGCTTCTCTCAGGCATTGCCGTGCTGGAGCAGGGCGAGGTGATGGTGCACGTCGGAGAGCACCGGGACGCCCTGCTGGCCGTCAAGCGGGGCGAGGTGAGCTGGGCGGACACCGAAGGCTGGCGTCTGGACCTGCACGCCCGCTTCGACGTGGCCCTGGCCCGCACACGCCTGCCGGACCGGCCCGATTACGACCGCGTGAACGCTTTCCTGATCCGCGCCCGCCGCCGCATGCTGGACGCCCCGACCCCTCTGGAGATCGCATGAGCACCCCATTGACCATTCCCGCCGCCCTTCAGGCCGCGGTGAGCGACCACCCGTATCCCCTGCTGTTCGCCACGATCAGTGGCGCGCACCTGTACGGCTTTCCCAGTGCCGACAGCGACTGGGACCTGCGCGGCGTCCACCTGCTGCCCGTCCGGGAGGTGCTGGGCCTGCAGGACACGCAGGACACCGTGGAGGTCATGTACGACCCGGCCCGGCACGCCGTGGACCTGGACCTCGTGACGCACGACGCCGCGAAGTTCTTCCGGCTGCTGCTCAAACGCAACGGGTACGTGCTCGAGCAGCTGCACTCCCCGCTGGTCGTGCACACCACGCCGGAACACGCCGAACTCCGGCACCTGGCGGCGCGGGTCGTCACGCGGCATCACGCGCACCACTACCTGGGCTTCAGCGCGAACCAGTGGCAGATGTTCCAGAAGGAGTCCCCGCGCCGGGTCAAGCCGCTGCTGTACACCTTCCGCACCCTGCTGACCGGTCTTCACCTGATGCGGACTGGGAAGACTGAGGCGAACCTGACGCACCTGAACGCCGAGGTGAGGCTGGGGTACTTGGACGACCTGATGGACCAGAAGCGCGGCGGGGCGGAGAAGGAACCCTTCACGGGTGACGTGGCGTTCTACGAGCGGGAGTACCGGCGGCTCTCGCGTGACCTCGAGGACGCCCGGGACGCGAGCGGCCTGCCGGTCGAGGTCGATGTGGCCACGGTGGACGCGTTGAGTGACCTGCTGGTCCGCCTCCGGCTGAAGGAGGGGGCGTGACGGCCCTGACCGGCACGGTGGCGCCGCTGTACGCCGCCTTTGCGGACGTTCCCCACCCGGGTCGCGTGGACGGCTGCACGAACTGCTGCATCAGTGAGGAAGAACTGGCGGTCCTGTCCTCGAGAAACCGAGAGGAGCTCAGCGCCGCGGACCTCCGGTCCTACGGTGCCAACGCCCCGGACACGGTCGGCGCCCCGGGTGACTTCCAGTACTTCCTGCCCCGCCTTCTTGAGGTCTCGGCCACCGGCGAACTGAACTGGCCGGACCGGAGCTGGGTCGTCCGCCGCCTGCGGTTTGTGCCCTGGAGGGACTGGCCGGACCCTCAGCGGAACGCGGTCCGGGCGTACCTCCGGGCGTGGTGGCTTCAGGCGCTCACCTCGATCCTGCCGACCGATGATCCCTGGGAAGTGCTGGCCTCGCTCACCGAGGTGGAGCCGGAGGTGGCCTGGGACGACTACCTGACCCTCTGGCTGGCGTCTGGCCGGTCCGCCCGGTGCTGGCTGGCGCGGTTCGTGAACGAGCACCTGACGGGCCTCATGCTGAACCGGGCATGGAACAGTTTCGCGCGGCGTGACTCCGGGCCAGTGCTGCTGTCGTGGCTGCGCAGCGGCCCTCCGGGCCGGGCACTCATGGAGGAGTACGAGCATGACCCGGACGCCCCCGAGGCGCAGGCGTTCCTCGCGGCGGCCGCCCTTCTGGTGCGTCCATGACGACGATTCACCTGCCGGAGCTGTGCCTGGTGGCCCTGGTGGGCGCGTCGGGGTCCGGGAAGACGACGCTGGGTGGACGGCTGTTCGCGCCGGGCGAGGTGCTGTCCAGCGACGCCTTCCGGGTGCTGGTCGCGAACGACGAGAACGTCCTGGACGCCAACGGGGACGCCTTCGACGCGCTGTACTTCGTGGCCCGGAAGCGCCTGGCGCGGGGCCTGCTGACCGTGATCGACGCGACGAACGTGCAAGCGGACGCCCGGAAGCGGATCGTGGACCTGGCGCGTGAGTTCGACGTGCTGCCGGTGGCGGTCGTGCTGGACCTGCCCGAGGAGGAACTGCTGGCCCGGCACGCGGCCCGGGCGGACCGGCCGTTCGGGCCGGGCGTGGTCCGGCAGCAGGTGCAGCAGTTGCGGCGGTCCCTGCGGAGACTGCAGGGGGAGGGCTTCCGGCACGTGACGGTGCTGGGTGGCGCGCAGGAGGTACAGGCCGCGCAGGTGGTGCGCGAGCGGCTGTACAACAACCTCCGGCATGAGCCGGGCCCGTTCGATTTCATCGGGGACGTGCACGGCTGCCTGCCGGAACTGCGCGACCTGCTGGGCGCACTGGGGTACGCCGTCGCAGAGGACCTGAGCGTCACGCCTCCAGCGGGCCGGAAGGCCGTGTTCGTGGGAGACCTCGTGGACCGCGGGCCGGACACGCCCGGCGTGCTGCGGCTGGTGATGGGCATGGTCCGTGCCGGAACGGCCCTGTGCGTGCCCGGGAATCACGACGTGAAGCTCCTGCGGGCCCTGCAGGGGAAGAAGGTCACGGTCTCCCACGGCCTGGACCGGTCGCTTGAGCAGTTGCAGGCGCAGCCCCCGGAGTTCCGGCGGGAGGTGGCCGGTTTCCTCGAGGGCCTGGTCAGCCACTACGTGCTGGACAGCGGCCGGGTGGTGGTGGCGCACGCCGGGATGAAGGAGGCGTACCAGGGCCGCGCGTCCGCCCGGGTGCGGGAGTTCGCGCTGTACGGCGAGACGACCGGGGAGACCGACGAGTTCGGCCTGCCGGTCCGCTGGAACTGGGCGGCCGAGTACCGCGGGCAGGCGCATGTGGTGTACGGGCACACGCCCGTCCCGCACGCCGAGTGGCTGAACCGGACGATCGACATCGACACCGGCTGCGTGTTCGGCGGTCACCTCACCGCCCTGCGCTACCCGGAGCTCGAGGTCGTGAGCGTACCCGCGCGGGAGGTGTACGCCGAACCCGTGCGGCCCCTGCAGCCCGCGCGGGAGCCTGGAAGCGCGCAGCAGGTGAATGACGAACTGCTCGACCTCGCGGACGTGACCGGGAAACGCGTGATCGAGACGCGCCTGCGCGGCCGCGTCACGGTCCGGGAGGACGAGGCGGCCGCGGCGCTGGAGACCCTGAGCCGCTTCGCCACGGACCCGCGCTGGCTGCTGTACCTGCCGCCCACCATGAGCCCCAGTGAGACCAGCACCCGCGAGGGGTACCTCGAGCATCCGGAGGAGGCCTTCACCCACTACCTGAACGCAGGCGTGGCGCAGGTCGTGTGCGAGGAAAAGCACATGGGGTCCCGCGCGGTGCTGGTGCTTGCCCGGGACGCGGACGCCGCCCAGCGGCGCTTCGGCGTGCGGGACGGCAGACAGGGGACTGTGTACTCCCGGTCCGGCCGGGCCTTCTTCGAGGATGAGGCCCTGGAGCGGGACCTCGTCGCCCGGGCGGCGGACGCCATCAGCGCGGCCGGGCTGTGGGAGGAACTGGGGACGGACTGGGCGCTGCTCGACGCCGAGATCCTCCCGTGGTCCCTGAAGGCCGGGGCGCTGCTGCGGGGGCAGTACGCCGCGGTCGGCGCGGCGGCCCGGGCGACCCTGCCGGCCGAGGTCAGCGTGCTCGAGGCGGCCGTCGCGCGGGGCCTGCCACTGGGGGACCTGCTGGACCGCACCCGGGCGCGTGAGGCGCTGACGGCCGCGTACGTGGACGCGTACCGGCAGTACGTGCGGCGCGCGCACGGGCTCGCGGACGTCCGGATCGCGCCTTTTCACCTGCTGGCCAGCGAGGGGCACGTGCACTCCGGCCAGGATCACCTGTGGCACATGAGGACGCTCGCCCGGCTTGCGGACGCCGACCCGGCGCTGTTCATCGCCACGCGGCACCGCACGGTGGACCTGAGGGACGACGCCAGCCGGCAGGCGGCCACCGAGTGGTGGCTGGCCCTCACGGCGGGCGGCGGGGAGGGCATGGTGGTCAAGCCGCTGCACTTCCTCACGCGGGGGCACAAGGGCCTGGTGCAGCCGGCCATGAAGGTCCGGGGCCGGGAGTACCTGCGGATCATCTACGGCCCGGAGTACACCCTCCCGGAGCACCTGGAACGCCTGCGGGCGCGCGGGCTGAGCGGCAAGCGGGCGCTGGCCCTGCGGGAGTTCGCGCTGGGCCTCGAGGGCCTGGAGCGCTTCGTGGCCGGGGAGCCGCTGCGCCGCTTGCACGAGTGCGTGTTCGGCGTGGCCGCGCTGGAAAGCGAGCCGCTCGACCCTCGCCTGTAACGCCCGCGCCGGCTCAGGGGGTCTGGTGGCCCTCCCCCTGAGCCGGTTCACTGAATTCGATGGGGGGTTGCGGGAGGGTCCGCGCTTCCCGGCGCGCCTCGTCGGACGCGCTGAACATTCCTTCCAGGTCCGCCTGCAGCAGGCGGCGCACGGCCAGCAGCATCAGAATGCCGGCACGTCATCTGGCTCATCCGCAGCCCTTCAGGTTCACGGGAGCCTGCCCCTTAGAACCCGATTGGGAATTTCACGCCGATCTGGGCGGGCGAATACATAAAGGATGTCGTCACAGACGTACGATTCCGACCTCATTGATACCGAGTGGGAAATGCTGAGTGGAGTGTGGCCCCCACGTTCTGCGCGAGGGGCGCCTTCACGGTGGTCAACCCGCGAGATCGTCAGTGCCGTGCTGTACGTGCTGCGTAGTGTGACCGCGTGGAGGGCACTGCCCCACGACTTTCCGCCCTGGCAGACGATGTACGACCACTTCCGTCCGTTGAAGATGGTTGGCGTGTGGGAACGCATCCATCGGAGTTGGGCCGCTTCACATACACGAACGCCAACTGCGCCCGCTTTGCGGTGGCGCCCACGAACCAGGGTCAGGGCGGCAACCTCAAGGCCGTGAGCATCCACAGTCTGCGCACCGGCGATCAGATCGGCCCGTACCTCCGCGGGGACGCCGCCCAGATCACCACGTTGCAGTGGGCAGACAGTCGCCTCGCCATCGGCGAATTCCGCGGTCGCGTGGAGGTCGTCGAGGTCCGCTGAACCCACCCGGCGCCGAATGCTGAGGGACACCACGATGATCGGAAGGAGCAGCTGCCAACCGGACGGG
This sequence comes from Deinococcus ficus, assembly GCF_003444775.1. Classification (NCBI taxonomy): domain Bacteria; kingdom Thermotogati; phylum Deinococcota; class Deinococci; order Deinococcales; family Deinococcaceae; genus Deinococcus; species Deinococcus ficus. Next base: position 335,252 of record NZ_CP021083.1, on the reverse strand, counting down.
TGCTCATTCTGGTCTGAATGTGGAGCACGCCGCAACGACCGCTGAACCTGACTCAGGGGTCCGGATGCGACCCGACCCTGTAGATCATGGGCGTGAGGGAGAGTTCGCCGGACATCGTGATCATCTCGTCATGCTGGGCCAATCCCGGGATGCCGATTTCCACATGTTCTTCCTAGAGCCAGATCTTTCGGGGGTTATGAAGTCATACGCCAGGAGCCGCTGGGCGGCACCGATCAGCACAAGACTGGTGTCCGGCACGACGACCACGCCGAGTGGGAACCCCTGGGGATCGAGCGCTCGATGTTGCGAGACTAGGAGCGCGGGGTCACCACCCTGAGGAGCGATGGTGACCGTGGGGATGATTCCGGGCTCGCGACTGTGAAGGTTATATTCATCGACCAGCGTGGCGCGCTGCCGCAGTGTCGCGTCGTGCGCCGGTACTCGATCCCAGACCTGGATGTCGAACGTACCGACGTGAACGTGGGTCACGTGGTCATGCCAACGGTCCCGCTGGCGTCCGGTATTGAGGTGCGTTCCAGAGTCGACCTGATCCGCTGCAGGGAATCAGCCGGTTTCCGCGCGGCCTGCAGAGGATCCACCGTGGCCACGGTGAGCAACAGGTAAGCAGGATTCAGGATCCGGCGCGGGGGTAGGCGGCTGCCGGGGCAGCGAATCATGATGGGGCATGGAGACCTTTCTGGCGGACCGGCAGATTTCCAGGGTCGAAAAGCTGAGTGACGGGGCGGTCGTGCTGAGCCTCGCGCAGGGCGTGGACGCGCCGAGGGCGGGGGACGTCGTGGTCACCAGCATCGGAACTTGGCTGGTGGAGGGCCGGTTCCCGGGGCCCCGCGGCACGCAGTTGCGGGTATGGTCCAACCCGCATCACTGAACCGTTTGCCCGCCATCGACGGGCACAAGGGACTCTCATGCTGATTTGGTGGGGGCGCTTCGCTTTCGGCATGGCCCTGAGCAAGGCGCGGAGACGTGCCGGGATTTCGGCTGGGCCCGCTCCGCGCTACGGTGGGCGTCATGGACATCATCAGGGCAGGCACCGTGGCCGCGCAGAGCGGTCCGGCCGAGTGGTTCACGGGCGAGGTCACCATCGAGCCGTTGTTCACGGCGCCGGACCCGGCGCGCGCTGCGGGCAGCCGCGTGACCTTCGCGCCGGGTGCCCGGACGGCGTGGCACACGCATCCGCTGGGGCAGACGTTGATCGTCACGGACGGCCTGGGCCGCGCCCAGCGGGAGGGCGGCCCGGTGGTGGACCTGCACCCGGGCGACGTGGTGTGGTTCGCGCCGGGTGAGCGGCATTGGCACGGTGCGGCGCCGGGTCAGGTCATGACCCACCTCGCCATTCACGAGCGCCTGAATGGGGAGGCGGTGCACTGGCTGGAGCACGTGACGGATGCCGAGTACGGGTCGGAACAGTAAACCGGGGACCTGCGGGTCCCCGGTTCGTCAGGTCGCCGCTCTTACTTGCAGCGGACGTCCTTCCCGAAGTACTTGGTGCTGATGGTGGCGTACTTGCCGTTGCCCAGCAGGCGCTGAATGCCGGCGTTGAGGCGCAGGCGCAGCGCCGTGGCGTCCTCGTGGATCATCATGCCCTGCGGCACGCTCCACAGTTCCGGCCCGAAGTACAGGGTGGCTTTGGGGAACATCTGCTTGATGGCGGGCTGCATGGCGCTGTACATGAACGTGGCGTCGGCCTGGCCGCTGATCATGGAGAACATCACGTCCTGGCTGGTGGGCACGACGCTGACCTTCTTGTCGAAGGGGAGTTTCTGCACGAAGCTCTGCATGATGGACCCGGAGCCGACCACGATGGTCTTGCCGGCCAGGTCGGTGTGGGTCTTGAGTTTCGGGCTGGTGCTGACCATGGACACGGCGCTGCAGCTGGTGGGCGTGGTGAAGTCCACGCGGTTCTCGCGGGTGCTGGTGATCGCCTGGGCGCTCATGGCGACGTCCACCGCGTCGCTGTTCAGCAGTTTGGACAGCTGGTCGATAGGGGCGGGCACAAGCTTGACCTTCAGGCCCATGTCGGCCGCGACGGCGGTGATCAGGTCCACCTCGAAGCCGGTGACGGTGGTGCCGCTCGCGAAGCCGAAGGGGGGGATGTCGGCGGCGGTGGCGACGCGCAGGGTGCCGTCCTTGAGGATGTCATTCAGGCTGCGGGCCTGGGCGGCGGAGGTCAGGGCGAGGGTGGCGAGGGTCAGGGTGGTGAACAGGCGGGGGGTCTTCACAGTGGGTCTCCTGGCAGCGTGACGGACGCTGACTGGAAGTCACCGCCTGGGTGCCCGTCAGCTGTCTTGTACAGCGCATTGTGCTGCGCGGAGTCTCTCCGTTCTCTCACAGGGCAGCTCGGGTGGTCCGCCCCCGCCTGCCTGTCACCGGAAAGCGCCAGGAAGTGTGTTCAGGTGGGCGTGCAGGGCGCATCCGCTTGAAAGCCCTTATCCCTGTGCCCCGGGCGGGATCTGTCAGGCTGTCACAGGACTTCCTGAATGCTCAGTCTTCCTGCAGGGCCGCCCAGTCCGGCGGGCGTTTTTCCAGGAAGGCGGTGACACCTTCTTTCAGGCTGGCGCTGGCGCGCGCCGCGGCGTTCAGGTCGGTGGCGCGGCGCAGGCCCTCCTGCACGCTCAGGGTGGGGGCGTCGGCCAGCATGGCCTTGGTCTGACGCAGGCTGTACGGCGCGTTCGCGGTGACCTGAGCGGCGATGGCCAGCGTGCGGGTCAGGCTCTCCCCTTCCGGGGTCGCCTCGTTCACCAGGCCCATGCGCGCGGCGTCCGCGGCGGTGACCAGCCGGCCGGAGAGCAGCAGGTCCCGGGCGTGCTTCTCAGGAATCTGGCGCATCAGGAACACGGCGACCAGCGCGGCCACGAACCCGATCTTCGCCTCGGTGTACCCGAGCCTGGCGCGGGCGTCCATGACCGCGTGGTCGCAGGCGGCGACCAGGCCCGCCCCGGCCGCCACGGCGTGCCCGTTCACGGCCGCGAAGGTGGGTTTGGGCAGCAGGTACAGGCGTTCGAGCAGCGCCCCGAAGGCCTGGGCGTCCGCGCGGTGCCGTTCGGGCGGCTGCGTGCTCATGGCCTGGAGTTCCTCGATGTCCAGCCCGCCGCAGAAGGCCGCGCCCGCCCCGGTGAGGACCACGCCCCGCACCGCGCGGTCCTCGGCGGCGGCGTCCAGCGCGGCGTGCAGGGCGCGGATCAGGGGCGTGTTCAGGGCGTTGCGCACGGCAGGCCGGTCCAGCGTGAGGATCAGCAGGTCACCCTGACGGTCCTGGCGCAGGCCGGGGTGGGAGGCGGGGTCGGTCATGGCCTCAGGGTAAACCGCCCGGGCAGGCCGGCTGCGCTACGCTCCGGGCATGTCCGCCGAACCGGAAGCCTTCCTGCACGACGTTGGCGGGATCCCACTGGAGGTCCAGCGCGCCGGTCCGGGCCCACAGGAGGCGCCCACGCTGGTGTTTCTTCACGAGGGGCTGGGCAGCGCGGGGCTGTGGCGGGACTTCCCGGCGCGGCTCGCGGCCGCGACCGGGTGCGGGTGGATGGCGTACAGCCGTGCCGGGTACGGCCGCAGCGGCCCAGCGGCCCTGCCCCGCCCGGTCACGTACCTGCACCATGAGGCGCTGGACGTCCTCCCGGAGGTGCTGCGCGCGCTGGATGTCAGGGAGCACATGCTGGTCGGGCATTCCGACGGCGGGAGCGTCGCGCTGATTCACGCCGGGGCGGCCGCGCTGCCGGGGCTGCGGGGCGTGGTGACTGAAGCGGCGCACGTCTTCAACGAGGAGCTGAGCCGCCAGGGCATCCGCGAGGCGGTCGCCGCGTACGAGGCGGGGGACCTGCGCGGGCGCCTGGCGCGGCACCACGATCACGTGGACGTGGCCTTCCGCGGCTGGAGCGACACGTGGCTGAGCGACGCGTTCCTGACCTGGAACCTGGAGGCGTACCTGCCTGGGATCCGGGTGCCGGCGCTGGTCATGCAGGGCCTGGACGACGGGTATGGCACGCCCGCGCAGGTGGAGGCGATCGTGCGCGGCATCGGACCGCACGCCGAGGCGCTGCTGCTGCCCGGCTGCGGGCACACCCCGCACCGCGAGGCGCCGGACGTGACGCTGGCGGCCATGGCGGCCTTCGTCACGCGGGTGACCGGACGGGGGGCGGTGTGAACGGCGTCATTCCGGCGCTGGACCCGGGCATGACGGGCAGGTGCGCGATCCCCCTCGACCGGGCCGGGCCGCTACGGACCTACCGGAATCTGGGGGCAGGGTCCCTGCCCGGGTGACGCGCGGGCGCTGCCTGACCCCCGCCAATTGGCGGTCAGGTCTGAGTGAAAAAATGCTCGGTGGTATTCTTAGGGAAGTGACCCTGTTACAGCGGCTGAAAGATGAGACTTCCAGTGAGCATGCGGCGCTGGAGGCCCGGCTGCCATTGATGCACCCGGACCTGACCCTGCAGGACTACGTGGGCGTGCTGCAGGCCTTCTACTCGGTGGTACAGCCCCTGGAGGCGCGGCTGGACGCTCTGGTTCTCCCGGAGGCGCTGGAATGGCCGGAGCGGCGCCGCGCGGCGCTGCTGGAAGCGGACCTGCGCGGCCTGGACCAAGCGCCGGTGCCCCCGGACCCGGGCAGCGCGCAGGTGTGGGCGGACCTGACCGGCGCGGAGGCGCTGGGCGCGTGCTACGTGCTGGAGGGGTCCACGCTGGGCGGGCAGCTGATCACCCGGCAGCTGGGCCGCCTGGGCCTGAGCGCCGAGGACGGCGGCGCGTACTTCGCAGGGCACGGCGTGCATACCGGGGCGCGCTGGAAGGCCTTCCGGGCGGCGCTGGAAGGCAGCGTGCCGGCGGAGCAGGAGGACGCGGTGCTGCGCGGCGCGCGGCGGACCTTCCTGGCCTTCCACGGGGCGCTGGCGTGACCGGCCCGAACCCGGAGGCGAACCTGCTGCCTCCCACGTACCTGGGCGGTCCGGAGATCACCACCGAGAACTGCGAGCGCGAACCGATTCACATTCCGGGCAGCGTGCAGCCGCACGGGGCGCTGCTGGTCGTGAACGCGGAGGGCGGGCAGGTGCTGCAGGTCAGCGAGAACCTGCCGGCGTTCCTGGGCGTGGCCGCGCCGGAGGCGCTGGGTCGGCCGCTGGGCGCCCTGCTGGGTGGACTGACCGGCGTGGACGGCGCACGCGTTGAGGCGCAGATCGCCGAGGCGCTGCCGGACGGCGTGGCCGATAACGTGCAGTTCCGCGTGCCGCTACACACCGGCGCGGGGGTCGCCGCGCCGCTCATCCTGACCGCGCACCGCGTCGGGGAGCGCCTGATCGTGGAACTGGAACCCACCCAACCCGACACGGCCGGTCTCGCCTACCGGCGCCGCAACGCCGTGTTCGCCATGGAAGGCGCGACCGGCCTCGTGGAGCTCGCGCAGGTGGCTGTCACGGCCGCGCGGGACCTCAGCGGCTTCGACCGGGTGATGCTGTACCGTTTCGGGCCGGACCACAGCGGCGAGGTGCTCGCCGAGGCGCGGCGGGAGGACCTGGGCAGCTTCCTCGCGCACCGCTTTCCGGCGTCGGACATTCCCCCGCAGGCGCGGGCCCTGTACGTGCGACACCTGCTGCGCCTGACCGCGGACGTGAACGCCGCGCCGGTGCCGCTGCTGCCGCGCCTGGACCCCGTGACGAACGCGCCGGTGCCGCTGGGCGGCGCGGTGCTGCGCGCCACGTCGCCGATCCACCTGCAGTACCTGCGGAACATGGGCGTGGCGTCCAGCCTGTCGGTGTCCATCGTGGTGGACGGCCGCCTGTGGGGCCTGATCGCCTGTCACCACCAGACGCCGCTCGTGACCAGCCCGGAGCTGCGCAGCACCCTGGAGGAGCTGGGGCGGCTGCTGAACCTGCAGGTGCAGCTCAAGGAGCGCGCCGAGGTGGACGCCTTCCGCGAGCGGCTGCGCGGCGGGCACCAGCGGGTGCTGCAGGCGGCCGCGCGGTCCACCGCGCCGCTGGACGCCCTGAGTGACCCGGGCCTGCGGCTGCGGGAACTGATGAACGCCGGCGGGCTGGCCCTGCACTTCGAGGGCCAGTGGCGCACGCTGGGCGCCGCGCCCGGCACGGCGGACCTGGAGGCCCTGCTGGGCTGGCTGCGGGCGACGGAGCCGGGCACACTGTACAGCACCGACGAACTGGGCGCCGCCTGGCCGCCCGCGGCGGAGCTCCCGGGCGTGGCGAGCGGGCTGCTGGCCCTGAGCATCGGGCACGGCTGGCGCGAAGCGCTGCTGTGGTTCCGCCCGGAGGTGCCGCGCACCGTCGCGTGGGGCGGCGCGACGCCCGAGTTCGCCAAGGACGGCCTGGGGCCGCGCCAGTCGTTCGAGACGTACCTGGAAACCGTGCAGGGGCGCGCGCTGCCCTGGCACGAGGGCGAGCGTTCGGAGGCGTCGGCGCTGGGGGAGACGCTCACGGCCACGCTGGGCGAGCGCCTGACCACGCTGCGCAGCCTGAACGACCAGCTGGCGCGCAGCGGCGCTGAGTGGCGGGAACTGGCGTTCGTGATCGCACACACCGTGAAGGAACCGGTGCGGTTGATCCATCAGTTCGTGGAGCTGTTCGGCCTGCGGCAGGGCGCGGACATCGACCCGGAATCCCGCACGCTCTCGCAATTCGTGACGCGCGAGACCGGGCGGCTGCACCGCCTGATCACGGACCTGTATGCGTACATCGAGCTGCTGTCCTACCCGGCCCTCTCGCCGGTGGACGTGACCCCCGTGCAGTTCGTGCAGGACGTAGTGGAAGCCGTGCCCGGCGCCGCCGGTCGGGTCACGGTGGACGTTTCGGGCGCGTCCGGCGCCGACCGGCCGGTCCGGGTGGACGCGGTCAAGGGCCGCGAGGCGCTGCGGCAGGTGGTCGTCAACGCCCTGACGTACTCCCCGCCGGGGTCGGCGGTGACGGTCACGGTCCGGCAGGACGCGCACTCGACGACCTTCACGGTGGCCGACCAGGGCCCGGGCATTCCCCCGCAGTACCGGGACCGCGCCTTCCAGCTGTTCCAGCGGCTGGTGCCGGGCCAGACCGACGATCCGGCCGGCACCGGCCTGGGGCTGCCGCTGGCAAGGAAGATCGCCGAACTGCACGGCGGGACCCTCAGCCTGGACGCCGCGCCCGGGCCCGGCGCGCGCTTCACGCTGCGGCTGCCGCTGGACCTGCCGGCCCCGGCCATGCCCCTGTCTGGAGCGGGCGCGTGACCGCCGTGGAGGGCGGGGAGATGCGCGGCGTGCGGCGTCTGCTGCTCGCCGAGGACAACGCCGCCGACGTGTTCCTGATGGAAGCGGCGCTGCAGCACGCCGGTGTCGCCCTGGAGTTCGTGGTGGCGCGCGACGGCGTGGAGGCCATGGCCGTGCTGCAGGAGGGCGGGCCGCTGCCGGACGCCGTGGTGCTGGACCTGAACATGCCGCGCATGAACGGCTTCGAGGTGCTGGAGGCGGTGCGGAGCGACCCGCGCCTGGCGGGCCTGCAGGTGATCGTGCTGACCACCTCCAGCGCCAGCGTGGACCGCGAGCGGGCGCAGGCGCTGGGGGCCGACGCGTACATCACCAAGCCGCTGGCCTTCGACGAGTTCACGGCGCTGGCTGGGCGCCTGGACGAACTGGTGCAGCCGCCCGTGCCTCAGCCCGGCTGAGGCCGGGCGGGGGTCAGCGGGCGGTCCAGCCGAGATCGAGGTCCAACACGGCGCCGGTCATGCCCCACGCGGCGCGGGAGGCCACGTAACTGGCGAGCGCGGCGATGTCCTCCGGGTTCAGGAGGCGTTTGATGGCGGCCGGTTCGAGCATGACCTTCTGTTCGACCTCCTCGGCGGTGATGCCGCGCGTGCGGGCCTGGTCGGCGATCTGGCCCTCGACCAGCGGCGTGCGCACGTACCCGGGGCAGATGGCGTTCACGGTGAGGCCCTGCTCCCCGGCTTCCAGCGCGGCGGTGCGGGTCAGGCCGATCAATCCGTGTTTGGCGCTGATGTAGGCGCTCTTGAAGGGGCTGGCGACGTGCCCGTGGATGCTGGCGACGTTGATGATGCGGCCGTGCCCGCTGCGGCGCAGGTGCGGCCAGGCGTACTTGCTGAGCAGGAAGGGCGCGGTGAGCATGACGTGCAGCATGGTGTCCCAGGTGTCTTCCGGGAACTCCGCGATGGGGTCGATGTGCTGGAAGCCGGCGTTGTTCACCAGCACGTCCACGCCGCCGAGGGCGGCCACGGTCTCCTCCACGGCGCGGCGGCAGTCGGCGCGCCTGCTGAGGTCCGCGCCGATGAAGTGCAGGTCGTGGGCGGCGGCCACGTCGCGGCCCTGGGGGCGGTCGAGGTCCAGCACGGCGACGCGCAGGCCGTCCGCCTGAAGGCGCTGGGCGATGGCGAGGCCGATGCCGCTGGTGCCACCGGTGACGAGGGCCGTGCGGTCTTCCTGAACGGGCTGGGTCATGCGGGGAGTGTAGGCGCGGGCCGTCACGGGCCGATTACGGATTCCAGGATGTTCAGTTGTACACAAATTGACACGCGTACAACCGGACAATTCTCATTAGCCGAGCAGGCGCCCGGCCAGCGCCGCCGTTTCGTCCGACGGCGTGAGGCCCAGCTCCCTCAGCGCGACTTCCAGCTGCGCATACACCCGCCGCGCCGCCGCGCCGTGCCCGCGGCCCTTGTGCAGCCGCATCAGCAGCCGCGCGGCCGGCTCGTGCGCCGGGTCCAGCGCCAGCACCGCCCCGGCCGCCCCCACCGCCCGCTCCACCTGTCCTTCCTGCACGGCCAGCAGCGCCTCGGCACACAGCGCGTCCGGCAGCTGCGCGGCGTACGCGGCCGCCACCTCCTGCACCGGCGGCAGCTCCGAATCGGCCAGCGCGCCCGGCAGTTCCAGCAGCGCGTCCAGCCGCCCCGGCGTGCCGGCCGGCAGCTGCAGCTGCCGCTGCGCCGCCCACAGGTCCACGTGCAGGTCCGGGCCGCCGCGCAGCCTCACCCAGTCGCCGCGTTCCAGGAACACGCCGCTGGGGGCACCCTCCTCCAGCACCTGTCCCAGCGCGTGCAGCGTCACGCGGAAGTTGCGCTCGCCCACGCCCGGGTCGGCGTCCGGGAAGAGCAGCTCCTGCGCCTGCTCGCGCGGCACGCCGTCGACGTGCGCGGCCAGCAGCAGCAGCAGGTCCCGCGCCTTCGCCCGGCCCCAGTCACGTGGGCGGCCCTCACCGAGGCGCGTCACCGCCACCCGGCCCAGCACCTGCACCTGCACGCTGAACCCCGGCGTGTCGGTCGGCAGGGGCAACTGCGCGTACCCCAGCGCCGCGGCCAGCGACAGCAGCGCCTCCCGCAGCGCCGGGTGGTCGGCGGCCAGTCGCGCGAGCAGCTGCGCGCGCCGCGGCCCTTCAGGGAACGGGGAACTCAGGGCGCGCCGGGTGAGCAGGAACGGGTACCGCGCGGCGGCCTGCGCGGCCTCCGGCGCCGTGACCGTCCCGGCCGGCAGCGACGCGGCCTCGCCGAGCGCCACGGCCGCGAGTCCGAACGCGTCGCCGCACGCCAGGAAGGCCGCGCGTGCTGCCGCCCAGCGCCCGGCGTCCGGGTGGCCGGCGTGCAGCGCGGCCAGGGCGTACATCAGGTGCAGCAGGCCGCGCATGTAGGCGTCGCCCATGCTGGCCGCCAGCGCCTGCTCGTGCAGGTCCCGCGCCCGGCCGGGCTCGCCGCGCCGCTCGGCGAGGTACGCCAGGCCCATCAGCGCCTCGGTCTGCAGGCGCTGCGTGACCGGCTGCGCCGTGGCCTGCGCCGCCTCGTAGTGCGCCTGCGCGCTGTCCAGCGCGCCCACCGTCAGGTCGGCGTGCCCCAGCCGCGCCAGCGCGAGGGCCCGCACGAACGGGCTGTCGAGCCGCTCGCCCTCGCGCAGCCCGTCCCGGGCGCGGGCGGAGGCGAGGTCCGCGGCTCCGGTGGCGGCGTGCAGCAGACTGGACAGCAGCAGGCCCTCGCGGTGGTTCTGTGCGGCGCGCGCGCCGCCCACCTCGCCCCGCGCAGCGTCGTCCGCCATCTGCAGCGCCCGGTCCAGGTCGCCGGAGCGCAGGGCGTACCGCGCGGACCGCTGCAGGTCCGGTTCCAGGGCGGTCGCCTCGGCCAGCCGTCCGGCGTTCAGCAGGTTCTCGGCCCGCATGCGCCGCACCTGCGCGAGCATGGCCGCTCCCTCCGGGTGGGCGGCCGCCAGGGCCTCGGCGCGGGCGAGCGCGTCCCAGCCCAGGTCCGGCTGCACGGTGTCCAGCGCGACCTGCGCCTCACCCAGGGCGCGTTGCAGATCGCCGCTGCGGGCGTAGTCGTGCAGCGCCGCCGGGTACCGCGACGCGAGGCGGTGCCGGTCGCCAGACAGCGCGTGCACCTCGGCGGTCCACGCCGCGGCCGGCAGGCGCTCCAGGGCCTTTTCCACCAGGGAAAGCCGCCCGGCGCGCAGCCAGTCCGGGCCGTGCCGGATGAGCAGCGCCGCGGCGCGGTCGGTGTTCCCGGCAAGGAAGTGCGCGGCCATGGCGCGGCGCGGGTGGCCCAGCGCCTCGTGGTGCGCCGCCCCGCGGGCGGCCAGGGCCACCACCTCGCCGGGCGGCAGCTGGGCGCGCAGGTGGGCGCGCAGCAGCGGGTGGGCGCGGTACGCACCCTCGCCCTGCCGGGTCAGGAACGTCCCGGACCGCGACAGGGCTTCGAGCAGCTCTCCGCCGGTGTCCAGCCCCAGCACGTCCCGCAGCAGGGCGGGGGTCAGGTCCTCAAACAGGCTGCCGCTGACCAACACGTCCCGCAGCGCCGGGTCCAGCGGGCCCAGCACCTCCTGCGCCAGGTACGTGAACAGCGTGGCGAGCTGCGGCCCGCCGTCCAGGTCGGACAGCCGCGCGAGCTGCACCCGGCCCTGTGCGCACGCCTGGGCGAGGTACCGCACCGCGATCGGCCAGCCTTCGGTAAGCGCGTGCGCGTGCTGCAGGTCCGGGCGGCTGAGCGTGACGCCCTGCGCGGCGAACAGCGCCCCGAGTTCCTCCGGGGTGAAGGTCAGGTCCTCCACGCCCAGCGCCGCGAGCACGCCCGCGGCGTCCAGGCGGGTGAGTTCGGTCAGAGAGAGCGGGACTCGGGAAAGCAGCGCCACCTGCCCCTGCCCGCAATCCAGCAGTTCCCGCAGCAGTTCGTCCAGCAGGCCGCCGCCCAGGTGGTGTGCCTCATCAATGACGAGCAGTGCGCGGCTGGCGTCCAGCACGTCGGCGACCTTCGCCGCGACGCGGCGCGGTGGCGTGCCGGCGTCCATCAGCGCGGCCGGGCCGTGCCCGCCGGGAAGCTGCTCGACGGCCAGGGACAGCCCGGCCACGAACACCTGCGGGTCGGCGTCGTCGGCGTCCAGGGTGAGCCAGGCGCGGGCGTCGCGCAGGTCGGCGGTCGCCAGGGTGGTGGTCTTGCTGTACCCGGCGGGCGCCACGACCGTGATCACCTGCGCGCCGTCCGGCGCGTGCAGGCGCGGCCGGGTCAGGGCGCCGCGCACCACCGGCCAGCGGGCGCGGCGCGCGGACGTGAGTTCACGCCAGGAAGGGGCCATTGCCGGGATGCTAGCAGGGGACGCGCTGCCCGGACCGTGCCGGGTGTGCCCCGCTACACTGCCCGGCCTGGTTGTGCGCTTCAGTGGCAGCAGGAGGCCACCATGTCCGATGACCGTTCCCCTTCCACTCCCCCCGCTGCCGAGGCCCTGACCCGCTGCGACGCGCTCGTGCTCGGGGCCGGCCAGGCGGGCGGTCCGCTGGCACGCGCCCTGACGGATGCCGGCCGGCGGGTCGTGCTGGTCGAGGCGACGCACGTGGGCGGCACCTGCGTGAACGAGGGCTGCACGCCCACGAAAACCATGATCGCCAGCGCCCGCGTCGCGCACCTGGCCCGCCGGGCCGGCGAGTACGGCGTGCACGCCGGGAAGGTCCACGTGGACTTCCCGGCCGTGCAGGCCCGCAAGGATGAGGTGGTGGCGCAGTTCCGATCCGGAAACGAGCAGGGCCTGACGGAGGCAGGCGTGGAGGTCGTGATGGGCCGCGCCCGCTTCACCGGCCCGCACGCGGTGCAGGTGGCCCTGCCGGACGGCACGCACCGGGCGTTCGAGGCGCCGCTGGTGTTCATCAACACCGGCGCCCGGCCCACCTGGCCGGACCTGCCAGGGCTGCAGGACGTGGATGCCCTGGATTCCACCGGCCTGCTGGGCCTCAAGGAGCGACCCGAAAAATTGCTGATCTTGGGGGGCGGGCCGGTGGCGCTGGAGTTCGCGCAGGCCTTCGCCCGGTTCGGCAGCGACGTGACGGTCCTGGAGCGCGGCGAGCGGCTGCTGGAGCGGGAGGACGAGGACGTGGCCGCGGCCCTCACCGAAGCCCTGACGGCCGACGGGGTCACGGTGCTGTGCGGGCACCAGGCCCTGGAGGCCCGCCGCGCGGAAGGCGGCCTGAGCCTGCGGGTGCGCGGCCCAAAGGGCGAAAAGACGCTGCACGGCACGCACCTGCTGGTGGCGGTGGGCCGCACCCCGAACACGGACGACCTGGGCCTGGACGCCGCGGGCGTCGAGGTGGACGACCACGGGCACATCTGCGTGAACGACGACCTGCTCACGGGCGTGGACGGCGTGTACGCCCTCGGGGACGTCCGGGGCGGGCCGGCCTACACGCACGCCGCATACGACGACTATCGGATCGTGCGGGACGCCCTGCTGCACGGCACGCACCGTTCGTGGCGGGACCGCTTGGTGCCGTACACGGTGTTCACGGACCCGGAACTTGCCCGAATCGGCCTGGACGAGCAGGGCGCGCACGAGCAGGAGCGGCCGGCGCGGGTGTACACCCTGCCGATGTCGAAGGTGGCGCGCGCCACCGAGACCGGGGAAACGCGCGGCCTGATCCGCGCGGTGGTGGAGGCCAGCACGGACCGGCTGCTCGGGGCGACCGTGCTGGGCGCCGGGGGCGGCGAGCTGCTCAGCGTCCTGCAGGTGGCGCTGCACGGCGGCCTGACCGCGGCCGACCTGCGGGAGGGGATCTTCTCGCACCCCACCTGGAGCGAGGCGCTGAACAACCTGTTCATGCAGGACCCGGTGGAGGTCCCTGGCGCTCAGGAAAGGAACGACCCCCGCTGAGGCGGGGGCGGCAAGGGATGAACTGCGCGGCTCAGAAGGCCGGAACGACGGCGCCTTTGTAGGTGTTCAGGATGAACTCGCGCACCGCGGCGCTCTGCAGGACCTTGACCAGCTTCTGGTAGTCGGGGTTTTTCAGCGTGGCGGGCTTCACGGCCAGCAGGTTCGCGTACGGGCTGCGGGCGTCCTCCAGGGTCAGGGCGTCCTTGAGGGGGTTGAGGTTGGCGTCCAGGGCGTAGTTGGTGTTGATCACGGCGGCGTCCACGTCGGCCAGGGCGCGGGGGAGCTGAGCGGCCTCCAGCTCGCGGAACTTGAGGCGTTTGACGTTGCTGACGATGTCCAGGGGCGTCGCGCCGGTCGTGACGCCGGGCTTGAGGCGGATCAGGCCGGCTCGTTCGAGCAGTTTCAGGGCGCGGCCGCTGTTGCTGGGGTCGTTGGGGATGGCGATGGTCGCGCCGGTCTTCAGGTCACGCAGGGCCTTCACGCGGCGGCTGTACACGCCGATGGGCTCCACGTGAATCTTCGCGCCGGCCACGATCCCCAGCGGACGGTCTTTCTGGAAGGCACTCAGGTACGGGGCGTGCTGGAAGAAGTTCACGTCGATGCTGCCGTCCGCCAGGGCGAGGTTCGGCTGGACGTAATCGCTGAATTCACGCACGACCAGCGTCACGCCCTGCTTGGCGAGCAGCGGCTTGACGAAGTTCAGGATCTCGGCGTGGGGCACGGGGCTGGCGCCGACGCGCAGGGTGCCGGCGGAGGCGGTGGTGAGCAGCAGGGCGGTCAGCAGGGCAGGGATGCGCATGGGAAACTCCTTGGGAGGCGCCGGGGGCGCCGGGAATGTGGGGGCAAAGGGACGGGAGGCACGCCGCGCGATGCGGGGCGGGAAGGGTACGCCGGGTGATTGAAAGGTCAGCGGTGGTCGGTCCAGGCGGACGCGCGGTCCCCGGCCCACTGCATGCCCTGCACGAGCAGCAGCAGAACCACGACCGTGGCGACCATCACGCCGGTGTCGAAACGCTGGTAGCCGTAGCGGATCGCCAGGTCGCCCAGGCCGCCGCCGCCGATCGCGCCGGCCATGGCGCTGGACCCGATCAGGCTCACGAGCATCACCGTGAAGGCGTGGATGACGGCGGGGCGCGCCTCGGGCAGCAGGACCTTGAAGACGGTCTGGGCGGTGGTGGCGCCCATGGCACGGGCGGCCTCGACCACGCCGGCCGGCACCTCCTGCAGCGCGCCGTCCACCAGGCGGGCCACGAAGGGAATGGCGGCGACCGCGAGGGGCACGATGGCGGCGGTCGAGCCGATGCTGGTGCCGGTCAGCAGGCGCGTGACCGGAATCAGCAGGACCAGCAGGATGATGAACGGTACGCTGCGACCGATGTTCACGGCTGCGTCCAGCAGCTGGAACGCGGCGCGATTGGGGCGCAGGCCACCGGGGCGCCACAGGGTGAGCAGCACGCCCAGGGCCGTGCCGAGCAGCTGCGCGACGAGGGCGGCGGGCAGCACCATCCACAGCGTTTCCAGGGTGGCCTGCCCGAGCAGCGGCCACAGCACCTCGGCGGTCACGCGCCCACCGCGAGCGGCGCGCTGCCAGGCAGGTGCAGGGGAAGGTGGGCGCTGACGGCGAGCCAGACGTCCACGCCCTGCAGGTGCGCCTGCGCCTGCACGAGCCGCGCGCCGCTGCGGGCCAGCGCGGCCAGCGTGTCCGGGTTCAGGTCCGGCAGGGTCAGATGCCGCAGGGTTTCGTGGTCGGCGAGCGGGACCTGGGGGCGGTGCGCGCCGAGCAGCGCGCGGGTGACCGGATGCTGCGGGGCGCGCAGCACGGTTCCCGTCTCGCCGGTCTCGACGATGGTGCCGTGGTCCAGCACGGCGACGTGGGTGGTCACGGCGCGCACTACTTCCATCTGGTGCGTCACGATCACCAGGGTCAGGTCGCGTTCCTGCTGGATGTCCAGCAGCAGGGTCAGGATGCTGGCGCTGGTCTCGGGGTCCAGGGCGCTGGTGGCCTCGTCGGCGAGCAGCAGGTCCGGGCCGGTCACCAGGGCGCGGGCGATCCCGACGCGCTGCTTCTGCCCGCCGGAGAGCTGAGCGGGGTAGCGGTCAGCGAGGGCCTCCAGGCCCACCAGCCGCAGCTGCTCGCGCGCCAGGGCGTCACGCCGGGCGCGGGGCACGCCGCGCAGTTCGAGCGGCAGGGCCACGTTCTGCAGGGCGGTGCGCTGGGCCAGCAGGTTGAACTGCTGGAAGACGAGGCCGGTGCGGGCCTGATGGGCGCGCAGCTGCGGGCCGTGCACCACCTCGCCGCGGGCGAGCAGCACGCCGGCGTCGGCGTGGTCGAGGCCGCTGATCAGGCGCACCAGGGTGCTTTTTCCGGCGCCGCTGCGGCCGATGATGCCCATGCGGCTGCCGCGCGGCACGTGCAGGGTCAGGTCGTGCAGGGCCGGCTGGGGCTGGCCGGGGTAGGTCTTGCGGACCTGCTGGAAGTCCAGCGCGGGAGGCGCTGAGGCGGGGGGGAACTGAGGCATGACACTGGCTCCGGCGTTTCGTGGGTGAAAGGGGCGCCGGAAAACGGCAATCCCCTTCCTGGGACTGGTCGCGTCGGAAGGGGACAGAATGTCGCTGCTGAACCTGTGATGAGGTACGCCCTTCCTTTACCCGTTCTGCCACCCGTGGTCATCGTTGGGGTGCGCAGGGCTGGAAAGCACCCGCCGTGATGAGGGCTGGTTGCTGCGGCGGTCCGTGGTCCAGTGACCTCACGCCGACTCTGGATAAAGGCGGCTCCTGTGCTGAAGCCGGTGCAACTGTAGACCAGTGGATCAGAGCTGTCAACAACTTGTCCAGCATGGTCCAGGGACCGCCGGTGGCACACTCGGGGCAGGTCACGACCACTCAGGAGGCGGCATGCGGGAATGGCATTTACCGGTGCGGGTGGAGGCACTGAAGGTGCTGGTGAGCGGGTACCAGTCGTGGAGCGAGGCGGAGCTGCGCCCCCTGACGGACGTGCAGGCCCGCCCGGCAATGGCGTGGCGGCACGACCAGGGCCACGACCCGGGCTTCCTGCCCAGCGGCCTGGGCGGCGTGTGGCGCAGCCACACCCTGATCGCCCTGGTGCGCGGCGACGGCGGTGGCTGGGTGGGCGGCGTGCTGGACGCCACCCGGACCTTCGCGCAGTGGGAGACGCGCGTGGAAGGCGACGGCGTGCAGGTGACCCGCACGCTGGAGGGGCCGGAGGTGCCGGTCGTGTGGGAGGAGACGGCCGACGTGACCGCTGCGGTGGAGGCCCTGGCGGCCCGGCTGGGGCGGGCGATGGGGGCCCGGCAGCCGGCGCCGCTGCGCGTCTGGTGCAGCTGGTACAGCTACTACCGCGACGTCACCTTGGACGCCATGCTGGAGAACGCCCGCCTCGCCCGGGAACGCGGGCTGCCCTTCGACGTCTTCCAGCTCGACGACGGCTTCCAGGCCGACCTGGGCGACTGGACCCGGCCAGCCGCGCACTTCGGCGGGCACGCCCGCGACCTGCCCGGACCGCTGCGCGAACTGGGCTTCACGCCGGGCCTGTGGTTGGCCCCGTTCCTGGTGGGGCCGGGATCACAGCTGTTCGCGGAACACCGCGACTGGCTGGTGCGCGGCCCGGACGGCGGGCCGCTGCCGGTGGGGCACAACTGGGGCGGGCCGTACCCCGTGCTGGACACCACGCACCCCGACGTGCTGCCCTGGCTGCGGGAGCTGACGGCCACGGCACGCGCGTGGGGGTACCCGTACCTGAAACTGGATTTCCTGTTCGGGGCGGCGCTGCCGGGCGTGCGCTTCGATCCCACGGTGGGCCGGGCGGACGCCTACCGCCGGGGCCTGCAGGGCCTGCGGGACGGCGCGGGTCAGGACGCGTTCCTGCTGGGCTGCGGGGCGCCGCTGGCGCAGAGCATCGGGCTGGTGGACGCCATGCGCACCGGGCCGGACGTGGCCCCCTACTGGGACGACCACACCCGCCGCGTGTGGCTGGGTGACGGCACCGCGCCGAGCGCCCGGGCGGCGCTGCACACCAGCCTGAGCCGCTGGTACCAGCACGCGTGGTACCAGCCGGACCCGGACGTCGCCATCTGCCGCCGCGAACTGAGCCTGCTCAGCGCCGAGGAGCGCGGGACAGTTGCAGGCATGCTGGACGTGATCGGCGGCCTGCGGGCCAGCAGCGACCCGATCAGGATGCTGGACGAGGAGGGCCTGAACCTGCTGCGCCGCTGCCTGGAGGTCAGCCGCACGGACCGCCCGCGCACCCTGACCCGCAGTTACGGACCGGCCGTCACGCACTTCACGCGGGCGACCTTCAACCTCACGGACGACTGGCAGGACGGGCAGCCGCCTCACAGCGTCCGGGGGCCAGCCTGAGCGGCCCGGTCAGCCGGTGAGGGCGCCTTCTTCCTGAGCCGTGCCGAAGGTGAAGCGGGTGCGTGAGGCGTAGCGCTCGCCGGGGCGCAGCACGGTGGAGGGGAACGCCGGCTGGTTGGGGGAGTCCGGGAAATGCTGCGTTTCCAGGCACAGGCCCCAGTGCCGGTCGTAGCGCCGCCCGGCCTTGCCCGTGATGGTGCCGTCCAGGAAGTTGCCTGTGTACAGCTGAAGGCCGGGTTCGGTGGTGTGCACGTCCAGCACGCGTCCGGACTGGGGGTCGTGCAGGGTGGCGGCGTGCACGAGGTCGCCGGACTGGCCTTCCCCGCCCGAGAGCACGAGGTTGTGGTCGTACCCGCCCGCGTGCCCGAGTTGCGGGTGGGCAGCGTGCTGGGCCAGGGCGTCCCCGAGACGCTGCGGCGTGCGCAGGTCGAAGGGCGTGCCGGTCACGTCCGCCTGCTCCCCGGTGGGAATCAGGGTGGCGTCCACCGGCGTGAACCGGTCGGCGTTCACGGTGAGCCGGTGGCCCAGGATGTCGCGCCGGGCGTCGCCGCTCAGGTTCCAGTACGTGTGCTGCGTGAGGTTCACGATGGTGGGCGCGTCGGTGTGGGCGGCGTACGTCAGGTCGAGCGTGCCGCCCGGCGTGAGGGTGTACGTGACGGTCACGTCCAGCGTGCCCGGGTAGCCTTCCTCACCTGCGGGGCTGCGGCGGGTGAGTTCCAGGACGGCGCCGGCAGGTCCGGCGTGGGCGTGACCGGCCCAGAGCTGCTGGTCGAAGCCGCCCGGGCCGCCGTGCAGGGCGTTCGGGCCGTTGTTCCGCGCGAGCTGGTACGTCTGGCCGTCCAGCGTGAAGGTGCCGCCGGCGATCCGGTTTCCGTACCGGCCGATCAGCGCGCCGAAGTACGGCGAGGTGGCGCGGTCCAGGTACGGTTCCAGCCGGTCGTGCCCGAGCACCACGTCTTCCCGGGTGCCCGAGCGGTCCGGGGCGAGCAGACGGACGATCACGCCGCCGTAATCCATGATCTCGGCGCTGAGGGGACCGGCGCTCAGGGTGTACAGGGTGACCGGCTCGCCGCGGGGCGTGTGGCCCCAGGGCTGGGCCGTGACCGTGGGAGCCGGCGCGTTCACTCTCTCCCCTGCCGGAGCACGCGCGGCCCCCACGCGCCGGCGAAGGAGGACGGGCGCCCGCGCCTCGCCCAGTTCACGGCCGCCCGCAGCGAAGGTTCTCGCGCGGTCCAGGGCCTCGCGCGACCCTTCGTCGGGCGCGGTTCGCAGCAGGTCAGGAACATGGCCTATCTTGCCCCGCGTCCCATCAACCTTCAACTGAACCCGCAGGCATGAAGACGAAAAAGCGCGGGCGTGCTGCCGGGAGCCACTCACCAGATGGCCTGGCGGGCACTGTTGCCGGGCATCCAAACTCCCGCTCGTCATGCCGTCACCGTGCTCATGCTTTAGCGTTTCCACATGGTCATTCGGGTGACCACGAATCAAATTGACCCGCTCCTGGCGCCATGTTAGGCTCGATTTCGTCGTCTAGTTCAGTTTCACTCCGCTGATTCCGGCCCTTCCGTGCCGGATGCCGCGGCCCTGACGTGCTGGCCCCGCTCCTGCTGCTCATATCGTTGCCCGCTTCACCGGCCCCGGCCGGCAGCTCCTCCCGTCCCTTCCCAGGACCATTCAGGAGGCATCACATGACAAGGACCATGCCCCGGACCGCCGCCCTGTTCGCCATGCTGGCCCTCGGGGCCGCCGGCGCGCAGAAGGTCACGCTGACCTACCTGCACGGGTTCACCGGCCCCGACCGCCCCGTGATGGAGGACCTCGTCAAGCGCTTCAACGCCACGCATCCGAACATCGAGATCCGGGCGCAGGCGCAGCCGTGGGCGACCACCTGGCAGCAGCTTCCGGCGCTGGTCGCCTCGGGCCGCGCGCCCGACATCGCGGTGATCAACGAGGACCAGATCACGGGCTTCATCGCGCGGGGGGCCGTCTCGCCCCTGACGGCCGCCGAGATGAAGAGTGCCGGGATTGACCGCAGCAAGTTCTTCGGACCGCTGTTCGCCACCGCCGACTACAAGAATCAGGCCTACGGCGTGCCGATCTCCAGTGTGGCGTACGTGATGTTCTACAACCGCGACCTGATGAAGAAAGTCGGCCTGGACCCCACCAAGCCGCCCCGCACCCGTGCGGAGTTCCTGAAGGCCGCGCAGCAGTGCACCGTGGACAAGAACGGCCGCACGTCCACGCAGTCCGGCTTTGATCCGAAGAACCTGAGCACCTGGGGCGTCAGCCTGTACAACAACTGGGTGGGGTCCCGCGCCGCGTACGCCGCGATCCTGCAAAACGGCGGGGCGCTGACGGACAAGAATCAGAACGCGGCCTTCAACTCCCCGCAGGCGGTGAGCGCCGTGCAGTTCCTGGTGGACCTCGTGCGGAAGTACCAAGTGGCCCGTCCGAACTCCACGGAGGAGGCGGAACTCGCGGCGTTCTCGCAGGGCAAGGTGTGCATGTTCCCCAGCGGGCAGTGGTACCTGGACCGGTTCGAGTCGCAGAAGATGAACTTCGGCGTGACGTTCATGCCCCGCATCGGCGGGACGGTGCGTGACGCGGCGTGGGGCGGGTCCAGCCACCTGACCCTGCCCGTGCAGCGCGCCGGGTACCCGGCCGAGAAACGCCGCGCGGCCCTGGAGTTCCTGGCCTGGATGGCGCAGCCCGCGCAGAACCTGCAGTGGACGTCCACCGGGAGCCTGCCCACGCAGGCGGCGGTCGCCAGCAACAAGAAGTTCGAGAGCACGCCCATCAGCGGCATCTTCGACCGGCTGAACAGCGTGTACGCCACCAGCGGCTACCCGTGGGTGGGGCAGGTGATGGGGCCCTTCGACGCCGCGTGGGAAGCGGCGTACCTGGGCAAGAAGTCCGTGCAGCAGGCCCTGAACGACGGTGTGCGAGAGGCGAACAAGCAGATCGAGCAGGCCCGCAAGAACTTCAAGTAACGCCCCCGGGAGGCGCGGCGCCGTGGACGACTCTGACCCACGGCGCCGCGCCCGCTCCCCGGCCACCCCCTGCCCGGAGGTTCACGTCCGATGACCACGCACCCCGCGGGACCCCTGTCCGCCGCGCCCGCCCGCCGGCGCCTGTCGCCCGAACCGTACCTGTACCTGTTGCCGCACGCGGTGTTATTTTTCGTGTTCACGGTGTACCCGATCGGGTACGGGCTGTACATCAGCCTGCACCGCTGGGACCTGCTGAACCCGGAGAAGGCCTTCGTGGGGACCGAGTTCTACCGGAACCTGCTGAGCAGCGGGACCCCTCAATCCGAGTTCTTCTGGCGCACGCTGCTGAACACCACGCTGTTCACGGTGGTCAGCGTGCCGCTGCTGGTCGCCGCGGCGCTGGGGCTGGCGCTGCTGCTCTACCGCCCGATCTTCGGCCGGAGTTTTTTCCGGGCCGTGTTCTTCCTGCCGGGCATCCTGACCGTGTCCGTGATGGGCATCCTGTGGCGGTGGATGTTCGACAACCAGATCGGTCTGGTGAACGCCGCCCGTGAACTCCTGACCGGTGCGCCGCCGATTCCCTGGCTGTCCACCGAGGGGCTCGCCTGGGTGCCGATCGTCGTGGGGACGGTGTGGTGGACGGTGGGGTTCAACATGACCCTGTACCTGGCCGCGCTGGGCAACATTCCCAGCAGCCTGTACGAGGCGGCCTCGCTGGACGGGGCCACGCCGGGGCAGCAGTTCCGGTTCATCACCTGGCCGCTGCTGGGGCCGCAGACGCTGTTCGTGTTCATCACGACCGCGCTGGCGTCCTTCCAGCTGTTCGGGCAGTCGCTGGTGATCACGGCGGGCGGCCCGAACCGCTCCACGCAGAGCGTCATCCAGTACATCACCGAGGAGGGCTTCACCAACGCGCAGATTTCCAGTGCCGCCGCGATGGGGTTCGTGTTCGGGCTGATGATGCTGATCCTGACGGCCGCGCAGTTCCGGATCATGGCGCGCGACGCGCGTGAAGGGGGCGCCGCGTGAGCGCGCCGGTCTCTCCGTTCCCGGACTCCGGCGCGGCCACCGGGGCCGAGGCGGCGGTGCGGCGGGCCGCGCCGCGGCGCCGCTGGCCGCGCGACCTGCCGCGGTTCCTGCTGCTGTGCGTGCTGGCCGCGCTGTTCCTCGCGCCGGTGTACTGGATGATCTCCACGTCCCTGAAATCCGAGGCGGACGCCATCGCCTCGCCGGTGCAGTGGATTCCGCTGCACCCCACGCTGGACAACTACCGCGCGGTGTTGACCTCGCCAGACGGAAACATCCTGCGCTGGACCTGGAATTCGCTGCTGGTGGCGCTGCTGTTCACGATGGGGCACGTGGCGCTGTGCGCGCTGACGGCGTATCCCCTGGCCCGGATGCGCTTTCCCGGGCGGGACACGTGGTTCTGGTTCATTCTGTCCAGCCTGATGATTCCCGGGATCGTCACGCTGGTGCCCACGTACATCATGATGCTGAATTTCGGGTGGATCAATTCGTACCACGCGCTGATCTGGCCGGGGATCAGCGGCGTGTTCGGCGTGTTTTTGCTGCGGCAGTTCTTCCTGAGCGTGCCGCGTGAACTGGAGGAAGCCGCCCGGCTGGACGGCGCGGGCAGTTTCATGATCCTGTGGCGGATCATCCTGCCGCTGAGCATTCCCTCGCTGGTGACGCTGGCGGTGTTCGCGTTCATGGGGTCGTGGAACAACTTCCTGTGGCCCTTGTACACCGTGACCGACGTGGACAAGATGACGCTGCCGGTGGGCATCACGACCTTCTCGCAGCGGTACGTGACCGAGTACGGGAAACTGATGGCCTCCACCACCCTGGCGGCCGTGCCGGCGCTCATCGCGTACCTGGTCGCGCAGCGGTTCCTGGAAGCGGGGCTGTCCACCACGGGGCTTAAGGAATGACCGGGCGCGGCCCCCTGCTCCTGGGCCTGGCAGACGTGCTGGCCGGCGCCGTGTTCGGCCTGCCGACGACCGCCCAGACCTCTGCGGCCCAGACCTCCGGCACGTCCAAGACCTTCACCAACCCGGTGCTGGACGCCAACTTTCCCGACCCCTTCATCCTGAACGACGGGGCCGGGCGGTACTACGCGTACGCCACGAACGGCAGCCGCGGGAATGTGCCGTACGCCGTCAGCCGCGACCTCGTGGGCTGGGAGGTGCGCGGGGACGCGATGCCGAAACTGCCGGCGTGGGTGCAGCCGGGCCTGACCTGGGCGCCGGAGGTCGTGCGGCTGCGCGGGGCGTACCTGCTGTACTTCACCGCCCGCGACCGCAAATCCGGCCGGCAGTGCATCGGCGTGGCCACCGCGAAAACGCCTGCCGGGCCGTTCAAGGCGCAGGGCAGCGGGCCGCTGGTGTGTCAGGCCGGCCAGGGCGGGTCCATCGACGCGAGTCCGTTCGTGGACCAGGGCGCCAAGGCGTACCTGCTGTGGAAGAACGACGGGAACTGCTGCAACCAGACGACCAGCATCTACCTGCAACCGCTGTCCGCCGACGGCCTGAAACTGACCGGCAAGGCCAGCACCCTGATCAGCAATTTCGCGCTGTGGGAGGGCAACGTGATCGAGGCGCCCACCCTGTACCGCCGGGGCGCGGACTACTACCTGCTGTACTCGGCCGGCCCGTTCGATTCCGACCTGTACGCCGTGGGGTACGCCACCGCGAAGAAGGTCACCGGCCCGTACCGCAAGGCCGCCGAGAACCCCATCCTGGTCTCGCGCGGGAAGGTGGCCGGGCCTGGGCACCAGACGGTCGTGACCGACGCGGCCGGGCAGACCTGGCTGGCGTACCACGCCTGGACCGCCGGGTATATCGGGGATGAGGCCGGGTACCGGTCCCTGTACCTGGACCGCGTGAGCTTCCAGAACGGCAAGGTGAAGGTCAGCGGCCCGACCGTGGGCCCGCAGCCGCGCCCGGCCGTGAAGGCGGCGAAACCGTGACCGGCGGCCCAGCGCCGGTGGGGCCGCTGTACCCGGGGTACTTCGCCGATCCCTTCGTGCTGCGCCACGCCGGGCGGTACTACGCGTACGGCACGGGCCGCGTGGTGGAGGGCCGGGTGTTCGAGGTCCTGGCCTCCGACGACCTGGAGCACTGGACGTCCTGCGGCGGGGCGCTGCTCCCGCTGGACGAGGAGCCGCGCGACTACTGGGCGCCGGAGGTGGCGGAGCACGGCGGCACGTTCTTCATGTACTACTCGGTCGGAGAGGGCGACCGGGGCCACCACCTGCGCGTGGCGACGGCGCCGCACCCCACCGGACCCTTCCGGGACCTGGGCCTGAACCTCTCGCCGGAGGAGCCGTTCGCCATCGACCCGCATCCCTTCCGGACAGCCAGCGGGGAGTGGTTCCTGTACTTCGCGCGGGATGACCTGAGCGGCGAGCGGCCCGGCACGGTGCTGGCGGCCGCGCCGCTGCATGACATGACCCGGCTGGGCGAGGTCCGCACGGTCCTGCGGGCCAGCGGCGACTGGCAGCGGTATCAGGCGGAGCGCGCCATGCCGCATTACGGCGGCGTGTTCGACTGGCACACCCTGGAGGGGCCGTTCGTGCTGGAGCGGGGCGGCACCTTTCACCTGCTGTACTCGGGCGGCGCTTGGATCGGGGAGACGTACGGCGTGGGGCACGCGACCGCCCCGCACCCGCTGGGCCCGTTCCAGGAGCCGCAGCCGGGCGCGGCGGTGCTGCGTTCGGGCCGCGGGCTGATCGGGCCGGGGCACGCCAGCGTCACGCAGCGCGGCGACCAGGATCACCTCGTGTTCCACGCCTGGGACGCCGCGCACACCATGCGGCAGCTGCACGTGGCGCCGCTGAGCTGGGCCTCGGGGCGGCCGGTGGCCGTGGTGCCGTGAGCTGGTGCGGTGAAGGCGGCCGTGCGCCAGGTTCCTCCTCCCTGGCCGCCCCGGCACACGACCGGCGGTGATCTGCTTCAATGACGGTCATGCCAGACCCTGAGGCCGCCCGCGCCCTGCATCAGCTGGACCTCGTAAAACCGGACGGCCGGGCCCTGACCCTGTACGGCCTGGCGCCCGTCGAGGTGACGTCGGAAGTCCCCAGCCCCAGCCCGGACCCGGTGGACGCCCGGCCGGTGCTGCGCTGGCATCCGGTGCGCGGCGAGTGGGTGATGTACGCCGCGCACCGCCTGGGGCGCACGTTCCTGCCGCCGCCCGAGTACAACCCGCTGGCGCCGACCCGCGATCCCGCGCACCCGACCGAGCTGCCGCGCGGCCGGTACGACGTGGCGGTGTTCGAGAACCGCTTCCCCAGCCTGACGCTCAACGCGCCGGACCCGGGCCCCGGGCCGGCGGACACCCGGGCGGGCGTGGGGGCGTGCGAGGTGGTGGTGTTCAGCCAGGACGCCTCGGGCCGCCTGGCGGACCTGACGGAAGCGCAGCTCACGCTGCTGCTGGGCGTGTGGGCGGACCGCACCACGCGGCTGGCGGCCACCGGGAAGATCCGCAGCGTGCTGTGTTTCGAGAACCGGGGCGTGGAGGTGGGCGTGACGCTGCACCACCCGCACGGGCAGATCTACGCCTACGATCACGTGCCGCCGGTGCCGGCGCGGGCGGCCGAGCAGATGCGCGCGTACCGCGAGGCGCATGGCCGGCCCTGGCTGGAAGACTTCGTGGCGGCTGAACGCGCCGAGGGCGTGCGCGTCATCCGGGACGAGGGCGAGGCGCTGAGCGTGGTGCCGCCCTTCGCGCGGTTCACGTACGAGACGTGGGTGCTGCCGGCGCGGCCGGTGGCCTTCCTGGCGGACCTCAGCGCCTCGGAACGCGCCGCGTTCGCGCGGGTGCTCGGGGACGCGCTGCGGCGGCTGGACGCGCTGTTCGGCGTGCGGATGCCTTACCTGCTCACGGTGCAGCAGGCGCCGCTGGACACGCCCGGCGAGGCCGGGCCGGCGACGTACCCTCTGCGGGTGGAGCTGTGCCCGTACCTGCGGGCGCCGGGCCGGCTGAAGTTCCTGGCGGGCACTGAGCAGGGCGCCGGGGAGTTCGCCAACGACAAATTCCCGGAGGTGGCCGCCGCGGAGCTGCGGGCGGCCGACCCGGCCTTCACGCCGGACAAGCCAGGAGGGCAGCAGTGAACACGCAATCACAGGGCTTCGAGGCCGTCTTCGGCCGCGCGCCGGAGGGGCAGGCGGCCGCGCCCGGCCGGGTCAACCTGCTGGGCGAGCACACCGATTACCAGGGGGGCTTCGTGCTGCCCACCGCGATTCCGCAGCACACGACCGTGACGGTGGCCCGCAACGGCACCGGCCAGCACCGGGTGTACGCCGCGGACCTGGACCAGCAGGCGGGGTTCGCGGTGTCGGGGGCGGACATGGCCGAGCTGCCGGAGTTCGCGCGGTACGTGGCGGGCGCCCTGACGCTGGGCGGCGCCCGGGAGGGCCTGGACGTGCACGTGCACAGCGACGTGCCGATGGGCGCGGGCCTGAGTTCCTCCGCGGCACTCGAGGTGGCGGTGCTGCGCGCCCTGCGGGGCCTGGGCGTGTACGACGGGGACGACGTGGCGCTGGCGCTGGCCGCGCAGCGGGTGGAGCACGAGTTCGTGGGCGTGCTGTGCGGCGTGATGGATCAGTTGGCCTCCAGCCTCGCGGACGCGCAGCACATGCTGCTGCTGGACACCCGCAGCCTGGACCGCCGGGTGCTGCCGCTGCCCGCCGGGGCGGAGGTGCTGGTCGTGGACAGCGGCGTGCCGCGCACCCTGGCCGGCAGCGGGTACAACACGCGCCGCGCAGAGGTCGAGGAGGCCGCGCGGCTCCTGGGCGTGCCGGAACTGAGGGACGTGCAGGACGTGACGGCCGTGGAGGAGCTGCCGCCGCCGCTCAGGGCCCGGGCGCGGCACGTGGTCACGGAGAATGCCCGGGTGCTGCAGGCGGTGGAGGCCGACGCTGCGGGCTTCGGGGCCCTGATGAACGCCAGTCACCACAGCCTGAGGGACGACTATGAAGTCTCGCACCCGCAGGTGGACGCGCTGGTGGCGGCATTGCAGGCGCTGCCGGACGTGTTCGGGGCGCGCATGACCGGGGCGGGGTTCGGTGGGGCGCTGGTGGCGCTGGTGCGTACCGGGACCGCAGCATCGGCCGGAAAGGCGGCGATTCAGGCGGTGGGGGGGCAGGGTCAGGTGGTGGTGCCGGCGCAGACGTGACGCAATGACCTCTTTACCAAATCTTCATGCGGCATACTCCCCGCATGCGGGATCCCTTCTGTGTGCTCCTGGTGGACGACAACCCCGCCGACCTCTTCCTGGCGCGTGAGGCCTTCGAGCAGCGGCAGGATCAGGTCGGGCTGTCCACCTGCGAGAGTGCCGCCGAGGCGCTGGCGCACCTGAGGAACCCCGAACTGCGCCTGCCGGACGTGGTGATCACGGACCTGAACATGCCGGGCATGAGCGGGCTGGAACTGGTGCAGGCCATGAAGGCCGACCCGACCCTGCAGCTGATTCCCGTGGTGGTGCTGTCCACGTCGGGCAGTTCCCTGGACGTGGAGGCCGCCTACAACCTGCATGTGAGCTCCTACATGGTCAAGGCCAGCGGCTTCGACGCGTTCGTGGAGCAGGTGGACGCCTTCATCTCCTTCTGGGTGCAGGCCCGGGTGGCCGCCGACCGCCGCCCGACCGCGTAACGCCGGCCTCAATCCCCGGCTTCCTGGGCGGCCCGCAGATGCTGGACGGTGTCCCGCAGCCAGTCTCGGTCGGCCACGGTGAGTGCCCGCAGCCGCGCCAGCGCCAGCCGCACGCCGTCCGGGAAGGGAAAGGTCATCGCGTCGTAGAAGTGCAGGTGGCCTTCCACCGCGCTCAGCCGGGCTTCCAGGGCACGGAGGCGCTCGGCCGGGGCGAGGTGCTCGGAGAACATCACGGGGATGTTGCCCTGAAGGATCAGGGCGTCCTGGGCGCGCAGGTGCTCGGCCAGTAGCGTCTGGAAGTGGGTGTGCCCGGCGGGCGTCAGGTGGTACACGCGGCGGCTGGGCCGCGCGCCGTGCTGCTCCAGGCGGCTTTCGACCAGGCCGTGGCGTTCCAGGGTGCCGAGCAGCTGGTAGGCGGTGGCCTTTTTCAGGTCGGTCACGAAGTGCAGCTGATGCTCGATGAAGTCGTTGATCTCGTAGCCGTGACGGTCCTGGCTGATCAGCAGGCCCAGCAACAGCAGGGCGCGGTCGTCGGCCGGGGGGCGGGGGGCCGGTCGTGTGGCGCGGCGCGGTCCCGTCATGCCGGCATGCTAGCGTTCCGGGCCTCTCCCCTCGATTAGTCAAGATTGACTAATTGGGGTTGAGGAATGAGACGTGCGTGAATGGGCGTGGAGGAACGACCCATGAAAAAACGCTTTGTCGTGCTTGCCCTGCTGGCCGCAGGCACCCTGACCCTGAGCGCCTGCGCCCCCGCCGTGCAGGCGCCCGGCCCGGACGGCTACCGCCTGCGCCCCGCCGTGAACGCCGAGCGGCGTGCCCTGACCGTGCCCGGCTTCGGGCAGGTCACCTACTACGCCAGCGCCGCGGGTACCGGTCGCCCGCTGGTGCTCACGCACTCCGTGAACGCCGCTGCCAGCGGCTACGAGATGAAACCCCTGTGGGAGTCGTACGCCGGGCAGCGGCCCGTGTACCTGCTGGAGTGGCCGGGCTTCGGCAGCAGTGACCGGCCGGACCTCACCTACACGCCGGAACTGATGGCCTCGGCCCTGGTCGCCCTGGTCGCGCAGCTGAACACCGAGGTGGACGTGGTGTCCCTCTCGCTGGGCAGCGAGTTCGCCGCGCGCGCTGCGCTGGCCGAGCCGCGCATCCGCAGCCTCGCCCTGATCAGCCCCTCGGGCTTCGGCCAGCCGCGCAACGGCACGCAGGACGCCGCGGCCGACGACGGCGGCCTGAAGCTGTACAACACCCTGAACTCCTTCGGGGACGTGCTGTACGGCACGCTGCGCACCCGCCCCAGCCTGTGGTACTTCCTGAGCCGCAGCTTCCGCGGCGAGGTGCCCGGCGACGTGATCGACTACGCCGCCGACACCAGCGCCCAGCCCGGCGCGAAGTACGCGCCGCTGTACTTCGTGAGCGGCCGCCTGTTCAACCCGGACGCCTACACCAACCTGTACGCCAAACTGACCGTACCCACCCTGGTGCTGTTCGACCAGGACGCGTTCGTGTCCTTCGACCGGCTGCCGCAGTTCGACGCGCTGCCCAACACCACCGTGGTGCGCATCCCCGGTACCGACGGCCTGCCGCAGTGGGAGAAGCTGCCCGAGGTCCGGGCCGCGCTGGACGCCTTCTGGAGCGCTCAGCCCTAAGGAGCGGGGTGTGGCCCGCCGTCCAGCCCGAAGGCGAACATCTGCCGGGCGGAGCGGTGGGCCGCGGCCGGCGGGGTCAGGCGCATCACGGCGTCCCGCGCGGCGCGCAGCGCGCCTGACTCCAGCTGTCCGGCCCGCCCCACCAGTCTGGACGCGCCCTGCACCTCCGCCACCCGGCGCTGGCGCAGGGCCTCGTACTGCCGCAGCGCCGCTGGTAGGTCCAGTCCGGAGCGCAGGGCCCGGGCGAGCACCCAGGCGTCCTCCAGGCCCATGGCCGCGCCCTGGCCCAGGTTGGGGGTCATGGCGTGCGCGGCGTCACCGAGCAGCGCCACGCGCCCCTGCACCCAGGACGGCAGCCTGACCTCGTGAATGTCGGTGTGAATGACCGGGGTGTCCGGCTGCATCTGCTCGAGCACCGCCGGCGCGGAACCGCCGAAACCCGCGCAGCGCGCCTGTAAGCGGGCGGCGCGGCCGTCTGGAAGTTCCCGCTGTCCTTCCTGGGCGTTCGCGGTGACGTACCCGTACACCTGCCCGCCCCCGATGGGCACCAGACCCAGCCGGCACCCACGGCCCCACAGTTCCACCGCCTCCCTGACCGGTAGTCCCGGAGGCCCCGGCACCACGAAGCGCCAGCTGGTGTACCCGGCGTACCGGGCGGGCCGCGCGCCGAAGGTGCGGCGCCGCACGTCCGAGTGCAGGCCGTCGGCGCCCACCACCACGTCGTACCGGCCGGTCGTGCCGTCGCTGAAGGTGACGTCCACGCCCTCGGCGTCCTGCCGCAGGGCGTGCAGGGTCACGCCGAACCGGACCCGGTCCTGCACGCCGCGGGCCAGCAGGGCCTGCAGGGCGGCGCGGTGCAGGGCGACCGCGCCGCCGTACGCGGCGTACCCGACGGTCTGCACGGGGCGGCCGTCCGCGGTCGTGAGGTGGGCGGCCTGGAGCGCCTGACCGGCCGCCAGCGCTTCCCCTGCGAGGCCCAGGCCCTTCATGACCCGCAGGGCGTTCACGCTGAGGATCAGCCCGGCCCCGACCGGCTGGAAAGCGGCGGCCTTCTCGATCAGCACCACGTCGGCATCCGCCCTCCGGAGGGCCTGCGCCAGGCCCAGGCCGCCGATGCCGGCCCCCACGACCAGCACGCGGGCGGTCACAGGGCCGCTCCGGCGGTGCGGCGGGCAGGGCGCTCGGCGGCCATCAGCAGCAGGGCCGGCACGATGTTCAGCCAGAACCCGCCGACCGGGGCGAGCGTGACCTGCGCGGCGGTGAGCAGCAGCAGGGCGAGGCCGGTGCCGCGCGGCAGGGCCTGCCCGGCACGGGCCGAGGCGAGGACCCCGCAGCCCCACAGCAGTTGCGGGCCGGCGAAACTGCCCAGCGAACTCCAGAAGGCCGCCTGCGTGCCGAGGTGCGCGGCCTCCCAGGAGGGAACCACGGCGCCCGGCAGGCCGTGCGGGGCCAGGGTGGACAGCTGGGGCAGCACGCTGGCGAGGGCCAGCAGCAGGTGGCCCACCGCCACGAAGATCAGGAAACGTCCGGCCCACACTTGCATATCTACTCCTCTTTGAACGTGTCTGAAATTGAACGTGTTCATCTTTAGGCATGGCTGGCCGCACCGACAGGCAAAATGTCCCAGACCGGCTGGACGCTTCCCCGCCGGTCCGCTTCGGCCCGCCTCAGTGGGCGAAAAACACCAGGTCCTGCGGCACGGTCTCCGGCCGCGGCCGGGAGACGTGACCGGCCGGCAGGGCCCGCACCAGCGCCCGCGCCTCCTCCAGGTACGCCGCGTACGGCACCTCTCCGCCCGCCGTGGCCGGCCGTGCCTCCCCGAACAGGTCCAGCGGCGCCACATCGTCCGGGTGCGTCCAGGCGCCCGTGTGCCAGTCGAACTCATACTCCCCGACAAACCGCTCACCATGCTCCGCGACGAACTCCACGGCATTCAGGATGAAGTCCGCCTCCTCGTCGGTGATCCAGGGCGCCAGGTTCAGGCGCGTCCAGCCGGGCTTCACGCCCTCCAGGTCGCTGAGGATGCACTGGAAGTACCGTTCGCTGTGCGCGTCGTCGATGCCGAGCAGGCTGTGCCCGTACGGGCCGGCGCAGGCGCAGCCGCCCCGGGCCTGAATCCCGAACAGGTCGTTGAGCAGCCGCACCACCAGCCGCGGGTGCAGGTACGCGCCGCCCGGGGCGCGCACCAGGAACGACAGGAAGGCCAGACGCGGCGCGTCCGGGTTGCCCAGCAGCTGCAACCGGGGATTGGCCTGGAACCGAGCCAGGGCCCGGCGGAACAGCTCGTGCTCGCGCTCCGTCAGCACCACCGTGCCCAGGGCTTCCTTCACGCGGAACGCCAGGGCCGCGCGAATCTTGCCCAGGATCGCGGGCGTGCCCGCGTCCTCGCGGGTCTCGATATCGTCGATGTACGCGTGCCGGCGCGGGCTGACGTACCGCACCGTGCCGCCCCCCGCGGTGCTGGGCACCTTCAGGTGGTACAGGTGCTCCTGGAAGCACAGCAGCCCTGGCGCGCCGGGCCCGCCCGCGAACTTGTGGGGACTGAGGAACACCGCGTCGTACCCGTCCGGCTGGCCGGGCTTCATGTCGATCTTTACGTACGGCCCGCTGGCGGCGAAATCGAAGAAGGCAAACGCGCCATACGCGTGCAGCATGCGCGCCACGGTGCGCGTGTCGGTCAGCAGCCCGGTGACGTTGCTGGCCGCGCTGAACGACCCGATCTTGGGCCGCCCGGCGTACTCCGGCGCCTTCAGCGCGCGCTTCAGGGCGTCCAGGTCCAGTCCCCCGCTGGGGCACAGCGGCAGCTCGACGACCTCGGCCAGCGTCTCCCGCCAGCTGACCTCGTTGCTGTGATGCTCGTACGGGCCCACGAACACCACCGGGCGCTGCTCGGGCCGCAGGGCCGCCTCCACCGCGCCGCGGTGCTCGGCCGGCACGCTGATGCCCAGGATGTCCTGCATCCGGCGCACCGCGGCGGTGCTGCCCGACCCGCAGAACACCAGCTTGCAGGTCTGATCCCCGCCGAGCTGCGCCTTGATGTACCCGGCCGCCTGGTGGGTCAGGTGCGTGCTGTGCGCCCCGGTGGCGCTGTCCTCGGTGTGCGTGTTGGCGTACAGCGGCAGCGCCAGGGTCCGGACGCGCTCCTCGACGCTGTGCAGGGCGCGGCCACTGGCGACGTAATCGGCGTACGTGACGCGCCGGTCCCCGAACGGCGTGCGGATCACGGCGTCCGTGCCGATCAGGTCGGCCCGCAGGTCAGCGAAGTTCATGGCCCAAGTGTACCCTCGCATACCCCAGGGGGCTTTCCGCCCTGCCGGCAGGGCCGGACGCCCCCGCAAGGCACCGGGCCCGGAGGCCGCAACACGGCGCGCCTTCCAGGCCCGGCTCCGCGTCCACCTACAGCGCCAGGTACGCCTCGCGCACCGCCGGGTCGCGCAGCAGGTCCGCGCCGCTGCCCTCGCGGATCACCTGCCCGTTCTCCAGCACGTACCCCCGGTCGGCCAGCTTCAGGCTCAGGCCCACGTTCTGCTCGACCAGCAGCACGCTCACGCCCTCCTCGTTCACGGCCTTCAGCGCCTGGAACACCGTCTGCGTCATCAGCGGCGAGAGGCCCAGGCTGGGCTCGTCCACCACCAGCACGCTCGGCCGGGCCATCAGCGCGCGGCCCACCGCGACCATCTGCTGCTCCCCGCCGGAAAGCGTACCGGCCAGTTGCCCGGCGCGTTCCTCCAGACGCGGAAACAGGCGGTACACCTGCCCGAGCGTCTCCGCCTGCGCGCGCGCCGCCTCGGGGCGCATGGCCGCGCCGAGCTCCAGGTTCTCCCGCACGGTCATCAGGGGAAACAGCTCCCGGCCCTCCGGCACGTGCGCCAGACCCAGTTTTACGATGTCGCTGGGCGTGGCGCGGGAGATCTCCCGGCCCCCCAGGCGGATGCTGCCCGCACTCGGGCGCACCACGCCGCTCACGGCGCGCAGGGTGGTGGTCTTCCCCGCCCCGTTCGCGCCGATCATGGCAACAAATTCGCCCGGCGCGACCCGCACCGACACGTCCCACAGCACCTGCACCTTGCCGTACCCGGCCGCGACATGCTCGATGACCAGTTCCTGTCCCACGCCGTGCGCTCCCTCCCTGCTCGCCCCGCTCATGCGTGAAGCTCCGCTTCGGTCCCCAGGTACGCGCTGACCACCTGGGGGTTGCTGGTGACCTCGCGGTAGGTGCCCTCGGCGATCACCTGGCCCTGGTCCATCACGACCACCCGGTCGGCGAGGTCCCGCACGACGGGCATGATGTGCTCGATGAACAGCACGCTCACGCCGCTGTCCCGCACGGAACGCACCAGGGCGACGGCCTCCTGCGCCTCGGCGGGCCGCAGGCCGGCCATCACCTCGTCGAGCAGCAGCACCTGAGGGCGGGTGGCGAGCGCGCGGGCGACCTCCAGCCGCTTGTCCTGCAGCAGCGTGAGTTCGTGCGCGGCCTTGTCGGCGTGCGCGGCCAGCCCGGTGCGGTCCAGCAGGTCGTAGGCGAGTTCACGCGCGGCGGGCAGGGTCGTTCCGGGCGTGCCGAACAGTGCACCGACTGTGACGTTCTCGTGTACGGTCATCTCCGGGAAGGGCCGCACGATCTGGAAGGCGCGGCCCAGGCCCAGGTGGCAGCGGTGCTCGATGGGTGAGCTGGTGACGTCCTGCCCGAGCAGGTGCAGTCGCCCGGACGTGGGCTGGTACACGCCGGACAGCAGGTTCAGCAGCGTGGTCTTCCCGGCGCCGTTCGGGCCGATCACCGCCAGGATCTCCCCGGCGAACTGCGTGAACGACACGTTCTGCACGGCCAGCAGCCCCCCGAAGCGCTTGCTGAGGCCGTCGGCGCGCAGCACGACCGGCCCGTTCGGGGCGGGCACGGCTGGAATGGGCGCGGCGGCGGTCACAGGTCTCCTCCGTGCCGGCCGCGGCGCAGCAGGCCGATCACGCCGCGCGGCAGCCACAGGATGCTCAGGATCAGCACCAGGCCGTACACGACCAGGTACCCGTTTTTCACGATGTTGTGCAGCAGTTCCTCGGCGATGCGCAGGACCGTGGCGCCCAGCACCGGCCCGAGGGTGGTGTACAGCCCCCCGAAGATGCTGGTGGTGAGCGGCGCGATGGAGTTCGCGAGGCTGAAGGTCTCCAGCGGGTTCAGGAAGAAGGTCTTCCCGGCGTACAGCACGCCCGCCAGGGCCGCGAGCACGCTGGAGATGAAGAAGGCCAGCAGCTTGTACCGGACCACGCTCACGCCCAGCACCCGGGCGGTCTCCTCGCCCTGGCGGATCGCGGCGAAGGCGTGGTGCAGCCGCGTGAGGCGCACCGCGAGGCTCACCCCGACGGTCAGCAGCAGGACCAGCAGCGCGAAGAAGTACTGCTGCCGGGAATTGCCGCCCAGCAGCGCGGGCACCAGGATGCCGGTCGCGCCGCCCGCCACGGACTCCGGCAGGTTCTGGATCACGGTCCGCACGACCTCGGTAAACGCCAGCGTGGCGATCGCGAAGTACATGCCGCTCAGGCGCATGGTGACCATGCCCAGCAGCAGGCTGAAGAGTCCCGCGATCAGGGCGGCCAGCGGCATGGCGGCCAGCCACGGCAGGCCCGCTTTCATCAGCAGGGCGTAGCTGTACGCGCCCAGACCGTAGAACGCCGCGTGCGCCAGCGACACCTGCCCGCTGCGGGCCAGGATGTCCCACGACAGGGCCATGGTGCCGGCCACCAGCGTGAAGAACCCGATCTGAAGCAGGAATTCACGGCGATCGCCGAACGGCAGGAACGGGAAGATCAGCGCCACGGCGAAGAAGATCAGCAGCGGCAGCAGTTTGCCGAACGTGAAGTCGGGCGTGCGGGCCGAGCGGGTCACGGGCGCGGCGGGCAGGGTGGTGGCCTTGCTCATCACCGCGCCCCCCGGAAGCTGCGCCACACCAGCGTCAGGAAGATCATCAGGAAGAACACCGCGTCGCTCCAGCCGCCGCCCGATGGCACGTAGGTCTGCACCAGCGCTTCCGAGACGCCCAGCACCACCGACGCCCACAGCACCCCGGTCAGGTTCCCCAGGCCCGCCATCACGATGATCGCGAAGGCCTTGAGGGCGAAGACCAGGCCGACCGTCGGGGAGGCGAACAGGAGCACCGCCGCGAGCGTCCCGGCGACCGCCGCCAGCCCGCACGACACGCCGAACGCGATCAGGTACACGCGGTCCACGTTGATGCCGATCAGCTGCGCGCCCCGGCGGTTCTGCGCCACGGCCCGCATCTGACGGCCCAGGGTGGTGCGGTACAGCACCGCGTACAGAGCCGCGAGAATCCCGGCGGCGAACGCGAACGCGATGGCCTTCGGCCCGCCGATGCTGATCTCCCCGAGGCTCAGGCTGCTCGCCTGGTACGGCGTGGTCACGGAGCGGGTGTTGCCGCCCATCCACATCAGCGCCAGGTTCTGCAGCAGGATGCTCACCCCGAAAGTCAG
>NZ_CP021081.1:2745000-2801970 GCF_003444775.1 Deinococcus ficus | reverse complement strand
TTGTCGTCCGCGTACCCGTCGCATCCGGTACGGGATGAAGCTCAGCTCAAGCTCTCGATGCGAGTCGAAGCATACCACCCCCTCCCCTTCTCTCCCCCACCTGAACGACCCGCAGGAGAAAGAAAAGGAGATCGGGGCAGACTGGTCTCCAATCCCGGGCTGGCTTCTCTCCTACCTTCTCACCCAGCGACCGCCGGTCTCTTCCGCAAGGCCCATCAGGTGCAGCATCACCAGTGCGGTCTGCAGGTCGGGGAGCGCCAGACCGGTCACCGCCTGAAGGTCGTCCAGGGTGGCCGGCGTGCCCAGCGCCTTCAGCACCCGCGCCTGCTCTGGCGGGAGGTCAGGGAGGGGCTGGGCCGGTGCAGTGCCCCAGTTCAGCTCATCCAGGATGTCCTGGGCGGTTTCCGTCAGGACCGCGCCCTCCCGGAGGAGTTTGTGCGGACCGCTGGCCCGGGGGTCGCCGGCGCGGCCCGGCACCGCAAACACGGTCCGGCCGCATTCCAGGGCGTGCGTGGCGGTGATCAGCGATCCGGATTTCCGTTCGCCCTCCACGACCAGGGTACCGCTGCTCAGGGCGGCGATCAGGCGGTTGCGCATGGGGAAGTGATGCTGCGCCGGCGGGGTGCCCAGCGGATATTCGCTGAGCACGGTGAGGCGGCGGGCCAGAGGCACGTTCTCGCTGGGGTAGATGTGGTTCACGGCGCTGCCGAGCACACCGATGCTGGTCCCGCCGGCGTCCACCGCCGCCTCGTGCGCGGCGGTATCCACGCCGCGCGCCAGTCCGCTGATGACGGTCACGTCCGCGCGGGCGAGATCGGCGGCGATACCGCGGGTCAGGCTGATCGCGTGTGGGCTGGCGGTGCGGGTCCCCACGATCCCGATGCTGCGCGGCGTGACGGGCAGCTCAGGGAGGGACCCGCGCACCCACACGACGGGTGGAGGGTCACCCAGGGCGTCAAGGGCCGGCGGGTACCCGGGCAGGCCCCGGCCGAGCAGGGTGACGCCTTCGCGCTCGGCCTTCTGGAGTTCCTGGTGCGCGAGGTCGGCGGCCTTCGCAGTGCCGATGCCCGCCACGCTGCGACTGTCGAGGGCGGGCACGGTGCGCAGTTCGGCCAGCGGAGCGTTCAGGGCCGCCTGGGCAGTCCCGAAGTGTGTGCGCAGCGCCTCAATGCGGCGCGGCCCCAGGTGCGGCGTGAAGCGCAGGGTGAGCAGGGCGATGAGTTCGGCGGCCTGGGCAGCGTGAGGGTGAGGTGGGGCGCCGGTCACCGGGCCAGGATAGCGGGCTCGTCCAGCAGTTCCTCGCTCACTTCGTCGTCCGTCTCGTTCAGGGCGGCGCCCGGGAGCGTCAGCGTGAACTGCGCGCCGCCGCCCGGCGCGGTGCTGCCGGCCAGGTTCCCGCCGTGCGCCAGGGCGATCTGCCGGCTGACACTCAGGCCCAGGCCGCTGCTGCCCGCGCCGCTCACGAATGGCTCGAAGATGCGGTCCCCCAGGTCCGGGGGCAGGCCGGGACCGCTGTCACGCACCGTGAAGGTCACCTGCTCCGGGGTCTCGTTCAGGGTCAGGGTGACGGTGCCGTCCGGCCCGGCAGCGCGGCGGGCATTGGCGAGCAGGTTGCGCAGCGCCTGGGTCAGGCGGTCCGGGTCGCACAGGATCCCGGCCGCCCAGTCCCCCTGGAAGGCGGTGCCGGGCACCAGGCGGTCCAGGCGGCCCTGCAGGGTCCGGGCGGGGATGTAGTGCCACACGAGTTTCATTTCCAGCTGCCCGCGGGCGAGCTGCATCAGGTCCTGCGTGGTGAAGGTGAGCTCGTCGGCCACCAGGGCCGAGCGGATCACGTCCGGGTCGCCGGTGTGCTCGGCCGCGCGGTTCAGGGAGGCCTTCAGGACGGTCAGCGGCGCGCCGAGTTCGTGCACGATCTGTCCGAGTAGCTGCTTCTCGCGGGCCTGCCCGGCCTCGATGCGCACCAGCAGACGGTTGATCGCGGCGAGCAGGCGGTGCACCTCGTCCTCCCGGTCCGGCAGGGGCAGAGTAGCGAGGCTGCGGGTGGGGTCGATGCGGTCGGCGAGGTCCGCGGCGCCGCCCAGGCCGGTCAGGGCCCGGCGGCCCGCCCAGAGGCCCACCGGGAGCATCAGCAGCGGCGTGACCAGCAGGGCCAGCAGCAGCGCGCGGGTGGCGCTCTCACGGGCGTTGATCAGGTCCTCCTCCGGCAGGCCCACCCACAGCGTTCCGAAATCGCCGGCCTTGCGGGTCACGGTGCGGATCGGGACGCCCAGCAGCGGCACCCGGGACTGGCTGAGGTACGGGAAGGGCTCCCCGGCCTTGAGGTTCAGGCCGCTGCTGGCCTGCAGGATGGTGCCGTCCGGGCTGACGAGGGCGGTGTACCCCACCGGGGGCAGGCCCACGCCCAGCGAACGCGCGGGGTTGGAAAAGCGTTCGGCGATCACGTCGGCGCGCTCGTTCAGGCGGGCGTCGAACTGCCGGTCCATGCTGCGCAGCAGCAGCGCCATCACCCCGAGGGCCATGACGGACGTGATCGCCAGGGCCAGCAGGGTGTAGATCAGGGCCAGCCGGAAGCGCAGGCTGTGCCGCCACGCCACGCGCGCGCCGTCCAGCCGGGCTGCCCGGGTCATGGGTGCCCCGGGTGTGGCACGGCGCCGCGCCGCGCCTCCTGCACAGGCAGGCGGGGGCGGCGCGGCGGGCGTCTCATGGCGTCAGTGTAGTCAGGCGCTCCGGTCGCCCGGAGGCTTTCTTCAGGATTGCAGAACGTACCCGACGTTCCGGATGGTGCGGATGCGCAGGTCGCTGCCGGCCGATTCCAGCTTCTTGCGCAGCTGCGAGATCCGGACCTCCACGCTGTTGCTGTTCGGCGTTTCCCAGCCGTACAGGTGCGACTCGATGTCGGTGCGGGAGAACACGCGTTCCGGGGTGCGCATCATCAGTTCCAGGATGCGCGCCTCGTGCTCGGTGAGGTTCACGTTCTTGTCGTTCACGGTAAGCAACAGACTGCTGGTGCTCAGGCTGGTGTTGCCCAGATTCACGCCGGTCCCGGCCGCCGTGCGGCGCAGCAGGGCCGTGATGCGGGCGTCGAGTTCCGGCATCGCGAAGGGCTTGGTGAGGTAGTCGTCCGCCCCGGCATTCAGGCCGGCCACGCGCTCCTGCACGCCGCTGCGTGCCGAGAGCACCAGCACCGGGGTGCTGGAGTACTGCCGCAGGGCCTGCACGAGGTCCAGGCCGTCCCCGTCGGGGAGGTTCAGGTCCAGCAGGATCAGCTGGGCGTTGTGCGTGCCCAGCCAGGCCTGCGCGTCTTTCAGGGTGGCGGCGTGGTGCACCTGGTAGTCCGCTGCGAGGTAGTCGCGCAGCAGCGGGCCGAGATGAGGGTCGTCTTCTACGATCAGGATCTGGGCGAGCATGGAGCCTCCGTGAACGGTCCGCGCGGGCGGGCCTGGACTGAAAGGAGCAGCGGACGGCGTGCAGGGCGGAAGGAGAGGGGGCCGTGGATGAGCATCAGGATGTCAGGTTCGACCTGATCTCACCTTCACGCTTGTCCGGGGGAAACTTGCGCTGATCTTGGGTCAGGGGGGGCCTGTCGGGCATCAGAAATAAGCCGGCCCTTGCGTAGGGCCGGCCTCGGTTCATTTCTTCTGGTTGCTGTTGTTGCCGTTCTCCTGGGTTTTCAGGCCGGGCAGGGTGACCGCCGGGGTGTTCACGCCCAGCGTGAGCTTGAAGCCCTTGAGGAACTTGTCCAGCGTGACCGGGTTGGCGCTGCCCGGGAAGGACAGGGCGCTGGCGCGGTTGGCGCTGCCCTCGTTCAGGGAGAGCACGCCGCCCCGCAGGGTGCCGTCGTAGCGGGCCTGCAGGCCGGGGAACAGGCCGGCTTTCTTCTCGGCGTCGGTCTGGGCGAACAGCAGCACCACGGGACCGTTGTAGTTGCCGACGAGTTGCAGGTTGAGGCGGCCGCCGCTGGTCTCGCCGTAGCCGAGGGTGCTCTGCAGTTCGGCGTCCACGACCATGACCTTCAACGCCTGCGCCGGAGCGGCGGTCAGGAGCGTGAGCAGTGTCAGCAGGGCGGGCAGGCGCAGCATGGGCATCAGGGTATCCAATCCAGGGTGTGAGAAAAGCGACAAGGAATGCAGAGAGATCAGGTGGGCTGTCGCGGGGGGTTCGCCCCAGGGGCCCTCCGGGAGGGGCAGGGGCCGGTGGACCGTCCACCGTGACGGCCCACCCTACCCGCCCAACCTGACGGGGTGCTGAACCGGGGCCAACGGGGCCGGGCCCTGGAAGCGGTGTGCTCCCGGGGCCCGGACGTCCAGCCGGCCGTGACCGCAGGGTCAGGCCGGCGGGGCGGTCACATCGCTTCGAGCATGAGGCGGTCGGGGTTCTCCAGCAGGCGGATCACTTCCTTGCAGAAGCGGGCCGCTTCCGCGCCGTCCACCAGGCGGTGGTCGAAGGACAGCGACAGGTACATCATGTGCGCCACGACGATGTTGTCGTTCTCGTCCACGATGGGGCGCTTGACGATGCTGTGGATGCCCAGGATGGCGGCGTCCGGCACGTTGATGATCGGGAAGCTGAACAGCGCGCCGATCGAGCCGATGTTGGTGATGCTGAAGGTGCTGCCGGCCAGTTCGTCCGGCTGGAGCTTGCCCTCGTTGGCGCGCCCGGCGAGGTCCACGACCTCGCGGGCCAGATCGAAGACGCTCTTGTGGTTCACGTCTTTGATGACCGGCACGGTCAGGCCGGCCTCGGTGGCGACGGCCATGCCCATGTTGTAGTAGCGCTTCTGCACGATCTCCTGCGTGGCCTCGTCGAAGGAGGTGTTCAGGCTGGGGTATTTGCGCAGGGCGACGGCCACGGCCTTGAAGATGAACGGCAGGTACGAGAGCTTCACACCCTGGGCCTTGGCATCGTCCTTGACGCGGTCCCGGAACGCGACGAGCTTCGTGAGGTTCACCTCGTCCACCGTCAGGGTGCGCACGGTGTACAGGTGCGACGCGACCATCTGGTTGCTGATGGCGCGGCGCATCCCGCGCAGCGGCACGCGGTCTTCCAGGTGCTCGTAGCCTTTCGGCGTGCGGTACTGCACGGGCGCGACGGGCATGCCCCCTGCGGCGGGCGCGGCGGGACGCGCCGCCGGGGCAGCCTGGGTGGCCGGAGCGGCGGTCGTGGCGGCGGCCGGAGCCGCGGCGGGCGCCTGGGTGGCCTGCTGGCTGAAGGCCAGGACGTCCGCCACGCGGATGCGGCCGTTCGGGCCGCTGCCCGGCACGTACGCGAGGTCCACGTTCAGTTCACGGGCGAGCTGCCGCGCGGCCGGCACGGCCAGGATGCGGCCCTCGTTGTGCTTCACGGGAGCGGCCGGGGCGGCGGCGCGCTGTCCGAGGCCCTGGACCTTCACGGCGTCGTCGGAGGCGAAGGCCTTGAACAGGCTGCCGGAGTCGTCCTCGGGTTTGGGCAGGTGCGTGGCCTCCACGATGCTGCCGCCCACCTGCTCGCGTTCCTCCTGCGCCTGGGGGGGCAGCTGCGCGTCGGCGGTGCCGGGGTTCTCGGCCGTTTCCTGGATGGCCTGAGTGGCGCTGGGGGCCGCGGCCGCCCCGGCCCCGGCTGCGCTGCCGTCGTCGATCAGGGCGATGGCGGCGTGCACGGCGACCACGTCGCCTTCCTTGGCCAGCTGCTTGTGCAGCACGCCGGCCACGGTGCTGGGGAGTTCCACGGTGACCTTGTCGGTCATGACCTCGCACAGCGGCTGCTCCAGGGCGACGGTCTCGCCCTCCTGCACCAGCCACTTCAGGATTTCGCCCTCAACGACGCTTTCGGCGAGTTCGGGCAGCAGGATTTCTTTCATGGGA
Source organism: Deinococcus ficus (assembly GCF_003444775.1). NCBI lineage: Bacteria > Thermotogati > Deinococcota > Deinococci > Deinococcales > Deinococcaceae > Deinococcus > Deinococcus ficus. The sequence goes on along the minus strand of NZ_CP021081.1, from coordinate 2,796,130 downwards.
ACCTCTTCGGGAATCGGGAAACAGTCGGGGAGGGAAAGCAGGCTGGGTTTGCAATCAGTGCAGCACGGTGGCCCGCAGCAGCCCGTACAGGGCCAGCACGGCGCCGAGGATCTGAATCCAGCGCTCGCCGCGCGCGTACACCCAGGCCGAGATGCCCAGCACCACGAACGCCAGGCCGATCAGCAGGTGGGGCCACGGCTGCGGCAGGCGCCCCAGGGCGGCGTACAGGCCGAAGCCGATCACCACGCCCAGGGTGCCCAGCAGGGGGCGCAGCAGGTCAGGTCGCACGCGCTGGCCGGCCTTTAATAGTTCAGGACCTGCACGCAGGCGTTCACGATCCGGTTGGCGCCCGGCAGGAACACCTTGTCCTGCACGTATGGGTACGGCGTGTCGAAGCCCGCGACCTGCGTGACCGGCGCGGTCAGATAGTCGAAGGCGCGCTCCTGGATGGTGTAGGCGACCTCGCCCATGAAGTTCGCGGTGCGGGGCGCCTCGCTGACAAGCACGGCCCGGCCGGTCTTCTCCACGCTCTGCAGCACGCAGTCCTGGTCCCAGGGCACGATGCTGCGCAGGTCGATCACCTCGGCCTGCACGCCTTCCTTGGCCAGCGCGTCGGCGGCCTTCAGGACGTCCGGCATCACGCCGCCGTACCCGACCAGGGTCAGGTCGGTGCCCTCGCGGCGCACGGCGGCCTCCCCGATCTTCACGGTGTAGTCGTGGTCAGGCACCTCGCCCTTCGCGGCGCGGTACAGGCGTTTGGGCTCGAAGTAGATGACCGGGTCCTCGCCGCGCAGCGCCGCCTTGAGCAGGCCCTTGGCGTCGTACGGGGTGCTGGGCATCACGACCTTCAGGCCGGGGGTGTGGGCGTAGTACGCTTCGGGGCTCTGGCTGTGGTGGTGCCCGCCCTTCACGCCGCCGCCGGACGGCGTGCGGATCACCATGGGCGCGGTGTACTGCCCGCCGCTGCGGTAGCGGATCTTCGCGGCCTGGCTGATGATCTGGTCGAAGCCGGGGCCCATGTAGTCCGCGAACTGGATCTCCGCGATGGGCCGCAGGCCGCGCGCGGCCATGCCCACGGCCGCGCCCACGATGCTGGCTTCACTCAGGGGCGTGTCGAACACGCGGTCCTTGCCGAACTGGGCCTGCAGGCCGGCGGTGGCCATGAACACGCCGCCGCGTCCGCCGACGTCCTCGCCGAACAGCACGACGCGGCTGTCGCGGGTCATCTCCTCGGCGATCGCCTCGTTCACCGCCTGGATCAGCGTGATCACGCGGCTCTCCCCTGCCCCGCCCGCGGCGGGGGCCTTGCTGGTCGCGGTCATCCCTGACCTCCGGTCTGTTCGGCGCGCAGGAAAGCCTCCTGGTCGCGCAGGTGGGTGGGCATGTCGGCGTACACGTCCTCGAAGATGATCCGCCAGTCGGGTTCGCCGCTGTCCAGGGCGCGCTGCACGTCCTCGTCAATCTGCCGGTGCGTCTCGCTGATCAGCGCGGCGCGTTCCTCCGCGGTGACCGGGTGGCCCAGGTGCGCGAGCAGCCCCTCGATGCGGGTGATGGGGTCACGCGCGACCCAGGCCTCGACTTCCTCGCGGCTGCGGTACTGCTTCTCGGCGTCGGCGTCGGCGTTGCTGTGCGAGCCCACCCGGTACGTGAGGCACTCCACCAAGGCGGGGCCGTTGCCGGCGCGGACCCATTCGGCGGCGTGCGCGCAGACTTCCATCACGGCCACGATGTCGTTGCCATCCACGTAGAAGCCGGGCATGCCGTAGGCCTTGGCCTTGATGTGAATGGTCTCGCTGGCCGTCTGCTCGCGGATGCTGGTGCTGATCGCCCACTGGTTGTTCTCGCAGATGAACAGTGCCGGGGCCTTCGCGGCGCCGGCCATGTTCAGGCCGGCGTGCCAGTCGCCTTCGCTGGTGGCGCCGTCCCCGAAGGTGCAGACGGTGATCTCGTCGGTCCCCAGGTACTTCTGCGCCATGGCGCTTCCGGCCGCCGGCGGCACCTGCGAGGCGATGGAGCTGCTGATGGACACGAAGTTGTACCGGCGGGACGCGAAGTGGTGCGGCATCTGCCGGCCGCGGCAGGTGTCGGTGTTCGTGCCCAGGCACTGGCTGATCATCTCGAACAGCGGCACGCCCATGGCGAGCCCCAGCGCCTGATCGCGGTAGTACGGCCAGACCCAGTCGTGGCCGACGCGGATGCTGCGCGCCAGGCCCACCTGGGTGGCTTCCATGCCGCTGGACTGGGCGTAGAAGGTGGTGCGGCCCATGCGCAGCAGGTTGATGAGTTTCTTGTCGAATTCGCGGGCCTGCACCATGACGCGGTGCAGGTCGCGCAGCAGTTCGGGCGTGAACCGTTCCGGAAGCGGGCGGACGGGCGTGCCGTCTTCCGCGACCCAGCGGATCGGTTCGGGGGTGAAGGGTTCAATCATGGTGGGTGGAGCCTCCTGGGAAACCGGCCCCCGTGACGCGGTTGGTGACTGCGGGGGGATGTGGGCCGGAGAACGGCGGTCTAGCAGTGAGCTAACACTCGTTAGGCATTGTAGACGTTATCCGACAGACCGCCCGCCACGCCGGTCGTCCCGGGATGGCGAACAAGGCTTTTTATGGTGCCTTGGCACCTCCGACTCGCCTCACCGTGTTCCCTCTCCCCTGCCCGCTACACTGGCCGGATGACGAGCGGCCGCAGGGACAGTTGGAACGTACTGGTGATCGGCGGCGGCCACGCGGGCCTGGAAGCCGCCTGGGCCGCCGCCAAGTCCGCGCGGGTGGCCCTGCTGATCGGCAACCCCGCCACGGTGGGCCGCATGCCCTGCAATCCGGCCGTGGGCGGCCCCGGCAAGAGCCAGCTGGTGTTCGAGATTCAGGCCCTGGGCGGCCTGATGGGCCGGCTGGCCGACGACACCGCCATCCACACCCGCGTCCTGAACGCCAGCAAAGGCCCGGCCGTGCAATCGCTGCGCGTGCAGAACGAACGCGACGCCTACGCCCAGCGTGCCCAGGACGTGATTCTCGGCCACCCAGAGATTGACATCCTGCGCGGCGAGGCCGCCGACCTGGAATCCGACGGCCGGGGCGGCTGGTGGGTGATCACCACCGACGGGCGCCGTTTCCACGCCCGCAGCGTGGTGATCGCCGCCGGCACCTTCATGCGCGCCGTCACCTGGTACGGCCGGCAGTCCCGCCCGGAAGGCCGCCAGGGGGAGCCGCCGGCCCGCTTCCTGTCCGCGCCGCTCGCCCGCGCCGGGCACACACTGAAGCGCTACAAGACCGGCACGCCCCCCCGCGTCCGGGCGGACTCTGTTCGGTTCAGCGACCTGCTGGAGATCCCGGCCGACCCGCACCCGCGGGGGTTCACCGGCCGGCCCGGCCCGCGCGCCAGCGAATCCCCGACCTGGCAGACGCACACCACCCCCACCACCCACGCCCTGATTCAGGCGAACCTGCATGAGTCGCCCATGTACGCCGGGGACATCGAGGGGCTGGGGCCGCGGTACTGCCCCAGCATCGAGGACAAGGTGGTGCGGTTCGCCCACCACGACCGGCACCTGCTGTTCGTGGAACCGGACGGCATCCAGACGAGTGAGGTGTACCTGCAGGGCTTCAGCTCCTCACTGCCCCCGCACCTTCAGGACGGGCTGGTCCGGACGCTGCCGGGCTTCGAGCAGGCCGTGATTCAGCGGTATGCCTACGCCGTGGAGTACGACGTGGTGGAATCCACCGAGCTGACCCTGAACATGGAGTCGCGGCGCCTGCCGGGCGTGTTCACGGCCGGGCAGATCAACGGCACCAGTGGATATGAGGAGGCGGCCGCGCAGGGGTTGGTCGCCGGGGTGGCTGCGGCCCGCCGCGCCGAGGGTCTGGAGGAGGTGACCTTCCCGCGCGAGTCCAGTTACCTGGGGGTGCTGCTGGATGAGCTGGTGTTCAAGGGCAGCCAGGAGCCGTACCGCATGATGACCAGCCGCGTGGAGCACCGGCTGCTGGTCCGGCAGGACAACGCCGACGAGCGGCTGACGCCCTACGCGGTGAAGCTGGGCCTGGTGGGAGAGCAGCAGGCGACGGCCGTCACGGCCAAGTACGCGCGGGTCGCGGCCGCCACCCGGCAGCTGGAGACGCATCGGGCCCAGGGCCAGACCGGAGACGCTTGGCTACGCCGGCCGGAATTCAGCCTGGAAGACGTGGAGGCGTTGGGTATTCAGGTGGACGGGCTGACTGCCGAGGAGCGAGAGGCACTGCAGATCCGCGTGAAGTACGCCGGGTACATCGAGCGCACCGAGCGGCAGTTGCGGGCCGAGGCGCACGCCCAGGGCCTGAGCCTGGAGGGTGTGGATTACAGCCGGGTGGCGGCCCTGTCGAACGAGGCGCGCGAAACACTGGCGCGTCTGCAACCGCAGACCGTGGCGCAGGCCGGGCGCATCTCCGGGGTGCGGCACGCGGACATCAGTGCCCTGCTGGTGCACCTGAAAGAGCAGCGTGTTTCACGGGAAACCCGACGGTGAAACAACTCGACTGGTGGATTGACCTCCTCTGGGGAGCGCGGTATGTTTCACGGGAAACCTGACGGTGAAACAAGACACCGCCACCCGGAGGACGAGACTTGGCGTCATTTGAAGAAGGCCTGCTGCTGGGCGTGCTGATCGGGGAAGGGCACTTCGGCGGGGACGGCAAACAGCCGCAGATCACGGTGCGCATGCACACCCGGCACGCCCGGCTGTTCCAGACCCTGCTCTCACTGTGCCCTGGCTCGAAGCTGTACGGCCCCTACGACCACGGCGGCCGGCACTATTACCAGTGGATGGTGCGCGGCGACGCGCTGCGCGAACAGCTGATCCCCCGCCTGGACGCCCTGCCGCTGGAGGACATTGACCTGCACGTCTACGAGCGCTACACCGACATGAAACAGAGGTACGGCCTGTGAATGAAGAAGCCACCCGCCTGCTGACCGAGGGGGCCCGGGCCACCGGCGTGGACGCTGCCCCTCACCTCGGCGCCTTCGCCGACCTGCTGCGCCTGCTACAGGAAGGCAACGCCCGCCACAACCTCACCGCTCTGAAAACCGAAGAGGACATCGTCCTGAAACACTTCGTGGATTCGCTCACCTGCCTGCGCGGCGGCCACCTCCAGGGTTCCCTGCGTGTGCTGGACCTGGGCACCGGCGGCGGTTTTCCCACCTTCCCGCTGGCGATCGTGCAGCCGGAGCTGCAGATCACGCCGGTGGATGCGACCCGCAAGAAGATCGAGTACGTGCGCGCGACTGCCGAGGCCCTGAACCTGCCTCAGATCACCCCGCGGTCGGGCCGGGCGGAGGAGTTGGGGCGCGACCCGGAGCTGCGCGGCACCTTCGACCGGGTGGTGGTGCGCGCCGTGGCTGCCCTGCCCATCCTGGCCGAGCTGGCCCTGCCGTTCCTCAAGTCCGGCGGCCTGCTCATCGCGCAGAAGGGCCCGATCACGCCCGAGGAACTGAACGCCGGGCGCCGCGCGGCCCGCGAGGTGGGCGGCGCGGTGCGCGAGGTGGACCCGTTCACCCTGCCCGTGACCGGCGACGACCGCACCCTGATCGTGATCGAGAAGGTCGCCGCCACGCCGGAGAAGTACCCCAGGGCCGTGGGCATCCCGAACAGCAAACCGTTATTCTGGCGGGCGAAGTGACCCGGACTGACCCCCACCGGCCCGCGCAAGGAGCCGCATGACCAGACGCACGCCACGCACCCTGGGCGTCGTGAACCAGAAGGGCGGGGTGGGGAAGACCACCACCGCCGTGAACCTCGCCGCGTACCTCGCTGCCGACGGCCAGCGGGTGCTGCTGATCGACATGGACCCCCAGGGCAACGCCACCAGTGGCCTGGGCGCCCGGGAGGCCGAAACCGGCCTGTACGAGGCCCTCGGCGAGCCGGCCCGAGCGGCCGAGTACACCCGTCCCTCCGCCCAGGAGGGCCTGGACGTCCTGCCGGCCACGCCGGACCTGGCCGGGGCCGGCGTGGAACTCGCCGACGACCCGGACGCCCTGACCCGCCTGCTCGCCAGCATTCAGGGTTACGACATGATCATCGTGGACGCCCCGCCCAGCCTGGGCCCGCTCACCGTGAACGTGCTCGCCGCCGTGGACGCCCTGGTGATTCCCCTGCAGGCCGAGTACTACGCCCTGGAGGGCCTGGCCGGCCTGATGGGCACCGTGGAACGCGTGCAGGGCGGCCTGAACCCGCGCCTGAAGGTGCTGGGAATCGTGCTCACCATGTTCGACGGCCGCACCAACCTGGCGCAGGAGGTCGAGACCATGGTCCGCGGGCATTTCGGGGAACTGGTGTTCTGGGCGGTCGTGCCGCGCAACGTGCGCCTGTCGGAAGCGCCCAGTTTCTCCAAGCCGATCAACCTGTTTGCGCCCCTCTCCAGCGGCGCGGCGGCGTACAAGCGACTCGCGGACGAGGTGATGCAACGTGTCGAAAAAATCTAGCCTGGGTCGCGGCCTGACCGCCCTGCTCGGCGAGAAGCCCGCCCCGGACACGGCCGGCCCCGGCGGCGCGCAGGTCCTGAAGATCGAACGGATCGTGCAGGCCGCCTACCAGCCCCGGCAGGTGTTCGAACCCGAGGCGCTGGCCGAACTCGCGCAGAGCATCCGCGAGAAGGGCGTGCTGCAACCCCTGCTGGTCCGCCCCCGCGGGGACGCCTTCGAGATCGTCGCCGGCGAGCGCCGCTGGCGGGCCAGTCAGCTCGCCGGGCTGACCGAGCTTCCGGTCATCATCCGGGACCTCTCGGACCGCGAGGCGCTGGAAATCGCGATCATCGAGAACCTTCAGCGCGAGGACCTGGGCCCGCTGGAAGAGGCCCGCGCCTACCAGGCCCTGATGGACCAGGGCCTGAACCAGGAGGGCGTGGCGCAGGCGGTCGGGAAGGGCCGCAGCACCGTGGCGAACGCCCTGCGGCTGCTCACCCTGGAGGACGCTGCCCTGAAGGCCCTCGACAGCGGGGAGATCAGTGCCGGGCATGCCCGCGCGATCCTGGCGATGCCTGAAAAGGACCGCGCCTGGGCGCTGAAGGAGATCACCGCCCGCGGCCTGAACGTGCGCGAGGCCGAGGCCCTGAAGCGCGAAGCCCGTGCCCCTGCGCCGGTCAAGGTGAACCCGCCCCGCACCTACCGGCAGGTGGAACTGGCCCTGAGCCGCCGCACCGGCACGAAGGTGCGGATCACCGGGGAGGACAAGGGCCGCGTGGAACTCAGCTACGCGTCCCGCGAGGAACTCGACCGGATTCTGGAACTGTTCGGCTACGCGGCCGAGGAGTAAGGAGACCTCCGGACCGGCCACCATGTGTGGGCCGGTCCGTTTATTCGGGCGTGGTGTCTGCAAGGGCCTGCAATGCCACGCGGATGGCCGGCAGGTCCTCCCGGACCGTCACCCACACCAGCGCCGGGTCGATCCGGAAGTAGTCGTGGGCGATCAGGTTGCGGATGTCGCGCAGGCAGGCCCACGGCACCTGACGGTGAGTGTCCTGCACGCTCTGCGGGATGAACTTGGTCGTCTCGCCCAGCCGCAGCAGGTTGAGCAGCACGGCGTCCTGCACCTGCTCGTCCCGCAGGAAGGTGGTCAGCGTCAGGCCGCGCGTGAACGCCTCGATGCGGTCCAGGGCGGCCAGCAGGTCATACAGCCGCCAACGCCAGCGCTTCTCCCGGTGCGCGCTGGGCGGCGGGGTCGGCACGTGCCTCACGTCCACGGCGTCGTGCAGGATGTCGCGGCGCAGCGGCGGGTGCAGGCCCGCCTCCGTGACCACGTCCACCCGGCGGTCCAGCAGGTCCTCCATGACGGCCTTCACACTCATCAGGTGTAGCAGGCCGGGGCTGAACCCCTCGACAAAATCGACCAGTAAATCAATGTCGGACGCCGGCCCCGCTTCCCCCCGCGCGACCGAGCCGAACACCCGCACCCGCGTCACCCCCAGCGCCTCCCAGCGGGCCGCGCCGTCCCGGAGCAGGGCGGCCACGGTGCTCAGGCGCAGATCCGGGAAGAGGGACGTGGGGCCGGTCACGGGCGCAGTGTAAAGCGCCCTGCCAGCCCGGGCGCCGTTCCTGAAGGCCAGTTCAGGCTGTTGGGGCCAGCTTGCCCCAGTGGGAACCATGGAAAGGACCGGGACGCTGGCAATCAGCGTCCCGGTCCTGGGGTGAAGAGGTCAGCTCCACTGCCAGACGGTGGGTTCGTACTCGTAGCCTTCCGGCAGTTTGCGCAGGTGCCCCAGCGCGGGGAAGGGGAAGTGGTACGCGGTCACCCACCATTTTTCCGCGACGGCCTGCGCGAACACCTGGGCGCGGGTGGCGGCGGCCTGCGCGCCGTCCGTGTCGAAGCTCACGTACGCGCCCGGGTGGCGCAGGGACAGCAGGAAGTGCCCGGCGGCGTCCCCGAAGACCATGACCTTCTGGTCTCCGCTGACGGCCAGCACGCTCTGGTGCCCGGCGGTGTGACCGGGGGTGGCGACGCTCGTCAGGCCGGGGACGATCTCGCCGCCGGGATCGAGCAGGGTGAAGCGGTCTTTCAGGCCGATCAGGTTGGCCTGCACTGCGGCGTTCGGCTGGGCCTGCGACGTCCAGAAGGTGAACTCGGCGCGGCCGATCACGTGCCGGGCCCGGTCGAAGGTGGCCTTGCCGCCCTGCGTGAGGCCGCCGATGTGGTCGCCGTGACCGTGCGTGATGAACACCGTGTCGATGCTGGCCGGGTCGATGCCGGCGCGGCGCAGGTTGTTCAGCAGCTGCCCCGCCTCCCCGCCGCGGCCGGTGTCGATCAGCACGCGGTTCTTGCCGGTGTCCACCACGACCGGGTTGAAGTGGTTCACGGTGTTCGTGGCGGGCACGCTGTACTCGGCGAGCGTGGCGGCGAAATCCGCCTGCCGGTCCGGGTTGGCGCCCCAGGTGGGCAGCAGCGCGGCCAGGGCGGCGGTGCCGTCACTGACGACCGTGACGGTCAGGTCACCGATCTTCTGGCGGTAGAAGCCGTTGCCGTTCAGGTTCCCGGCCTGGGCGGGGGCCGCGGCGGGCGCGGCAGGGGTGGTGCCCTGGGCGCGGGCGAGGGGGCCGGCCACGCCGAGCACGCCGGCCGCGCCGAGCAGGCGCAGGGTGTCGCGGCGGTTCAGGGCGGCGGGGGCCGGATCGGCAGGCGTGGGGGCGGGGGTCGTCTCGGCCTTCTTGTCGGGCATGGGGCCACCTCCTGGTGGGGCTGTGCAGGATTTCGTTCAAGATCAAGCGAATTTCGGGCGGGGACGGTCACCCCGCCCACCCTGTGAAGGCGGGCTAAAGACGGCCCGGGCGCCTATGCTGCGGGGGTGATCGTCGCCATAGGACACGACCTGATCGAGATAGACCGCATCCGCGCCATGCTGGAGCGCGAGGGCCGGCGCGCGGAGAAGCTGTTCGCGCCCGCCGAACTGGCCTATGTGGCCCGCCTGAGTGACCCCGCCCCCAGCCTCGCCGCGCGCTTCGCTGCGAAGGAAGCCTTCCAGAAGGTCTGGCCGCGCCCACACGGCTGGCGGGACGTATGGGTGGAGCGCGAACGCACGCCGGACGGCCCCTTCCCGTTCACGCCGCCCGTGCTGGGCTTCGCGCCGGAGATCGCCGCGGAACTGCGGGCCGGCGGGCTGGTCGCGCACCTCACGCTCACGCACACTAAGGAGCACGCCTCGGCGGTGGTGGTACTGGAACGGCCCTGAACGCCAGGAATGAAAAACCCCCAGCGTGGCGGCCGGGTGGGAAGACGGGAGGGAAAATGTCCGGCCCTCCACTCCGGGTGGAGAAGGCGGAAGGAGAAGCGGCCGGAAACCTTGGGGGTGAGGAGAGACTAGAGGAGGCGCGGAGAGGGTGTCAAGAAACCTGCCTGCCCCGGGCCCGCCCCGCTGGACACGGCCAGCACGGCGCCCCCGAGGAGCGGATACGCTCGGGAGGATGCCCATTCGCCTGATCGCCACGGACCTGGACGGCACCCTCCTCAACTCCCGGCTGGAGGTCTCTCCCCGCACCCGGCGGGCTCTGGACGCCGCCCGCGCCGCCGGGGTGCACGTGGTGCCGGTCACGGCCCGGCAGCCGCGCGGCGTGCGGTTCATCGCGCAGGCTACCGGGTTTGACGGCTGGGCGCTGTGCGGGAACGGTGCGCACGGCGTGCACCTGGGCACCGGCGAGGTGCTGTTCGAGGCGCACGTCGCCGGGGACGTGCAGCGGGCCGTGGCGCAGGCCCTGGCGGAACGCGTGCCGGGCGTACTGTTCGTGAGCGTGCGCCAGGGCGGCGAGGTGTTTGTCGCGCAGCAGGGGTACGCCGACCTGGCGCACTTCGAGGACCACAAACGCGACCCGGCCGACATGGGCCAGCATGCGCTGGAGGCCGTGCTGGCCGAACCCAGCCTGAAGTTCATCGTGCGTCACCCCACCTTGACCCCCCGCGAGCTGCTGCCGCACGTGCAGGCCCTGAAGGTGCCGGGCTTCGCGGTCACGCACAGCGGCGCGCCGTTCCTGGAGGTGCTGGCCGAGGGGGTGAGCAAGGCCTGGGGCCTGGCGCAGCTGTGCGCCGCGCTGGGCGTAAGGCAGGCCGAGGTCCTGGCCTTCGGGGACGCCCCGAACGACGCGGAGATGCTCGCCTGGGCCGGGCGGGGCGTGGCGATGGGCAACGCCGACCCGGAAGCCCTGGAGGCCGCCGGCGAGGTCACGCTCACGAACGACGAGGACGGCGTGGCCGTGGTGATCGAGCAACTTCTCGCCGCGCAGGAGAGGGAAGAGCCCGCATCCGTGTGAGCGCCCACTGACCCCCGGCATCGTGGCGCGTAGGGTGGAGCATGCCCCCTGCGAGTCCACGGTCCCGCCGGTTCCGGCTCTCCCTGGTCCTGGGCGCCGCGCTGCTCCTGGCGGCCTGCGCGCCGGTGTCTACCGCCCCGGCCGACTACTCCCCCAGCGGCGCGTGGCTGTGCCACCCGGCCCGCGCGGACGACTGTGACACCGACCTGACGGCTACCCGCATCGCGCCGGACGGGACTCTCACCCGTGAAGCCTGGAGGGCCGACCCGGCCGCGCCCGTGGACTGCTTCTACGTGTATCCCACGGCGTCCTGGGACCTGACCCGCAACGCCGACCTGATTCCGGACGAGCGCTCCGAACGTCCCCTGGCGCGCCAGCAGGCCGCGCCGTTCGGCCGGGTGTGCCGGGTGTTCGCGCCGATGTACCGGCAGGTGCCGGTGGCGGCCCTGGTTGGCCTGGCGCGCCAGCCGGACCGGGAACTCGCGTACGCGGACGTCCGCGCGGCGTGGGGGGCGTTCCGGCAGCAGGCCGGCGAGCGGCCCTTCGTCCTGATCGGGCACTCGCAGGGCGCCGCGCACCTGATTCGCCTGATCCGCGAGGAGATCGACGGCCAGGAGGTGCAGGGCCGGATGCTGTCCGCGCTGCTGCTCGGGATGCCGGTGGGGGTGCCAGCCGGTCAGGACGTGGGGGGCACCTTCCGCAGCGTGCCGCTGTGCCGCGCCGGCGGGCAGACGGGCTGCGTGATCACCTACGCCTCCTTCCGCGCGGACGCCCCGCCAGTCGGTGGTCCTTTCACCCGCCCGGATACGCCGGGGCTGGTGAGCGCCTGCGTGAACCCGGCGGCCCTGGCGGGCGGCCCGGCCGACCTGACGCCGTACTTCCGGACCACGCGGACCTTCCCGGTGCTGGGCCCGGTGCAGCGGGACCCGGGTCCCTGGGTGCAGGGCGCGGCCGTGCCCACCCCGTACGTGACGCTGCCCGGCTTCCTGCGCGCCGAGTGTGTGCAGGACCGGGCAGGTGCGGGGTACCTGAGCGTGACCGTGCGGGCAGACCCGGCCGACCCGCGCACGGACACCCTGGGCGGCGAGGTGAACATCGCGGGGGTTGATCTGCCCGGCTGGGGGCTGCACCTGATCGACGTGGACCTCGCGCTGGGTGACCTGATCCGCGTGGTCCAGACGCAGACCCGGGCCTACTTCGCCCGACCGGGCCGCTGAGCCGGGCAGCCACACCGGAACACGTGCGGCGGGTCCAGCCGCCACTTGGCTGGACCCGCCGCAAGGGGGTGAACCTCAGGTCAGGGCTGGTACGTTTTCGTGATGCCGCCCTCGCCGGACAGGGGCCGGGTCTTGTAGAACACCAGACTGATCGGCAGGTTGCTGCCGCTGGCCGGCACGAAATCGATCTTCAGCTGGTCCGCCTGCGCACGCCACAGCAGCACCGGCTGGTTGGGTTGCAGGGCGTTTCCCACGCGCGGCAGCTTGATGACCTGCTGGAGGGGGCCGTCCTGGATGTTCATGGCGCCGCGGTACAGGCCGCCGCGCGGGCTCAGGGCCACTGCGGTGCCGGCCGCACCGTTCACTTCCAGGTCGTACAGCACGCCGTAGTTGCCCAGCAGCCGCACCGGCTGGCGGGTCAGGGCGTCGGTGCCGGTCACGGCCGGGTCCACCTGGTCGTCCCCGATCACGATGCGGGTGGGCAGGCTGCCCAGGTTCACGCGCAGGCTGCGCACGGCGTCCGGGAAGGTGCCGCGCACGTGCCGGCCGTCGCCGGGCAGGTAGGGCAGCTGCTGCACGACCTGCTGCGTGGCCGGGAGTGACAGCTCCAGCATCAGGAAGGTCAGTTCCACCCGGCCGGAGGCGTTGAGGTCCTGCATGACGTTCACGCCGCTGCCGGGGTTCAGGGTGGGGCTGGCGTACACGGCGGCCGCCTCGCCCGGCGCGAGGCTCAGCAGGGCGCCGCGTTCGCTGGCGAAGTACTCCATCAGCGTGACCTGCCCGAGCAGGCTCTCCACGCGGGTGGGCGCCGTTTCGCCCAGGCGCTCGGTGCGGACCTCCACCGGGCGGGTGTCCGTGTTGCGGGCCATCACGATCAGGCGCGCGGGGCGGCCCAGGCCGTTCATGTGGTACCCGAGCAGCCGGGCGCGGCCGGCCACGCTGTCCTGGTACAGGATGCCGCTCTGGGTGGGCACCTCGGGACTGTCACTGAACAGCAGCGGGTAACTGCTTTTCTGCAGGTAGGTGGGCGTGGCGCTGGGGTACGTGAGGATCTGCGCGTCGTTGAAGGTGTCGCCCGGCTGCGCGTACTTCAGGGCGTAGGTCAGGGGCGTGTCCACGGGCGTGCCCTCCACCCGGACGGTGCGGCTGAAGGTCTCGCTCTGCAGGCCGCGGCTGTTCACGACGTTCAGGCTGATGGTGTACGTGCCCGGCTGGAAGAACACGTCCTGCCGGCCGGTCCAGCGGCGGGCGGTGATGTCCGCGCCGTCCGGGTCGTAGGGATATTCGGTGTACACGATGCGTTCGCCCGGGGCGTACACGGTCTTGTCGGTGCTGAAGCGCGCCTGCGGGGCCAGGGGGTTCCCGCCGTCGCGCAGGACCGTGAGGGTGAAGGTGCGCCCGGCGTCGTCGGCGCTGAGGTTGCCGTTCAGCGCGTCAGCGAGCAGGCGGGCGCTGACGTACGTGACGTTGCCGTACGTGGCCGCGCCGTCGGGCTGCGGCACGCCGCCCAGCAGCGCCCGCCCGCGCACGAGGTCCACGCTCAGCCGGCCCAGCTGGGCGTGCCCGGCCGCGCCGGTCAGGGGCTGGTCGAGCAGCCCAGCCGTTTCCCGCAGGGGCAGCATGGTGCGTCCGGCGATGATGCGGGGCGGGTTCTGGAAGCGCAGCATCTGGCCGTTCATGAACGCGCCCGGCTGGTCCACCGTGAAGGTCAGCTGAGCGGCACCGAAGGTGAGGGCCGCCTGCGCGCTCAGTCCGCCGACCGTGGTGGCGAGGGGTGTCAGGGGGGCGGCCACCAGAGCCAGGGCGGCGCCCAGCGTTCGGCGGCGGCGCTGCCGGTCGGTGCGGTAAAAGGTGGGGCCAGCAAAAGGCATTCGGCAAGTATGGCGAAAGTCCCTGACGCCTGTCTGCCGGATCGGGCCAGGGGGCCCACTGCCCGGCCCGTACTCTTAAGGGCACACCCCGGCGCGGCCACACGGCACAATGAAAGGGTGACCGACCCCGCAGGCCCCCACGACCCGACCCTCGCCCCGCTGCCGGCCCGCGAGTGGCCGGACGGCGAGCTGCACTTCGCGCGCATGATTCTCGGCGACCGCCGCTGGAACGCCGTGCCGGACGCAGAGGTGCGCGCCGAGGCGGAGGCCCTCCTGACAGCGTGGATGGGCGGCGAGGTCCGCATGGAACGGCCGAAGCTGTACGACCACTACGCCCTGCCGTTGCTGGCCCTGCTGCGCCACACCCGCGCCCTGGAGGCCCGGGTGGCGGCCCTGGAAGCGCAGCTCGGCACGGGGGAGGTGGAGCAGTGACGCGGGTCAAGGTCTGCGGCATTACCAGTGTCAACGATGCCGTCCTGAGTGCCGAGGCCGGTGCGGACGCCCTGGGGTTCATCTTCGCGCCGGTCAGCCGCCGGCTGGTGTCGCCGGCCGTCGCCCGGCAGGCCGGTCTGAGTGTCGGCCCCGGCCCGGCGCGGGTGGGGGTGTTCATGAACCAGGCGCTGGACGAGGTGCTGCGCACCGCGGAGGCCGCGCGCGTCTCGGCCGTGCAGGTTCACGGCCCGGTGTCAAGTCTTTACGTGCAGGCGATCAGCGGGTACTATCCCGTTCTGCGCGTCCTGCGCCCCGCCGACCTGGCGGCCGAGGCGGACGTGTGGACGGACGTCCCCGGCGTCACCCTGATGCTGGACGCCCCCGAACCGGGCGGCGGCATCCCACTCGACTGGGCGGCCCTGAAGGCCGCCTTCCCCAGCGGTGCGTGGCTGGCCGGGGGGCTGGGCCCCGCGAATGTCGCGGAGGCGATCCGGCACCTGCGGCCGGCTGGGGTGGACGCCGTGAGCCGACTGGAAGCCCAGGCCGGCGTGAAGGACCCGGCGGCCGTGCAGGCCTTCATCCGGGCAGCGAAGACCGCCTGACCGGAAGTTATCCACAGTGAAACGGAAGGCTGTGGATAACTTCCGGTCAGAGTGAGCTGCCTGGGACACCTGTCCGCAAAGGTGCGCTGTACGCGCTTTCTGCTTCGCTGCGCGCGGGGCGGCTTCACAGTTATCCACACCCTGTCCACAGACCCTGTGGATAACTCTGTGGATAACTGTGGGCCTGTGGGAGCCTTGGGTATGGCGCCCAGCAGGGGTGGGCATACCCCGAAATTGGTGTTGTGGCGACCAGCCATCGTCCAGGCCGCCTGACCTGTCCAGGCAGCTGACGGGAGGCGTCTGCTCAGGTCAGGGTCCTGTCAGAGCCGGGCGGCATACTTTAAGGAACATAAAACCTGTTCTCACTCACTTCTCAGTTTCCTGGAGATGCCCATGACCGACCAGCCTGCCCTGACCCGCACCGCGTTCGATCCCGCTGACCTGATCCGTGGCGAGCACGGCGACCTGTACCACCTGCCCACCCTGCGCGCCCTGCACGCCCGCGGCCAGCTCGGCCTGCACACCGAGGGCTACCTGCTGCTCCAGGTCCACGACGCGCAGCGTCACCCCGCGCGCCGCGCCTACGCCTGACCGCCCGGCGGGAGGCCCCCCAGCCACCACGCCAGGAACTCCGGCAGCCGCGCCGCCCAGGCCGCCTCGTCGTGCCAGTGCCCTTCCCCCACCTGGAAGCGCACCTCGCGCACGGCGGGGCGCAGCTGTTCCGCCAGGGCCCTCACCTCCCGCACCAGCCGCTGCGAGTCCTCCAGGCTGGCCCCCTCGTGGTCACCCTGGTCCACCCACACCCGCATGCCCGGCGCTGTCCGGCCCGGCAGCCAGCGCAGCAGCGCGTGGTCGTCCGGCCACACCGACGGACTCATCACCCCCAGCGTCCCGAAGACTCCCGGGTGCCGCAGCCCGCCGTACAGCGTCACCACCCCACCGAACGACGACCCCAGCATCGCCCGGCGCTCCGCGGGCAGCGGCCCGTACCGCCGCTCCAGTTCGGCCAGCAGCGGTCCCGTCAGCCAGTCCAGGTACTCGTCCGCACCGGGCTGAAAGCTGTTCATGGGAATCGGGAACGGCATGTAACGCCGCACGCGGGCGCCGTCCACGCTGAGGCCCACCAGCAGGGAGGGGCGGCCGGCGTCCGCGAGGGCCTGCGCGGCGTCGGCCGCCTGCCAGCTCGCCCCAGCGAAACTCGGACCCTCGTCGAACACGTTCTGCCCGTCATGCAGGATCAGGCGCGGCAGTCCGGCCGGGCTCAGGCCCTCCGGCCACCACACCCGCACCGGCTGCTCGCCCCACGGCGCGGCCAGCGTCCACTCCTCCCGCGGCGGGCGCGCGCGGCCCGGCCGGCCCGCGCCCTGACCGTCCTGCCAGCCGCGCAGGCGCAGCGCGGCCACCTGGTCGTCGGCGCCCACCACCACCTTGTGCGCCGGGGCGCGGCCGCCCCAGGCGTCCCCCTCCTCGACGCTGCGCCCGTCCGGCCGCTGCACCCGGACCTTCACGTCCAGCAGCGCGCCCGCCGGAAAGAAGGCGCTCAGCGTGATCCGGCCGTCCCGGACCCGGAAGGTCCAGCCCGAGGGGTCGTCCGCCCAGCCGCGGAAACTGCCGGTCAGGAACAGCGTGCCGGCCGGCGTGCCCGGCGGCAGGGCCGGAACGTGGAACGTCACGGTGGGCATCACCACCACCCCCGGCGCTTGAAGTACGCGGCCAGGGCCGCGCCCACTGCTATGAACGACAGCCACGCGAAGGCGTACCCCCACGGCTGCCTCAGTTCCGGCATGTGCTCGAAGTTCATGCCCCACACCCCCGCCAGGAAGGTCAGCGGCAGGAACACCACACTGACTGCCGTCAGGGTGCGCATCACCTCGTTCATCCGCTGCGACTGCAGGCTCAGGTGAAGGTCCAGCAGGCTGGTCAGCGCCTCCCGCAGACTCTCGAAGCGGCTGGCGGCCCGCGTGAAACTGTCCTGCACATCCCGGTAACGCACCAGGTCCGCTGCCGAACCCTCCGCGTGCCGGCCCAGCAGCGCCGACGCCTCCCGCGCGTCCGTCGCGAGGCGCCGCGCCTGACCGATCAGGTACTTCAGGTCGAAGACCGCCCCCACCGGGTTCTCGCGCTCCGCCCGGAACACCCGCTCCTCCAGGGCGTCCACCTCGGCCTCCAGGGTGTCGGCCACCGTGAAGAAGGTGTCGGCCGTGTGGTCCAGCAGTTCGTACGTGACCTCCGCGGCGCTGTTCACCGACTCCCGCCCATTCACCAGCGGCCACACGTGCCGCAGCGCCAGCGTGCCCCGCATGCTCACCGTCAGGACCGCTTCCGGGAACACGAACACGCTCAGGCGCTCCGTGAACTCCTCGGTCGTCTCCGGCCGCGCGAAACTCCGCACCGTGATGAACGCGTGCTCCGGGTACTGCTCCGCACGCGACCAGTGCCCCACCTCCATCACGTCCTCCAGCGCCAGCCGGTTGAGCGCAAAGACCGCCCGGACCGGCGCGAGGTCCTCCGCGGTGATGCCCTGCACGTCCACCCACACGCCCCGCGTCTCCCCGCCCCATTCGAACTCCTGACCATCACTGAGGCGGCGGGCGCGGATCATGCCGCCCATCCTACGGCGCACTATCCTGAACGAGATGACCGACGGCCGCACAGGAGACGCGTGAACGCCTGGGGGTGGGTGATGCTGGGCGGCGCGCTGGGCGCCGCTGCGCGCCACGGCACGCAGCTGGCCCTGACCCCCCTGGTCACCCGGGCCGGGTTTCCCCTGGCGGTCCTGCTGATCAACGTCCTGGGCTCGTTCCTGCTGGGCCTCACCCTCCCCCTGGTCGCCCGCGGCACCTGGCCGGAAGCCGCCCGGCTGGCCTTCGGGACCGGCTTCCTCGGGGCATTCACCACCTTCTCCACCTTCAGCGCCGACACCGACGCCCTACTCACCCGCGGCCGGGCCGACCTGGCCGCGCTGAACACCATCCTCAGCGTCGGCCTGGGCGTCCTGGCGGCCGTGCTGGGCCGCACCCTCGGAACCCGGCTGTGACCCGGCGCAAGGGCACTGGCCCGCCCCGCCGCAAAGCCGCGGAACCCACCCGCCCCCCCGAACAGTTCCTGGAACTCGCCGAGGTGCTCAGCTACGTCTCCCAGGTCATCGCCCGGGGCGTGCCCGGCGGCGTGTGGGTTCGCGCCGAGATCGCCAGCCTCACCGACCGCCGCCACCTGTACCTCGACCTCGTGCAACTTGAGGACGGCGTGGAGGTCGCCAAGACCCGCGCCACCCTCTGGGCCCGCGAACGCTTCAGCCTGGAAGGCAAGTTCCGCCGCGCCACCGGCGGCACCCTCACCGCCGGCCTCAAGGTCCTGCTGTTCTGCACCGCCGAATTCCACCCGCAGTACGGCTTCTCCCTCAACATCCTGGACGTCGCCCCCGAATTCACCCTCGGCGACGCCGCCCTGAAACTCGAGGCGCTGCGCGAGACCCTGCTCCGAGAGGGCTTGTACGGCCTGGGCCGCCTGCACGCCCCCCCCACCGACTACCACCGCATCGCCGTGATCAGCCCCGAGGGCGCCGCCGGCCTGGGCGACTTCCGCCGCGAGACCGACCCCCTGGAACACGCCGGGCTGCTCGCCCCCCTGTACCTCCAGGCCACCTTCCAGGGCCGAGAGGCCGCCGCCAGCCTGGGCCGCGCCATCCAGGCGGCCCGCACCGAGCACGACCAGATGCCCCTGGACGCCCTGGTCGTCATCCGCGGCGGCGGGGCCGTCACCGACCTCGCCTGGCTGAACGACCTCGACATCGCCCGCGCCCTGGCCACCTTCCCCGCCCCCGTCATCACCGGCCTCGGCCACGCCCGCGACGACACCCTCCTCGACGAGGTCGCCTTCACCCGCACCGACACGCCCAGCAAGGCCGCCGCCCTGATCACCCGCACCGTCATCCAGGCCGCCGCGCAGGCCCAGGAGGACGCCCGCGCCATCCGCCACGCCGGCACGCAGGCCCTCGTCACCGCCGACGCCGAAACCCGCAGGACCCTGGACCGCGCCCTGAGCGCCGCCCGCCGCACCACCGACGCCGCCCACGCCAGCACCGACGCCCTGATGCGCCAGGCCCTCGGCCTCACCCCCACCCGCACCCTCGCCCGCGGATACGCCCTCGTCCGCGACGAACACGGCCAACCCCTCACCCGCGCCGCCCACACCCACCCCGGCCAGACCCTCACCCTGGAATGGCAGGACGGCACGGTCACCGCCCAGGTGAAGGAACGGCCGGAATCCGTGAACCCCGGGCCATAGTGTTGTGCGGCCACAAGGCTGGAGCGTGATGATGTAGGCCACAGCCTGGAAGCGCCGGGCAGGAAAAGAGACAAGGCGACCGCCACCTCGCGCGTACGGCGGGGTGGCGGTTCAAGGGGTCGCTCCTGCGTTTACTGCCGGGTCAGGGTGCAGGTGCCGGCATCCGACAGCAGGCGGCGTGCCGCGGCCTCGGTGGTAAGCTGTTCAAGCTGCGCTTCGAACGCCTTCACCTTGTCCAGCGTGTCGTGCACCAGGAACCCGTCGGCGGAACGCCAGGCGCGGGAGTCCGGGTACGCGATGCAGTAGGTTTTCATGCTGTTCGAAGTGCCTGCCACGGACTCGAAGGAACTCTGCACGCTGATCACGTAGTCCCCGCCCTGATCGACGATCACTTCGCCCAGCGCCAGGGACAGCGCTGACGTTCCCTCCAGTGCACTCGACCCGGTGCTCATGAACCGGTACGCCCATTCACCGTCCTCGTACTTTCCTTCGGTGCGCAGCGGGTAGGTCTGACTGACCTTGACCCCTGCTTTCGTGGTGCCGTCCATCCGCAGGGTTTCCCCCACCTTGAAGGGCGGCTGGGGGGGCGTCACCGAGCAGGACGCGAGGAGGAGAAGCGGCAGGAACAGGAGTTTTTTCATAGGTTCCACCTTGGAGAGCGATGGGCGGAGGCTTACTTGCGGGTGATCATGCAGTCGCCGGCCGTCTTGCTCAGCTCGAAGCGCAGGTCGTTGACGTTCATGCCACTGATCCGTTTCCAGAAGGCGTCGTAGTCCGCGCGCGTCTCCCGGATCAGGAAGCCGTTGGCCTGCTTCCAGCCGGGTCCGCCGGGGTAGGCGTAGCACCCGACGATCATGTCCGTCTTCCCGTCGGCGCTCTCGAAATAATCCTTGGCGTAAACGTAGTCCTGGCTGGATTTGGCGACAAGGAGCGCGCTGTCGGTACTGCTGCCGTCGGCGTCGTACTGCCAGTAGTTGTCCTCAAATTTCCCGTTGTCGCGCAGCACGGCCGTGAAGTTCGTGTTCACTCCATCCTTGGTCCGGCCGGACACGATGAAGGCATCCCCGGCTTTGAAGGGGGCAGTGGGGCCTGACATGGAGCAGGAGGCGAGGAGCAGCGTGGGCAGGAGCAGAAGCTTCTTCATGCCCTTCAGCCTACGCTCATCTTTTTCTCAAGTCATGCGGAAATGTGCCTAGGCCGTTTCTCCGGTCTGGACGGGGCGGGCGTCGTCGCTGACCCAATCGCTCCATGAGCCGGCGTACAGACGGTTGTCCGGCCCGAGGGGCACACCGGCCAGCTCCCGCGCAAGGAGGTTCGGGGTGGCGCTCACACCGCTGCCGCAGTAGGCGATGGTAGGGGCGTCCCCGGCGGCCAGTCGCTCAGCCTGTTCCGGGCCGGGGCGGTAGGTGCCGTCAGGGTGCAGCGCCGCGCTGAAGGGCCGGTTGACCGCGCCGGGGATGTGCCCGGCCTTGCGGTCCAGGGGTTCCGTGTCGCCGCGGTAGCGTTCCGGGGCGCGTGCGTCAATCAGGAGGGTGCCGGGGGGGCGGGTGGCGACGTCCTGCGTGGTGGCGACCATGCCGGGCTGCACGTCCGGGGTGAAGGTGGTGGGGACGGGGGCGGGGTCGTCGGTGCTGACGGGCCCGCCGGCGGCAAGGTAGGCGGGCCAGCCGCCGTCGAGGACGAACACGTCGCGGTGGCCGAGCCAGCGCAGCAGCCACCACGCCCGTGAGGCGTAGAAGCCCTGGCCGGTGCTGGGATCGTCGTAGCAGACGACCACGCTGTCGTTGCGGATGCCCGCTTGGCCCAGCCACGCGGCCAGGGCTTCCGGGTCGGGGAGGGGGTGGCGGCCTCCGGCCCCGCCGGGCTGCACGGGGCCGCTCAGGTCGGTTTCCAGGTCGGCGTACACGGCGCCCGGCACGTGGCCCGAGAGGTACGCGATGCGGCCCACCAGCGGGTCGCTCAGGGCGTAGCGGCAGTCCAGGACGCGCAGTTGCGGGTCGTTCAGGTGCTCGGTGAGCCACGCGGCGCTTTTCAGGGGGGAGGGGGGCATGCCGCAGGGTACACGGCCGGGCGCCCGGGCAGGCAATAAAAAACGCGCCACCTGGGCGCTGATAGGGAAAAAGATAGCGCAGTATTCACGCCGCGTCAAGGCTATGCGCCGGCTTCCCGCTCCAGGCGGGCCAGCGTCCGCTGCACCACGTGCAGGCTGTCCGCGTCGTACAGGACGAACCTCACGTGCAGCGCCGGGTGAGCCTGGAGAAACCCCCGGATCTCCCGCAGGGCCACGTCCGCCGCGCGGTCCAGGGGGTAGCCGTACACGCCGGTGCTGATGGCTGGGAACGCCACGGACGTGCAGCCGTGCTCCACGGCCAGTTCCAGGCTGCGGCGGTACGCGCCGGCCAGCAGCGCCGCCTCCCCGGCCTGCCCGCCCCGCCAGACCGGGCCGACCGCATGAATCACGTGCTGCACGCCCTGCCCGGTCAGATTGAAGGCGGGGGTGATCACGGCCGTGCCGGTCGGGGTGCCGCCGATCGCGCGGATGGCGCGCAGCAGGTCCGGGCCGGCGGCGCGGTGAATCACGCCGTCCACCCCGCCCCCACCCATCAGTTCCTTGTTGGCGGCCGTGACGACCGCGCAGGTGATCTGCGCGGCGATGTCCCCCTGCACGAGTTCCAGCGGCATGCCCGCAGCTTAACGGCCGGGCGTGGTTGGCGGCCCCGGCCGGCCTTCATGCGGCGTTGCGCCCGCAAGCCTGGGTCAGCTGTTGACGACGCGCTCCAGGTCGTCGGTGCTGAGGTGGTCGCTGCGCACGTCCGCCACGCGGGCCAGCACGGCGCGGTCGTCCCCGGTCCAGGTGTCGCGGGGGCGGCCCATGACGCGCTCGGCGGCCTGCACGTCCAGCAGTTCACGCACGGCGCGCTCCAGGTCGTCGTTCACGACCACGTATCGGAAGGCGTGCGCGTGCATGATCTCCTCGCGGGCGCGCGCCAGGCGCTTCTCGATGCGTTCGGGCGTCTCGGTGGCGCGGCCCTCCAGGCGGCGGCGCAGCTCGGTGAGGCTGGGCGGCATGATGAACACCAGCACGGCCTCCTCGCCCATCCGGTCGCGGACCTGCATGGCGCCCTCCACCTCAATTTCCAGGATCACGTCCTGCCCGCGGGCGAGGGCCGCCTCGATCGGTTCGATCGGCGTGCCGTAGTGGTTCCCGACGAAACTGGCGTGCTCCAGGAAGCCGCCCTGGCTGACCTTCTCCTCGAAGCGTTCGGGGCTCACGAACACGTAGTCCACGCCGTCCCGCTCGCCGGGGCGCGGGGGACGGGTGGTCCAGGAGGTGCTGTAGAACACGTCCTGGTTCTTGAGCCACTGCTCGCGCAGGGTGCCCTTGCCCACCCCGGACGCCCCGGTCATCACGATCAGCAGGCCCCGCTGCGGCGGGGCGTCGGGGGCGGGGCGGGGGGGATGGGCGGGGTCCGGCGCGTGCATATCCTGCCCACGATACCCGCCCCGCGTGAGATGGGGGAAGAGGCGGGCATGTGGTGAAGGCCGCCCGGCCGTGCTGGCGGGCGGCCTCCGGAACGCGGGGTTAGAGCAGGCCCTTCACGGTCCGCACGACGTTCTCCACGCTGAAGCCGAACTTCTCGAACAGGACCTTGGCGGGGGCGGAGGCGCCGAAGGTGCTCATGCCGATCACGGCGCTGCCGGACCCGGTCCACTCGTACCAGGGCTGAGGGCTGCCGGCCTCGATGGCGACGCGTTTCACGCCGGGCGTGAGCACGCTGTCGCGGTAGCTGGCGTCCTGCTCCCGGAAGACTTCCATGCAGGGCATGCTGACCACGCGCGCCCCGATGCCCTCGCCGCTCAGGGCGTCGGCGGCGTCCATGGCGAGCGCGACCTCGGAGCCGCTGGCGATCAGGATCACCTGCGCGTTCTCGGCGTCCTTGACGACGTACGCGCCCTTCTTCACGCCGGCGTGGTTGCGCGGCAGGATCGGCAGGTCCTGGCGGGACAGGGCCAGCGCGGTGGGGCCCTTGTCGTATTCCAGCGCCATCTGCCACGCGGCGGCGGTTTCGTTCGCGTCGGCGGGGCGGATCACGTGGGCGCCCGGCACGGCGCGCAGCATGGCGAGCTGATCGATGGGCTGGTGGGTGGGGCCGTCCTCGCCCAGGCCGATGCTGTCGTGCGTGAGGACGTACGTGACCGGCTGGAACTGCAGCGCCGAGAGGCGGAAGGCGGGCTTGAGGTAGTCGGCGAACACCAGGAAGGTGCCGACCAGGGGCCGCAGGCCGCCGTACAGCGACAGGCCGTTCCCGGCGGCACTCATGCCGAACTCCCGCACGCCGAACAGCACGTTGCGTCCGGCCATGTTGCCGGCCTGCATCTCGCCGCCGTCCTTGATGGTGGTCTTGGTGCTGCCGCTCAGGTCGGCGCTGCCGCCCATCAGGCCGGGCACGACCTTCGCCAGGGCGTTGATGACCTCGCCGCTGGCGTTGCGGGTGGCCATGGCCTTGCCGCCCACCTCGTAGCTGGGCAGCACCTCCGAGAGATTGGCGGGCAGGTCGCGGGCCAGCAGGGCGTCCACTTCCTGACCCAGTTCCGGGTGGGCCGCGCGGTAGGCGTCCATCAGGGCGTTCCAGTCGGCTTCGAGTTTCGCGCCGCGTTCGGTGGCGTCCATGTGGGCCTTCACCTCGTCCGGCACGGTGAAGGGAGGCAGGTCCCAGCCCAGGGCGCGTTTGGTCTCGGCGACGCCCTCGTCACCCAGGGGTTCGCCGTGGGCCTTGCTGGTGCCGGCGCGGGGGCTGCCGAACCCGATCACGGTGCGCACCTGGATCAGGGTGGGCCGGTCGCTGCCCTGCGCGTCCCGGATCGCGGCGCGGATCTCGTCGAGGTTGTTGCCGTCCTGGACTTTCAGGACGTTCCAGCCGTACGCGCGGAAACGCTGGGCGGTGTCCTCGGACTCGGCCTTCTCGGTGGGGGTGTCCAGCTGGATCTGGTTGTCGTCGTGCAGCCAGATCAGCTTGTTCAGCCGCAGGTGCCCGGCCAGCGCGGCGGACTCGTGGTTGATGCCTTCCTGCAGGTCGCCGTCGCCCAGGATTGCGTAGGTGTGGTTGTTAAAGATGGGGAAGCCGTCGCGGTTGTAGCGGGCGGCGAGGTGCGCCTCGGCCATCGCCATGCCGACCGTCATGGCCGCGCCCTGCCCGAGGGGGCCGGTGGTGGCGTCCAGGCCGGGCGTGTGGAAGAACTCGGGGTGGCCGGGGGTCTTGCTGCCCCACTGCCGGAAGTTTTTCAGGTCCTCCAGGGGCATGTCGTACCCGGTGAGGTGCAGCAGGCTGTAGATCAGCATGCTGGCGTGCCCGGCGGAGAGCACGAAGCGGTCCCGGCCGGCCCACTCCGGGTGCCCCGGGTTGAAGCGCAGGAAGTCCTGCCACAGCGCGTAGGCCATGGGGGCGGCGCCCAGGGGGGCGCCGGGGTGGCCGCTGTTGGCGGCCTGCACGCCGTCGATGGACAGGGTGCGGATGGTGTTCACACTCAGTTGCGCCACGTCACTTTGCATGCCTGACATGCTACCCCGAAGCGCGTTAGTGTGGTTCATACACTTAAAGCGCGGGTGGCCTCCGGCTCGCCTTCCAGTTCGTCCAGCACGCGCCGCGCGTCGTCCAGCTTCAGGCCCGCCGCCCGCAGTTCCTGCACCAGCGCCCGGAAGGCCCGCAGCGCCTCCTGCTGTCCCAGCTGGCCCGCCCAGGCCCCGGCGGCCACGCTGGTGCCCGCCCCGGCCCGGTTCTCGGTCAGGCCCTGGCGGGCCAGGGCGGCGTACGCCTTGGCCACGGTGTTCGGCGCCAGCTTCAGCGCTGAGGCCACCGCCCGCACGGTGGGCAGCGCGTCGCCGGGGCGCAGGACTCCGGCGCTCAGGGCGCCCTGCACGGCCTCCTGAAGCCGCACGTAGGTGGGCGCGGCGCCGGGCGTGCTCAGGTGCGTGCGCATGCGGTCCAGCAGGGCGCTCTCGCGGTCGGGGGCAGTCATGGAATCACGATTCCTGCCGGGCCGGGGGGCTGTCAAGCGGGACACACGCGTCCCCCGCCTCACTCGCTACGGAGGGGCGGGGGCGCGGTCTTCTGCGGGTTCGGAGCGGTTGGGGGCTCCACGTCCGGGCAGGTGAACAAGCGCACTCACGGCACTTCCATTCCGGTAAGAACAGAATACGCCCCGTGCGTAATTCTGTCAAGGCTTCTGTGAATGTGCGCCACCTCTGAATTGCATCCTCGGCCCCCATGCACGCCCAGTCACGCGGGAAGCCTGCCGGGCCCGCTTGCATATGCACCGCCTCCGCCATCTGGCCTACGGCGCAAATTCGCTCTCGGGCCTCCACTGCCCGACCATGCAGGCATGGCCCACCCCTTCACCCTGCGCCCCTTCCAGAACGCCGACGCCGCAGCCGTCGCCAACCTCCACACCCGCAGCACCCGCGGCCTGTGGACCTACGCCGCCGACCACTTCCGGGAAAACCCCGACCCGCAGCGCCGGCACCTCGTCGCCCTGAACGGCATCGGAGAGGTCACGGCCACCGCCAGCCTGCACCCCTTCGGGGACAGCGCCCCGGACGCCCTGCGCCTGAACCTCGCCGGAGACGGCGCGGCCTTCACGCCCCTGTACCTGGCCCTGCTGGCCGACCTGCCCACCGGCTTCACGCGGCTGCTGGGCGTCACCCGCGAGGACTTCACCGAACAGACGCAGCTCTTCCAGTCGGCCGGGTTCCGGAACGCCTGGCAGTCCTGGGGCGCCCACCTGGACCTGAGCACCTTCGACTTCGCGGCCTTCCAGCCGCTGGAAGAACGCCTGTACCTGCAGGGCTACGAGGTGGAGCGCTGGCCGAGTGACGCCCCGGACGCCGAGTGGGCCGCGCTGTACGCCCTGCAACGGCAGGGAGAACGCGACATCCCCTCCAACCCCACCACCACGGCCGCCCCCCTGACGCGTGAGGCCATGCAGGCCGTGATGACGCGCGAGGAGGCTGTGTTCGTCGTCCGTTTCCGGGGTGAACTGGTCGCCCTGACCCGCCTGACCCTGCCGGATGGCCGGCCCCTCCAGAAGGCGCGGGAGGTGTCCAGCGACCTGACCACCACCCACCCCGCTCACCGCGGCCGGGGGCTCGCCACGCTGGTAAAGGCCCGCGCGCTTGCCTGGGCCCAGGACAGCGGGTACACGCGCGCCGGCACGGGCGGCACCGTCCTGAACCTGCCCATGCTGCGCGTGAACACCTGCCTGGGTTACCGCACCGAACCCATGTGGATCACCTGGGAACGCCGGCTGCGCTAGGGCTTTTTCACCTTCGGCGCGTACTGGGCCACGCCGCCCGCCGCGGTGAAGGCCTTCTCCAGCTCCGCGACCGGTTTGCCGGGTTTGCTGGCCGGATCGCCCGGCAGCGTCCGGGCGTACACCTCCAGCGCGTCCGCGTACCCGTCCCCGTCGGCGTCCTGCATGAGCTTCAGGCGGTCATACAGCACGGCCGGAAACTTGTTCTTCCGCACGGCGGCGGCGTCCGCCCGGAACTGCTGCTGCAGCGCCTGCCCGAACGCGTTCCAGGGTGCCCCACCGGACTCCTTCACGTGGCAGTACGCGCACGACATGACCTTCCGGTCGTACTCCCACAGCGGGTTGCCCTGGTCGTAGTGAAACTGCTGGATGGCGGTCAGGCGGAAGCCCGGCAGGGCCAGCGCCGCGCCCGCCCCGGCCAGGGCCAGCAGCGCCAGGGCCGCGCGCGGCCTCACGCCACCCACCGCGGCCCCGTGAACTCGCTGCCCAGAATCTCGCGGGCGTTGAGGCCCAGCCAACGTTCCAGCGCCTCGGCGTACACCCCGCGGAAGTCCTGCCGGTAGATGATGTCCCCGTCCGACAGGGTCTCCAGGTCCGGACTGCTGCCGTGCACGCCGCCCCTGACCCCTTCGCCCAGCGCGAACATCACGCTGCCCTTGCCGTGGTCCGTGCCGGCACTGTCGTTCTCCGCGACGCGGCGCCCGAACTCGGAAAAGCCCATCACGATCACGCGGTCCGCCAGGCCCTGCGCCTTCAGGTCGGCGTGGAAGGCGCTCAGGCCGCCGGCCAGGGTGCCCAGCAGCTCGTCCTGCTCGGCGCGCTGCCCGGCGTGCGTGTCGAAGCCCCCCAGCGACACGTAAATCACGCGCTGCCCGATGCCGGCCGCGATCAGCCGCGCCGCGTCCCGCAGCTGCGTGGCGAACCGCCCCTCCGGGTAGGTGGCCCCGGCGCGGTACTTCTTCACGTTTTCCTGCACGCGCGCCGTGTTGCGCATCATCTGCCGGGTCGCCTGCGACAGGTACGCCGCCTCGCCCTGCCTCGGGGCGGCCAGCAGCGCGTCGAAGGCGCCCTCCAGCCCGGCGGGCAGTTTCACCTGGAAGCCGTTCACACTGTCGATGCTGGGCAGCGCGAAGCGCGCCGTGCGGACCGCCTGCGGCCCGGTCGCGCCCAGGTTGCTGGCGCAGAAGGGGTCCCCGATCTTCTCCGCCATGCGCCCGATCCAGCCGTCCCGCTGCGCCTGCGTGGGGTCCGCGGTGTGCCAGATCGCCATGCTCGCAAAGTGCGACCGGTTCGGGTTGGGGTACCCCACGTTCTCCATCCAGGCGAGGTGCCCGGCGTCCCACAGCCCCATCAGGGGCCGCAGCGCCGGGTGCATGCCCAGGTCGGCGGTCACGCCCAGCACGTCCTTCCTGGGAATGGCGATGTTCGGGCGGGCCGCGTAGTACGCGCCGTTCGTGAACGGCACCAGGGTGTTCAGGCCGTCGTTGCCGCCAGTCAGCTGCACGACCACCAGGGTCTTCGCGCCGCCCTGCACCTGCGCCTGCGCGGCCGCGCGGGCCAGGAAGCCGGGCATGCCGCTCGTCGCGGCGAGCGCCAGCGCGGACAGTTTCAGGAAATCGCGGCGGGTGGTGCTGGTCGTCTCGGAACCGGCCGGGGCCGGGCTGTCCGTGGGGGTGGTCATGGGTTCTCCTCTGGCCCGGGTCAGGCGAGCTGGAATTCGGGGGCGATCAGGCCCAGGTACGTCCGCTGTTTCACGCTCAGCTTGCCCAGCCCGGCCAGCGCCGGGTCGCGCTCCCGGCCGGTCAGCACCAAGGCGTCCGGCACGTCCCGCAGCGGCGGGGCCGAGTTCGCCAGGGTCAGGGCGGCGGCCAGCTGCATGCGGGTCAGGAGCACGTTGTCGTTGATCCAGGCGCGCCCACCCGTCCAGCCCTCCACGGTGTCCGGCTGCAGCAGCAGCTGCCCCATGCGGCCCGCGGTCTGCGTGAGGTTCAGCACCTGCTTCGGGTCCAGCTTCGGCTGGCCCACCGCCCGCACCGCCGCGACCACGTACTCCACCGGGGAGCGGATGATCCGCTGCCGCGACGCGTAAAACACCTCGCTGCTCAGCAGTTCCTCCAGCACCGCCCGGACGTTCCCGTTCGTGCGGCGGAATGTCTCGGCGCTGCCCTGCACGGCCGTCTCGTCCGGCGCGTCCGCCACGAACGCCCGGTGCAGCTTGCGGCTCACGAACACGGCCGTGGCCGGGTGCGTCGCCGCGATGCGCACGACGTCCTCCGGACGGAAGTTCCCGCTCTGCCCCAGGTACGTCTTGCGGCCCGCGTCGTGCTGCCGCTCCTGGAACACGAACTGCGGCTCTTCCAGGTACCGCTGGTTGCCGCGGCCCCCGGTGAAGGTC
Source organism: Deinococcus ficus (assembly GCF_003444775.1). NCBI lineage: Bacteria > Thermotogati > Deinococcota > Deinococci > Deinococcales > Deinococcaceae > Deinococcus > Deinococcus ficus. Next base: position 2,767,263 of record NZ_CP021081.1, on the reverse strand, counting down.
CAGCCACTCAGTGCCCGGGCGCCCTCCCGGACGTCTTCCTCGGTGTAATGGCCGATGCCGGTGGTGAACAGTTCCAGCAGTTCCCGGCTGAAGTTCTCGTTCGGTTTGCCCCTGCGGTTCAGGTCGTTGTCCAGGTACCGCAGCATGGCCGGCGAGCGCGACACGTCCAGCGCGAACGCCGTGAAGTCCGTGGTCGCCGCGTGCCGGCGCAGCACGCCCAGGTACCCCTGCAGGCTGGGGTGGTTGCGGACCGTGTCGGTGCCCACCACGAAATGGTTGCTCCAGGTCAGCGTCAGCTTCTCCCGCAGCGGAAAGTCGCCGTACAGCAGTTCAAACAGCCACGCGCCGCGGGTGAGTTGCAGCATCGCGCCGGGCGTGGCGCCGCTCGCCGGGTCAAAGGGGTTGCCGGCCTTCATGGCCGGGCCGAAGGCCAGGGCGTCACGGGCCGCCGCCCGGGCGGACTGGCCGGTCAGGGCGCGGAGCTGCGCCTCGTTGCCGCCGAACGCCGTGCGCCGCAGGAAGTGCGCGGCGTCCTCGGCGGTCAGGGGCCGGGTGTAGGGGGTCAGGGTCATGGGCACCTCAGGGATTAGAGGAGAGATCAGCGAAAAAAGTTCCCAGTTCGGCCGGGCGGACCTGCCGCACCCCGGAGAGCGCGGCCGTCAGGTCGGCGGCCGGGAGGTTCCCGGTCAGCCACACGAACGCCGCCCCCACCCGCCGGGACGCCACGCCCGGCGCGGCCTGCACGTCCCGCGCGGCGGTGACCAGGGCCAGGGTGTTCAGCCCGTCCGAGAACGTCACCTCCCAGCGGTTCCCGGCCGGCCGCAGCGCCACCGGCGTGAACCCCGGCGGGAGCCGCAGGCCCGGCAGGGCGCGGGCCACGGTCGCCCCCAGGCCCCGGGGCACCGCCGGCACCTTCACGGCGGCCTTCACCGGGGACGGGTTCACCTTCGTGAACAGTGCCCGGCGGGCCACCGCGCCGTCCGCGCCGCGTTCCTCGAAGGCCAGCGGCAGGTTCCACGCCTGATCCACCCACACCACCCAGCGGGCCGCACTTCCCGCCTTCGGGGTCAGGTCATACCGGGTCGCGGTCCGACCTACCTGGAGCTCCGGGCCGACACGCACCACATTAAAGTTGCGGGCCAGCAGCGCCGGCCGCACCGGCAGGGTGGGCAGACGGTTCGCCGCGCGGGTCGGGGGGGTGCGCGGCGGGAAGTTCACCGTGACCTGCGCCACACCTCGCACCTCCCGCGCGCGCGCCTGCGCCAGCACGCTCAGCAGGTCGTCCAGGTCCGCCGCCCCGGCGCCCGGCGCCAGCAGCAGCCCCAGCAGCCCCAGCGCCCGCCTCACCAGCCGTCCCCCACCGCACTCTCGTACGCGGCGTAGGCGGCGCTGCTGGGCAGGACCGGCGCGGGCTTCAGGACCGCCACGCCGGTCAGCACCGCCGCCGAGGCGAGCAGCGCCGACACCCACCCCGCCCGCACGTGCCGGGCGTGCCCCTGCCGCGCCCGGTGCGCGGCCAGCACCCGGTCGGCCGCGCCGTCCGCGTCCCCGCCGGGTTCCCGCACCTGCGTGAAGAGGGCGTCCAGGTCGGCGTCAGTCCAGTCATGCTTGTTCACGGTTTCACTCCTGCACCGCTCAGCCACGCCCGCAGGGCGGCGCGCCCCCGGTTGATGCGGCTTTTCACGGTGCCCAGTTCCGCCCCGGTCAGGACGGCGATCTCGGCGTACTCCAGGCCCCCCAGTTCCCGCAGCGTGACCGCCTCCCGCTGATCGGCAGGCAACGCAGCCAGCGCGGCGTGCAGGGCGTCCCGCAGCGCTGCCTGCTCCCCGGCCCGGACCGGGCTGTGCGGCGCGGCCGGCTCCGGCACGTCCCCGAACGGAAGAGTCTGCCGCGCGGCCAGCGCCTTGTGGCAGGCGTTCAGGGTGATGCGGTGCAGCCACGTGCTGAACTGCGCGTCCCCGCGGAAGCCCCGCAGGGCGCGGTGCACGGCGATGAACACCTCCTGCACCACGTCGTCCGCCGCGCCCGGGCCGACCATGCCGGCCGCCAGGCGGTGCACCGCGGGCGCGTGCCGCCTCACCAGCACCTCGAAGGCCCGCTCGTCCCGCGCGGCGCGCCGCGCGAGCTCCACGTCCGGCAGATGGCTGTGAGCGTCATTCAAGGTCACCTCATACCTTAGAGGTGACACGCCCCGGAAAAGTTCCGCGCCGCCCCGGCGCCTACACTGGACGCATGACCGCCCGGACCCTCACCCCCTCGGCCGAGGACTACCTCAAGCACCTGTACGTCCTGGGCCGCGCCGGGAAGGTCAGCACCCAGGCCCTCGCAGACGCGCTGGAAGTCGCCCCGGCCAGCGTGACCGGCATGCTGCGCAAACTCACCGAGCAGGGCCTCGTGTCGCACGCGCCGTACCAGGGCGCGCAGCTCACCGCCGAGGGGGAACAGGTCGCGCTGGAAGTCCTGCGCCACCACCGCCTGCTGGAACTGTTCCTGCACCGCGCGCTGGGCGTGCCGCTGGACGAGGTGCACGAGGAAGCCGAGCGCCTGGAACACGCCCTGAGCGAGAAACTTGAGGCCCGCATCGCCGCTTGGCTGGGCGACCCCACCCACGACCCGCACGGCGACCCGATCCCCGCCCTGGACGGCAGCGTCCCGCACCGCCCGGAACGGCGCCTCACGCAGCTCGCCCCGGGCGACACCGCCACCGTGGCGCGCGTGCCGGACGGCGACGCCGATCAGCTGCGCGCCCTGATGGCCGCCGACCTCACGCCCGGCTCCGCCCTGCGGGTGCTCAGCGTGGACACCGCCCTGGGGACCCTGACCCTGCAGATCGGCGGGCACCCCCTGACCCTGTCCCTGCTCGTGGCCGGTCAGGTGCAGGTGCTTGCCCCCTGACCGGCCACACGGCATGAAACCGCCCCCGCACAGGCGGGGGCAAAACGTTGCGCGGAGAGAAAGTTACTTTACTGGTCGACGGTCAGGTTCACGGCGCTGAGCGGTTCAGCGGCCGCGTCCCCCAGGGGCCGCACCTCGTACGTGATGGTGCCGGCGCCGGGCTTGCTCTGGTAGCTCCAGCCGCAGGTGGCGTCCAGGGCGATGTCCTTCGTGCCGATGGTCCGGTCGCCGCGCTTCACGGTCACGGTGTACCCCTCGCCGCTGCCCTTCCCGCCGAAGCGGAAGGGTTCGCTCACGGTCTGCCCGTCGGTGATGCTCAGGCTGTACTCATCCGTGCAGCTCGCGGCGGTGGCCCCCGCCTCGGCCTCGCCGATGGTCGCGGAGACGCTGCCCAGCTCGGTGCCGTCCGGGCCCTGCACCGCGTAGGTGTGCGCGCCGGCGGCGGGGCTGGGCACGTCCAGGCTCCAGCTGCCGTCGTCCCCGACCGTCACGTTGCCCAGGCTGGTGCCGTCCTCCAGCACCTGCAGGGACTCGCCGGGCGTGCCGGTGCCGCGCAGGGTAAAGCCGCCGGCCGCCAGGGTCGCGTCGGCCGCCGGTTCGCTGATCGCGAAGGTGCCGGTGGCGGGGCTCGTCGCGGCAGTGTCCGTGCCCGTGGCCGCATCGGTGGAGGTATCGGCCCCCGTGGTGTCATCGGTGGTGGCCGCATCCCCGTCCGTGGGGGTATCCGCGCTGCCTTCCTCGGTGCTGTCCGTGGCGGCGTCACCGGTGCCGGTTCCGGTGTCCGCCGCGTCGTCCGTGACGTTCACCTTGAACTCGCTGCGGACGTTCTCCCCACCGATCACGCTGTAGGTGTGCTCGCCCACGGTCGGGGCGGGCAGCTCGGCACTCCAGTTGCCGCTGTCGTCCACGCTGGCCGTGGCGACCTCCTGGCCCTGGTCCTCGATGCGCAGGCTCGTACCGGCCGGGCCGGTGCCGCTCATGGTGAAGGGCTCGGGGGGCAGGTTCGCGTCGCTGGTGGGATTGGTGACCAGGATGCTGGCAGCCTGCTCGGTCGCGGCGGGCGTGGTGCCCTCGCTGGCCTCGTTGTTCTGCGGGCGCAGCAGCCAGCAGCCGCCCAGCAGCAGCAGGAGCAGCAGCGGAATCAGCCACCAGGGAATCCCGCCGCGTTTCGGCGTGACGGTGGTGGTACTCGTGGTGGCCGTCGCGACCGGGCGCGGGGCGGGCGTGGGCGCCACCGGGGTCACGGGGGTTTCCACGCGCGTGGGGGTGGCCGCCACCGTGGTGGTCGTGGCGGCCGGGGTGCCCAGCAGCGAGCTCAAACCGCTCATGCCCGCCGGCAATAGGCCCGGCAGCAGGGGCGCCAGGCCGCCCAGCAGGCCGCTCAGCCCGCCGGCCCCCAGGTTCGCGGCGCCCGCGCGGCTGCCCAGCACCGACAGCAGCAGCGGCGCCAGCAGCGAAAGCAGCCGGCTGGCATTGCTGCCGCTGCTGCCCAGCGCGCTGCCCAGGCGGCCCGTGAGTTCATCCACGTTCCCGAACAGGCTGCCCAGCAGCCCGCGGCCCTGACCCTCCACACGGGTGGTTTCGGCGTTGTTGTCCAGGAAACCCAGGTTCAGGTGACCGCCGCTGTCGGTCAGGCCGGTGAACCCACGGGCCATGGAGAGCACCTCGGAGGCGCCGGCCTCGGTGCGGCCGCGGGTGCTCAGGGCGCCCAGCAGCAGCGGCAGGGCGGCCATGGTGGCCCGCTGGCCGCCGCCCCCGAACCCGGCGGCACCGGCGATCCGGTCGGCATTCGCGCCACTGAACTCGGCCTTCAGCAGATCGAGCAGGCCGCCCGCCGTCAGGCCCGCCGCCCCGGTGACCGCGCCCAGCCCGGCAGAGGTCCCAACGGCCGCTGCGGACGGGGTGGCCTGCGTGCTACTCAGGTCCAGGGTCCCGAGGGTGCCCTTCACTTCGGTCAGGGCGGCGGCGCTCAGGCCGCGCTGCGCGAGGAAGCTCAGCAGCAGGGGCAGCGCCATGTTCAGCAGCTTCTGCAGGCTATCCGGGGAGGCGCTGCTCGCCTGACCGGTCACGGCGTTCAGGATGACGCCGCCGCGGCCGCCCAGCAGCGCAGGTGAGAGCAGTTCGCCGGCGCGTTCCAGGTTGCTGGCGCCGTCGGCGCTGTCCAGGGCGTCCTGCACGCTGCCGAAGGCCGGGAGGTTCTGCATCGCGTCCGCGATCTGCGCCTGCCCCTGGGGCGTGGCGGCGTGGTCGGCCAGGGCGTCCACCTGCATGGGCAGGGCCACGCTCAAGGCGCGCTGGGCGGCCTGGGCGTCCAGGCCGCTGGCGCGGGCGAGCGGCCCGGCGGCGGCCGCGCCGAAGTACGACTGCATGAGTTCCGTGATGTTCATTGACCCTCCTGGACAACCTGATGTGAACGTGGCCGGTGGGCGTCAGGCCAGGGGTGGCAGGACGTTCACCGGGGCGCCGGCATGTTCCCTAAAGCTGGGCGGGACTCACCAGCCTCACCGTAACCCCGTGCAGGTGGCCTTTCCCGCAGGGGCAGGCAGACACTTTCTTTAGAGAACGACTGCCCGGCCCTCAGGGATGCGCTTCACCGGACACCCGGGCGGGCGGGGGCCCGGGGGTCAATTCGACGCGGTTGCGGCCGGCCTCCTTGGCGCGGTACATGGCCTGATCGGCCCGGTGCACGCAGTCGCTCAGGGCGTGCCGGTCCGTGCCGTCCGCCACGCCGAAACTGGCGGTGACGTGCCCCACCGTGAAGTGGTGCGCGGCGATGGCGGCGCGCAGGACCTCCACGCTGCGCTGCGCCTCCGCGGCACGCTGCCTGGGGATCAGCAGCAGGAACTCCTCGCCGCCCCAGCGGGCCAGCAGGGTCGTGCGGGGAGTGATCCGGCGGACCAGCTGCGCCAGCTCGCGCAGCACCTCGTCCCCGGCGGCGTGCCCGTGGCGGTCGTTGACCTGCTTGAAGTGGTCCACGTCGAACAGCACCACGGTGCGCACGCCGCGCCGCACGTGCGTCCAGTGTTCCTCCACGTACCGGCGGTTGGGCAGGCCGGTCAGCACGTCCATGTAGGCCAGCGTGCGCACCTCCGTCAGGTGTTCTTTCATGTGCGCCAGACTGGTCAGCAGGGCGATGGTCACGCCCTGGGCCAGCAGGAACTGCAGGGCGCTCACGGCCAGCGGCGCCCGGTCCGGGGTGGGCTGGCCCAGCAGGCTCAGGCCGGTGAGCAGCAGGGTCAGGGCGTACATCACCGCGGAGATGCGCAGAGCCGGCCGCACGTCCCAGGCGACGAAGGCGGTGATGAACAGCACCGGGAACCAGAAGGTGGCGGCACTGAGCTGCTGCTGCGCGCCGACGGTCATCGTGAGTTTCTGCCCGACCACCAGCAGGAAGTACCCGGCCGAGACGGCGTAGGTGACCTGCAGGGCCCGCACGGTCTCCAGCCGCCGCAGGGCGACCAGGGCCGTGCAGACGGTCAGGGTCAGCGCCAGGGCCAGCAGCAGCAGCAGGTCCGGGCGCCGCAGGTCCTCCGGGGCGTCCGCCTGCGCCAGCACCCCCATCAGTGACCCCACGATGCCGGGCACGGCAGCCGCCAGGTACACGCGCCGGAGCCGGCGCGCCCACACGCGGGTCAGGTCCGGGCCGGCCAGCAGCGGCAGCGCCCGGCGCCGCCCACGGACTGGGGACGGCGCGCCCGGCCGGCCCGGGCTCATGGGCTCTGGGCAGCCGGGCCCAGGGCGGTGAGGTGGGGTGCGGCGCCTGGCAGGTCGGGGGCAGTCGGCACGGGCAACTCCATCGGGGCAGGGGAGAGGCGGGGCCGGGCAGTGGGCAGCCGGGGCCGCTCCCGGCCGGGAACGCGGCAGGCGGGGAACACCGGAAGGCAGGAAAGACGGTGGGAGGGCGCGCCGCTCCGGGGTGGGGGCACTCTGGACCGTCAGTGTACGGGAGCCGGGGCGCGCCCTTCCACGCCCCACCGGGGGCATGCGCCCTTCCCTACACTGGCGGCATGCCTGCCCTTCAGCCCCGTGCCCTGGCCGCTCAGGAAAGCGTGTTCGCCCGCACCAGCCGCGAGGCGGCCGCGCGGGGCGCAGTGAACCTCGGTCAGGGGTTTCCGGCCGCGGCCCCGCCGGCCTTCCTGCTGGACGCCGCCCGGGCGGCCGTGGGACGCCACGACCAGTACACGCCGCCGGCCGGTCTGCCGGCCCTGCGTGAGGCGCTGGGCGCCGAGTTCGGGGTGGATCCGGCCGACGTGCTGGTCACCTCCGGCGCCACCGAGGGCCTGCAGACCCTCGCCCTGGCGCTGTACCCGCCGGGTGGGGAGGTGCTGACGCTGGAGCCCGCCTTCGACGTGTACGGCCCGCAGGCAGAGCTGGCCGGGGCGCGGGCGGTGCCGGTGATGCTGGCCCTGGACCCGCAGCTCGGCTGGCGCCTGGACCTGGACGCGGTGGCCCGCGCGGTCACGCCGCGCACCTGCGCGCTGCTGCTGAACACGCCGCACAACCCGACCGGTCTGGTGTTCACCCCGGCGGAGGTGGAGGCGCTGGTGGCGCTGGCCCGGGCGCACGATCTGTGGATCGTCAGTGACGAGGTGTACGACGAGCTGTATTTCGGGCCGCGACCGGTGTCCCCACGGGCGCTGGCCCCGGAGCGGACCTTCGTGGTGGGCAGCGCCGGGAAGCGGCTGGAGGCGACCGGCTGGCGGGTGGGGTGGGTCGTGTGCCCGCCCGGGCTGGCGTCCTCGCTGGCGGGGGTGCGGCAGCTGGCGTCGTTCTGCGCGCCCACGCCGTTCCAGTGGGCGGTGGTTCGGGCCCTGCCGGTCGCCCGTGAGGGCGGGCTGTACGGGGCGCTGCGCGATTCGTACGCGGCGCGCCTGGACATCCTGGCGGGCGGCCTGGAGGCGCTGGGTGTGACGGTATTCCGGCCCGGCGGGTCGTACTTCCTGACGGCGCACCGGGCGGACTGGAGCGCCGCGGCCCTGATGGACGCGGGTGTGGCGGCCATTCCCGTGCAGGCGTTCTGCTCGCAGGCGCTGAACGTGCCCGGGGTGATGCGGCTGGCCTTCTGCAAGTCGGAGGCGGACCTCGCGTTGGCGCTGGAGCGTCTGGCGACGATGGACGCGGCGCGCTCGACCGGATCGTAACAATCGTTACTTTTCTCATGGGGTTCAGGTACGGTGGGCGCATGAAGAAAGCCTTCATCGCCGCCCTCACGCTCTCCACCGCCCTCAGCACCGCCAGCGCCGACAGCTTCGGCATCCGCGCCGGGTACCTCCAGCCCTGGTACACCTACCAGGGCGAGGCCCTGAACCTGGACGGCTCCTTCTCCGTCGGCCTGCAGTACACCTACAGCCTGGACGCGCTCTCCAGCGTCCGCGCCGCGCTGGACCTGACCCCCAACCTGCACGGCCTGGACCTCATGGGCTTCGGTGGCGAACTCGCCTATCTGGTGAAGTTCCCCGGCGCCGTGAGCACCTACAACGACATCAACCTGTACGCCGGCGCCGGCCTGGGCGCCCAGTTCGCCACCGACAGCGGCGCGAACCTGCTGGCCTTCAACCCCACCCTGATCGGCGGGATGAACTTCTACGCCACCCCCGAGCTTGGCATGTACCTCGAAGTCGGCGCCGGGTACTCCTTCATGACCGTCAGCGGCAACGGCAGCTCCACCACCTTCGGTGGCCTGTTCGCGCAGCCCCGCCTGGGCCTGACCTACACCCTCCGCTGAGCTTCTGTCCCGACTGGCCCCGCGTCTGGCGGGGCTTATTTTTCGTCCCATTTGTGGGGAATGAAGGCGTTCTACAGAACGGATTGACGATTCTGGTACACGCAATTTTCATGCTGGCCTGTAAAGTCAGGGTATGAAGAAAGCGATCCTCGTTACGGTTCTGGCATCCACGGTCTCCTCGGCGGCCGCGGCGGATTACGTCGGGTTCTTTGTGGGCGGCACCATGGGCGGCTTCGGCGGCGGGCTGCACTACCAGCAGGACGTGGGCAGCGCCAGCGCCATGCGTTACGCGCTGACCGGCCTGGGCCTCAGCAACGGGTACTTCAACATCGGCGGCGAGTTTGCGTACCTGAACGACCTGTCCGCCGCGAACGGCTTCGGGCCCCTGCAGCCCTACTACGGCCTGGGCCTGGGCGCCGGCGTGACCCTGGGCAACGCGAGCGCCGTGGGCCTGTACCCGCACGTGCTGGGCGGCCTGCGCTACAACGTGGCCAGCACGCCCCTGAGCGTCTTCGGTGAGGTGAACCTCGGGCCGAGCATCGTGTTCGCCAGCGCCGGCAGCAGCTCCGGCGTCGGCGTGAGCTTCGGTCTGGGCGGCCGCCTGGGCATCAACTACCGCCTCTGAGTTTCACCTGAACCCCAGGGCCCCTTTCCGTTATCGGTAGGGGCCTGCTTTCCTGTGGCGCCGGCAGGCGGGGACCCGGCAGCTTGACCCGGCCCGGTTCGCCTGCTAGCTTCGGTGAATAGCTATGCGAAATTTTCGCATACTCATACAGACCCACTGATGCTGACCCTGACCCCCCGACGCTGACCCCGGCCGACCTGCCCCCCGCAGGCCGGCCCGTCACGTCTGGGGGTCTTGTGCCCTCACGCCCCACAAGCAGGAGAATGCCCCCATGACCCAGACAGGCACCCCCACCCCCGAGCAGCGGCAGAAGATCGTCCTCGCCTACAGCGGCGGCCTGGACACCAGCATCATCCTCAAGTGGCTCGCCGAGGAACGCGGCTACGACGTCGTCGCCTTCACCGCCGACCTGGGCCAGGGCGACGAGGTGGAAGAAGCCCGCGTCAAGGCCCTGAACACCGGCGCCGTCAGCGCCTACGCCCTGGACCTCCGCGAGGAGTTCGTGCGCGACTACGTGTTCCCCATGTTCCGCGCCAGCGCCCTGTACGAGGGCTACTACCTGCTCGGCACCAGCATCGCCCGCCCCCTGATCGCCAAGAAGATGGTCGAGATCGCCGAGAAGGAAGGTGCGGTCGCCGTCGCGCACGGCGCCACCGGCAAGGGCAACGACCAGGTCCGCTTCGAGATGACCGCCTACGCCCTGAAGCCCGACATCGTCACCGTCGCCCCCTGGCGCGACTGGGACTTCCAGGGCCGCGCCGACCTGGAAGCCTACGCCCGTGAGCACGGCATTCCCGTCCCCACCACCAAGAAAGACCCCTGGAGCACGGACGCGAACATGCTGCACATCAGCTACGAGGGGGGCATCCTGGAAGACCCCTGGGCCGAGCCGCCCGCGCACATGTGGAAACTGACTGTGCCGGTCGAGCAGGCGCCCGACGAGGCCGAGTACGTGGAGGTGGAGTTCGAGCAGGGTGACCCGGTCGCCATCAACGGCGAGCGCCTGAGCCCGGCCGCGCTGCTCACGAAGGCCAACGAGATCGGCGGGCGCAACGGCGTGGGCCGCCTGGACCTGGTGGAGAACCGCTTCGTGGGCATGAAGTCCCGCGGCGTGTACGAGACGCCCGGCGGGACGCTGCTGTACCACGCCCGCCGCGCCGTGGAGAGCATCACCCTGGACCGCGAGGTGCTGCACCAGCGCGACGCCCTTGGCCCCAAGTACGCCGAACTGGTCTACAACGGCTTCTGGTTCGCGCCGGAACGCGAGGCGCTGCAGGTGTACCTGGATTTCGTGGCCAGCAGCGTGACCGGCGTGGCCCGCCTGAAGCTGTACAAGGGCAACGTGATCACCGTGGGCCGCCGCGCGCCCCGCAGCCTGTACGACAAGGACCTCGTGAGCTTCGAGGCGGGCGGCGACTACAACCAGCACGACGCCGGCGCGTTCATCAAACTGAACGCCCTGCGCATGCGCGTGCAGGCCCGCGTGGACGCCAAAGCGGAGAAGCAGGGCTGAGATGACGCCCGACCTGCCCGGCGGGTACGCGCTGCGCCCGGCCACCGCGCCGGACGCGGAGGCCATCGCCGTGCAGCGCGGGCAGATGTTCGTGGACATGGGCGCCCTGACCGACGCTCAGGCCTGGGCGCAGCGCGGCCAGTGGACCGACTGGCTCCGCTCGGCCCTGCCCGCCGGGGTGTACACCGGGTTTCTGGTCGAGCACGGCAGGCAGGTGGTGGCGGGCGTGGGTGTGATGCTGCACCCGCAGATTCCCACCCTGACCGACCCGGCCACGCAGCGCGCCCACGTCCTGAACATGTACGTGAGCCCCGCCCACCGCCGCCGCGGACTGGCGGAGGCGCTGATGCACGCCGCGCTCTCGCACGTGCGGGCCTGCGGCCTGCGCAGCGTCACGCTGAACGCCGCGCCTATGGGCCGGCCCCTCTACGAGCGGCTGGGCTTCACCGAGTCCGGCAGTCCCGAGATGCGCCTCACCCTGGACGGCCCGGCGTGACGCCCTTCACGCTCCGGCCGGTGACGCCCGCCGACCTGCCCGCCTTTCACGCCGTGATGATGGCGGCCGGCATGGACCCCCGCAGCAGCTGGACCCGCACGACCCTGCAGGACCTGGAACGGTCGCTGTTCGGGCCCGGGGCGGGCGGTGTCGTGGCCGTGCAGGCGGGCGAGGTGGTGGGCGTGGTGGGCTTCCGGCCGGACGGCGCGGCCACGCTAACACTGAATAAGCTCGCCACGCTCCCCCGCGTGCGCGGGCAGGGGGTGGGCCGGGCGCTGGTGGCGGCCGTGGAGGAGACGGCCCGGCAGGGCGGGTACGCGCGGGTGCTGCTGGCGGTCAGCCAGTTCAATCTGGACGTGCTGCCCTTCTACGCGGCCCTGGGGTACCGCCGCACGGACGAACCCTACGCCCACGCCAGCCCGCACAGCCCCCCGCCGGTCGTGCTGGTCCGGTCCCTGGGGGGCGTGGGGTGAGCTGCGGCGGCCTGCCGAGGCCAGGGCCGGTGGCCGTGTGGGCACCTGTCACCCGCCGAAGGGGAACAATGGTGCTGTCCACCCGCCTTCCCTTCTTGTCCCCGCTTCAGGAGGTCACAGGAATGAACAGTTCTCCTTTTACCCTCAGCGGCGTGCACTACCGCTCCATCACCCCGGACGACGTGCCCGCCTTCTACGACGTGATGATGAACGCCGGCATGGACGGGCGCGCCGAGACGTGGAACGGCACCACCCCGGACGACCTGCGGGCCACGCTGTTCGCCCCGGACTGCGGCGGGTACCTGGCCGTGGACCGGGACGGCCGCGCGGTGGGCTGCGTGGGGTACCGCCCGCACGGGAACCACACCCTGGTCCTGTACCGCCTGGCGACCCGCCCGGAAGCGCGGGGCCGCGGCGTGGGCCGGCAGCTGATGAACGAGGCCGAAGGCATGGCGAACCGTGAGGGCTACGGGCGCCTGATGCTGCCGATCAGCCAGTTCAACCTGGGCGTGATTCCCTTCTACGAGCACCTGGGGTACCGGCAGGTGGACGAGCCGTACCCCTTCCTGAAAGAGGGCCGGCCGGCGCCGGTCGTGATGGTCAAGGAATTCAAGAGCCACAACGAGGACAGCGAGTGACAGACAGCAGGCAGGCAGGCGACAGGAAGCTCTGGGGCGGGCGCTTCGCGGAAGCGACCGACGGGCTGGTGGAACTCTTCAACGCGTCGGTGGGCTTCGATCAGCGCCTCGCGGAGCAGGACATCCGGGGCTCGCTGGCCCACGTGGCGATGCTGGGCCGGCAGGGCATCCTGACCGAGGATGAGGTGGCTGAGATCACGGCCGGGCTGCACGGCGTCCTGGCGGACATCCGCGCCGGGACCTTCGAGTGGCGCCTGGACCGCGAGGACGTCCACATGAACGTGGAGGCCGCCCTGCGCGACCGGATCGGGCCGGTGGCCGGCAAGCTGCACACCGCCCGGTCGCGCAACGACCAGGTCGCGGTGGACTTCCGGCTGTTCACGAAGGAAGCCGCGCTGGACCTGGCCGGCAAGACCCGCGAGCTGCGGGCCGTGATGCTGGCCGAGGCGGAAAAGCACCTGGAAACGGAAGTGATCCTGCCCGGGTACACGCACCTTCAGGTGGCGCAGCCGATCCTGCTGTCGCACTGGTTCATGGCGTACGTGGCGATGCTGGAACGCGACGAGGGCCGCTTCCGCGACGCGGCCGAGCGCATGGACGAGAGCCCGCTGGGGTCCTCGGCGCTGGCGGGCACGCCCTGGCCGCTGGACCGCCACGCGACCGCGCGGGAACTGGGCTTCGCGCGGCCCACCGCGAACAGCCTGGACGGCGTGGGCAGCCGCGACTTCGCGCTGGAGTTCCTGTCCGCCTGCGCGATTCTCGCGGCGCACCTCTCGCGCCTGAGCGAGGAACTGATTCTGTACTCCACCTTCGAGTTCGGCTTCATCACCCTGCCGGATTCGCACACCACGGGCAGCAGCATCATGCCGCAGAAGAAGAACCCGGACGTCAGCGAACTGGCGCGTGGGAAGGCCGGGCGGGTGTTCGGGAACCTGATGGGCCTCCTGACGGTCGTGAAGGGCACGCCGCTCGCGTACAACAAGGATCTGCAGGAGGACAAGGAGGGCGTGTTCGACAGTTACGACACCCTGTCCATCGTGCTGCGCCTGTACGCCGAGATGATGCCCAAGACCGTGTGGCACGCCGACGTGACCCGCGCCGCGGCCGCCCGGGGGTACAGCACCGCCACGGACGTCGCGGACTTCCTGGCGCGGCAGGGCGTGCCGTTCCGCGAGGCGCACGAGGTCGTGGGCGGTCTGGTGGGGCTCGCCAGCCGCACCAGCCGCCAGCTGTGGGACCTGACCGACGAGGAACTGCGCGCCGCGCACCCCCTGCTGAATGCCGGGGTGGCGCAGCAGCTGACCGTGCAGGAAAGCGTGCGCAGCCGCCAGAGCTTCGGGGGCACCGCGCCCGACCGCGTGCGCGAGGCCATCGTGAACGCGAAGCAGGCCCTGAATCCGTGAAGCAGCTTCCCTCCATGCCCCGCGCCACCCGACGACGACCGGGCCCGCCTGCCCCCCGGCCCGCGTCCGCCGCCCCGACTCACCCCCGCATGGAGACCCCCGCATGACCACCCTGACTGACCAGCACATCAAACTCCGGCAGGCCACGCCCGCCGACCACGCCGTGATCGTGGACCTGCTCGAGCGCACCGGCCTGCACACCGGCAGCGTCACCCTGGAGGAGGGCTGCACCTACTGGATTGCCGACCTGGACGGCGTGGCGGGCGGCTGCATCGGCCTGGAGCACGGGCCGGGCGCGTCGCTGATCCGCTCCACGGCGGTGCTGCCGGCCGCCCGGTCCCGGGGCCTGGGGCGGGCGCTGGTGCTCTCGGCGCTCACGCACGCGTCCCTGCGCGGGGACGGCACGGTGTACCTGTTTTCCAGCGAGGCCGGCGACTACTGGAAACGCTTCGGGTTCGAGCCGGCCACCGCCGCGGAGATCGAGGCGGCCCTGCCGGACACCCCGCAGGTCCGCAGCGGCCTGACCCGCGGCTGGATTCACGACGAGCAGGTCTGGAAGCACGCCCTGTTCCGGCCCGGGGTTGAGGGCGCGTGACCTTCCTGAGCCTGGATTCCATCGCCATTCCTGACGTTCACCCGGACGCGCCGCTGGTGACGCGCAAGGCGAAACTCTCGGACATCGACGCCATTCACGAACTGATCGGGTACTGGGCCAGCCGCGGGCAGATGCTGGTGCGCAGCAAGCCGCTGCTGGCCGAGACCATCCGCGACTTTCACCTGGTTCTGGCCGAGGGGCACGAGGGTCGCCCGGGCGGGCTGGTGGGCGTGTGCGGCCTGCACATGCTCGCGCCGGACATCGCGGAGGTGCGGGGGCTGGCCGTGCACCCGAACATGCAGGGCCGCGGCCTGGGCAGGCAGCTCGTGCTGAGCTGCGAGGCGGAGGCGCGGGCCATCGACCTGCCCACCCTGTTCGCTTGGACGTACCAGCAGACCTTCTTCGAACGCTGCGGGTTCACGCGCATCGAGAAGACGAACCTGCACCCGAAGGTCTGGAGCGAGTGCCAGCGCTGCGCCTTCTTCGAGAACTGCAACGAGATCGCCATGCTCAAGTCCCTGCGGGGCTGAGCGGCAGCGGAAGGGGCCGGGCCGGCGCGACGGGCCCGGCCCCACTGCATGATCTGCGGCATGAATTGTGTGAAGGGTCACCTATGCTGCGGGGCGTATGAGATCCCTGACCGTCCTCTCCTCCCTGCTTCTGACGTCCGCCCTGTACGGTTCCGCCCAGGCCGCCCAGGTGCCCCCGCTGGCCGAGCACCTCCCCGCCGGCGCGCTGATGACCTTCGAGACCCGCAACGCCGGCAGCCTGATCGCCCGGGTGGGCAAGCTGGTCGGCGCCGTGGCGCTGGGCGAGACAGAGGGCGCGGGCGCCCTGACCGGGATGGTGGGCAGCGTGCTGGGCCAGGACGCCACGGTGGGCGTGTTCACCGTGACCGGCGCGCGCGGGACGTTCGCGCCGGCGCTGCTGGCCGTGGCCCGCCCCAACGCCGAGGGCAGGAAACTGCTGGCGGCCATGATGCCGAAGAAAAAGGGCGCGAAGGTCGGCGTGTACCCGTTCGTGCGCTCCGAGGACGACCTGTTCATCGGGCAGGCCGAGGGCGTGGCGTACGCCTCCACCGACAAGTCCCTGCTGATGGCCTACCTGTCGCGCCTGAGCGGCAAGGACGCCCCGCGGCTGCTGAACTCGGAGGCGTACACCACGCCCATGCGCTCGGTGGGCGGGCAGGAGGCGCGGATGTTCGTGAACTTCTCCGCCGCCGCGAAGGTGGCCCGCAGCGCCCTGGCGGAGTGGCACGTGCCGCGCCTGCTGTCCCCGGTCGTGGACGCGCTGGACACCCTGGGCCAGTGGGCGGGCGGCATGAGCACCACCGTGCAGGGCTGGTCCACCGTGAGCGCGCACCTGCCCAACCCGCAGGGCCGCGACCGGCCGCTGTACGCCCTGCTCACGCCCACCACCACCTTCCGCGTGCAGGAGCTGATTCCCGCCGACGCCGAGGCGGTGCAGGCCAGCGCCTGCCACCCGGGCGCGGGATCGTACCTGGGCCGCTGGCTGACCCGCGTGGACCTGCTGGACCCGCTGGGCTTCCTGACCGACACGCAGCTCGCCAGCCACCTGGAGCGCAGCGGGCAGTACCTGGGCGGCGAGTGCGCCCAGGTGACCCTGGCGGGCGGCACCAGGGCAGGCCTCAACATGAGTGACCCGGGCGCCAGCCTGGGGTACACCGTGTGGTACCAGCGCGTGGAGGACCTGGACGCGGCCCGCGCCCACCTGCCCGAGTTCGCCCGGAGCGTGAACGCCGCCCTGGGCGCCCTGCCGGGCACGCTCCGGGGCATGGCGTCCGGGGCGGGCAGCGCCGTCAGCGCGGGCGGCAAGTCCCGCCTGCCGGGCGCGGCCGCCGGGGCCATGGCCGAGGGCCTGGGTGAACTGGACGCCGTGCTGAAGAACCTGAAATTCAGTTACGGCTTCCGCGGGGATTACCTGATCGTCGGCCTGAGCGACGCGGCCGTGCAGAAGGTCCTGAAGGAAGGCGGCGAGGGACTGCTGGGCAGCGCCGACTTCCGCGCGGCGAACCTGAGCATGACCGGCGGCGGCTGGCAGTACGCCCGGAACCTGCCGGACCTGACCGAGAAGGACATGGCGAGCATGATGTCCGGCGCCGACGAGGAGGCGGACATGATGATGGAGATGTTCGGCGACGTGTACGCGGACGTGCTCAACCGCTACGACGGCATGAGCGCGCAGCGGACCGTGTCGGCCCTGCCGTCCGGGCACCTGATCCTCACCAAGAGCCGCGTGAAATTCCGCTGGTAAGGCGTCCCGGCCCGCCCGGAGGGAGTCTGGACCGCCCGGCGGGACAGATGACGGTCTTTACCGGGCGGGCCTGCTAGACTTTCCCGCTGAAGTGACCGCCGTTTGATGCATAAAAGTGCAAGGCGGTTCATCGACAGCACGCAGGTCCATGAAACGCGCCCCGCGAGGCGGTATGGGAGGGGAAAGCATGATCAGGAAGGAACGCGCGATTCTGGCGCTGGAAGACGGCACGGTGTACCGGGGGTACGCCTTCGGGCACCGCGGGGAGACGGTCGGCGAGGTCGTGTTCAACACGAGCATGACCGGCTACCAGGAGATCATGACCGACCCCAGTTACAACGGGCAGATCGTGACCATCACGTACCCCCACGTCGGCAACTACGGTGTGGCGATCTACGACATGGAATCCAACAAGCCGTACGTGCGCGGGTTCATCTCCCGCGAGTTCAGCGGTGACTACTCCAACTACCGCGCCCAGCAGTCGCTGGAGGAGTTCATGCAGGCGCACGGCGTGGTGAGCATCCAGGGCATCGACACCCGCGCCCTGGTTCGCCGCCTGCGCACGGGCGGCGTGGTCAAGGGCGTGATCGCACACCGCAGCTTCACGCACCCGGAAGATCCGTACGGCGAGTTCACGCCCGCCGAGGAACTCGTGTACGTGCAGCGCGCCCGCGACCACCAGGACATCGACGGGCACGACATGACCCGAGAGGTCACCACGCCCCTGCCCTACGCCTTCCCGACCCTGCGGCACGGCAAGCGCGTCGTGCTGATGGACTTCGGCATCAAGCACACCATCATCGAGCGCCTCTCGGAAGTGGGCATCGAACCGATCGTGGTTCCGGCGCACACCACCCCCGCGCAGATCATGGCCCTGCAACCCCACGGCCTGTTCCTCAGCAACGGCCCCGGCGATCCCGCGCCGCTGGAGTACGCACACAAGACCGCCTGGGAGATGATGGGCCTGCTGCCCACCTTCGGCATCTGCCTGGGGCACCAGATCCTGGGCCTCGCGGCGGGCGGCCGGACCTTCAAGATGAAGTTCGGGCACCGCGGCGGCAACCAGCCGGTGAAGAACCTGCTCAACGGCACCGTGGAGATCACCGCGCAGAACCACGGGTACGCCGTGGACATCGACAGCATCCCCAACGGCGCGTTCGTGCCCACCCACGTGAACCTGAACGACGGCACGCTGGAAGGCATGGCGCACAGCCGCTACCCGGTGTTCTCCGTGCAGTACCACCCGGAAGCGAGCCCCGGCCCGCACGACAGCCGCTACCTGTTCGACCGCTTCATCGAGGAGATCGACGCGTTCGACGGCGGCACCGGCAGCCCGGTGCAGAAGGCCCTCACCGGCCGCCTCGGCGTGTAACCCCTCCCTCCGTTGGAGGCGGCCCGGACGTGCATGTCCGGGCCGCCTCTCTTTTGGCCCCGCGCGGCGCCCGCGCTGAACGGACCCCCAAGGCACCTTCAGGGCAAGGCGCACCCGGGACGCGGCACACTGCAGGCACAAGGAGTGTGCCCATGCCCGACCAACCCGACCTGTTCGGCTCCACCCCCGCCCGCCCCAAGCCGCTGTTCCCGGCCGGCCTCCCGGACGACTGGAAGGCCGCCCTGGAACCCGAGTTCAGCGCGCCTTACTTTCACGAACTCAAGGACTTCCTGGTGCGTGAGCGACAGGAGCACACCATCTTCCCGCCGGCGCCGGACGTGTTCAACGCCCTGCGGTTCACGCCGCTGTCGGACGTGAAGGTGCTGATCCTGGGCCAGGACCCCTACCACCGGCCCGGGCAGGCGCACGGCCTGAGTTTCAGCGTACGGCCGGGCGTGACCGTGCCGCCCAGCCTGCGCAACATCTACAAGGAACTCACCGCGGACCTGCCCGGCTTCACCCCGCCCCGCCACGGGTACCTGAAGCACTGGGCGGACCAGGGGGTCCTGCTGCTGAACGCCGTGCTCACCGTGCGGGAGGGGCAGGCGAACAGCCACCAGGGGAAAGGCTGGGAGACCTTCACGGACGCCGTGATCCGCGCCGTGAACGCCAAGCCCGACCGGGTGGTGTTCGTGCTGTGGGGCGCGTACGCCCGCAAGAAGGCCAAACTGATCACCGGGCCGCAGCACGTGATCGTGGAGTCCGCGCACCCCAGTCCGCTCAGCGAGGCGAAGTTCTTCGGGTCCCGCCCCTTCAGCCGGGTGAACGCCGCGCTGGAAGAGGCCGGGCAGGCGCCCATCGACTGGCAGCTGCCCGCGCAGGTGCAGGAGGATCCCGGCCGCTCCTGAGAAGCGCCTCAAGGAACGCCCGGGGTGGGCCGGGCGGGGATTGCAAGGCACCGGACAATGCCGCGCCGCACCCCCCGGGCATGCTGGCCCCATGCCGTCCCGCACTGAACTGCTGGCCGCGGAGTACCTGCGCCGCGAGGGCCACGACCCGAAAGCCTTCCGGTACTTCACGCCGGACGGCCGGGAGTACCGCAACCGCGCGGGCCTGGCGCGCATCGCGGCGCTGGCCGTGCCGCCCGCTTACCAGGACGTGTACGTGTCACCCGACCCGGACGCGGAACTGCAGGCCTTCGGGCGGGACGCCGCAGGCCGGTTGCAGTACCGCTACCACCCGGATTTCGTGCAGGCCGGCGCGCTGAAGAAATGGCAGCGGCTCTCGCGGTTCGCCGGGGTGCTGCCGGACCTGCGGGCGGCTACCACGGCGGATCTCCGTTCGGCGGGCCTGCCCCCACGCAAGGTCACGGCCCTGATGACGCGGCTGCTGCACGTGGCCCGTTTCCGGGTGGGCAGCGACGCGTACGCCCAGCACAACCGCACGTACGGCCTGAGCACCCTGCGGCAGCGGCACGTGGTCGTGGAGGGCAGCACCGTCACGTTCCGGTTCCGGGGCAAGCACGGCATCTCGCAGCACAAGGCGACCACCGACCGCACGCTCGCCGCGAACATCTCGAAACTGCTGGAACTGCCGGGCCCGTGGCTGTTCCAGGCGGCGGACGACGCGGCCGGCGGGCGGCGCCGCGTGCGCGCCCCGGAGCTGAACACCTACCTGCGCGAGGTGATCGGGCCGTTCACCGCGAAGGACTTCCGCACCTGGGGCGGCACGCTGCTGGCCGCCGAGTTCCTCGCGGAGGCCGGCACCGCGGACACCGAGCGCAGCGCGAAGCGCACCCTGGTCGAGTGCGTGAAGTACGTGGCCGACGACCTGGGCAACACCCCGGCCGTCACGCGCGGCAGCTACATCTGCCCGGTGATCTTCGACCGGTACCTGGACGGCAAAGTCCTCGACGATTACGAGCCGCGCACCGCCCGGCAGGAAGCGGCCCTGGACGGCCTGACCCGCAGCGAGGCGGCCCTGAAACGCATGCTGGACAGCGAACGCGCCCTGCGGACCCGGGCCCGGAAGGCCGCGTGAGCCCCCAGCCGGTCCCCACGCCGCCCGGGCCCGGGCAGGAGAGCGTGTGGGCGTACCCACGCCCGCCCCGCCTGGAACGCACGCCCAGACGCCTGGAAATCTGGCTGGGCGGCGTGAGGATCGCCGACACGACGGGCGCGTACCGGGTGCTGGAGACCAGTCACCCGCCCACCTACTACCTGCCGCGGGCCGCCTTCCTGCCCGGCGTGCTGCAACCAGCGGCGGGCCGCAGCGTCTGCGAGTGGAAAGGGCCGGCCACCTACTGGACGCTGGAGGCCGGCGGGCAGCGCGCCGAGGCCGCCGGCTGGAGTTACGAGACCCCCTCCCCGCCCTTCCAGGCCATCGCGGGGTTCGTGGCGGTATACGCGGGGCGCATGGACGCCTGCCGCGTGGACGGCGTGCCCGTCACGCCGCAACCGGGCGGGTTCTACGGCGGGTGGATCACGCCGGACGTCGTCGGGCCGTTCAAGGGGGAGCCCGGAAGCATGGGCTGGTAGGCACGCTGAAGGCTGCGGGAAGGCAGGCCGGGCGGGGCAGGCGGTACCCTGCGCGCATGACCGACACCGCGATCCGCTCGAAACTGGACGCCCTGGCCCGCGACCTCAAGGCCTACCACAAGGCCCTGCTGAACTTCGCGCGCGGCGAGTACGAGTTCCTGTACGGCCCGGTGAAAAACGAGTTCGAGCTGTACTCCCTGGTGATGAACCACGAGAGCTTCCAGTGGCTGCGGCCGCTGTCCGGCCTGATGGCAACGCTGGACGACGTGCTGGACACCAAGGGCATGCAGCTCACGCAGCGGAACGTGGACGACGTGCAGGGGGCCCTGGGCCTGCTGTTCAGCGAAGCCGACTCGCGGTTCGCGGACTTCCGCGCCGGGTACACCCGCGCGAAGGGGGACGCGGCCGTCCGGGAGACCGAGGCGAAATGGCGCGCGCTTCTGAACAGCATGGAGGCCTGAGGCGTTGAGTCTGAAACTGGTGGTGGGCCTGGGCAACCCGGGCACGCAGTACGCGCAGACCCGGCACAACGTCGGGTGGCTGGTCGTGGACGAACTCGCCCGCCGCTGGGGGGCCACCTGGCGCAAGGAGAAGGACGCCGAGACCGCCGAGGTCCGCGTGGGCCCCGCGCCGGGCGCGAAGGTGCTGCTCGTCAAGCCGCAGACGTTCATGAACGCGTCCGGGAAGGCCGTGCAGCCGCTCCTCGCCTTCTATAAGCTGGGCGGCGATGACCTGCTGGTCGTGCAGGACGACCTGGACAGTCCCTTCGGGCTGCTGAAGTTCCGCATGGGCGGCCGGCACGGCGGGCAGAACGGCGTGCGGGACATCATCCGCCTGCTGGGCCATGAGGCCTTCCCGCGCCTGAAGGTGGGCATCAACCGCCCCCCGGCCGGCTGGGCGGTGAGTGACTGGGTGCTCAGCCGCTGGCGGCCGGAGGAGGCGACCATCCTGGCGGAACTGGTGCGCCTCGGTGCGAATGCCGCGGAGGTCTGGGCCACGGCCGGCCTCACCGAAGCGCAGCAGGGCTTCAACGGCACGGACCTGCGCCCGAAACCCGAACCGAAACCGGCCCCTGAACCGGAAATGCCGCCGGCCGAGCCTCACGCACCGGACGCCGCCGACATCTGAGCACTTCCTTTTACCGCACCACGGCCCAGATGCCGGCGAACTCCGCGAGCTGCGTGTTGCGGCCCGGGGTGGCGTACGCGCTGATGCTGCCGTCCAGGTACAGGGCGTCCGGGCACTTCAGCGTGTCCCGGAAGAACAGCGCGAAGGCGTAGAAGTTCACCGGACCGGCACTGACCGCGAACCGCACCCGGCCGTCCCGGCACACGCCCACGCCGCTGCGCAACTTGAAACTCGTACTGCCCTTGTTAAACGCCGGGTGCAGCCGGCCCGCCTGAACCAGCAGCGGGCCGGACTGCGTGGCGTAGGTGGGCGTGAGGTTCAGGCGGCGGTAGGCTCCGGTCTCGGTTACGCCCGCCCGGGTGCCCTGAATCCAGAACACCCCGTTGGGCAGCAGGGCGAAATTGCCCCCAGACCGCGCGT
This sequence comes from Deinococcus ficus, assembly GCF_003444775.1. Lineage (NCBI taxonomy): Bacteria > Thermotogati > Deinococcota > Deinococci > Deinococcales > Deinococcaceae > Deinococcus > Deinococcus ficus. The sequence goes on along the minus strand of NZ_CP021081.1, from coordinate 2,745,169 downwards.
TGTTGAGGGCCGTCAGCGTTCGTCCCTGCTCCACATGCAGGCCCAGCGGACGGGGACCGGCCGCATAGATCCCGCTGTTCGTTGCGAACAGGACCGCGCTGCCCCGACGGGCGACCTCGGCCTGCACAGCGTCGAAAGTGCGGAACGGCTGACCCTGCCGGTCCTTCCA
>NZ_CP021081.1:2492500-2740000 GCF_003444775.1 Deinococcus ficus | reverse complement strand
GCGCGCCGGCCCAGACCTCCACGGTGACCGTGCCGGCCATGCCCGGTTCGGGTGTGCGGACCTCGCCGTCCACGTGGAAGGGCTGCCCGATGAAGGGGATCTGCACGCGCTGCACGTCGTCCGCCTGCACGCTGGGCAGCGTTTCGAAGTCGTCGCGGGCCAGGGCGGAGAGGTAGGCGAGCGCGCCGTCGCGGTCGTCGGCGTTCACGCGGATCAGGCTGAGTTTGCCGTCGGTGGCGTCTGCGTGGGTGGCCAGGCGTAGGCGGGGCCCGGTGGCCTTGGTGTTCATGACCTCCACGACCGCGAGGCCCTGCACCGGGAGGGGCTGGTCGTCCACGCGCAGCGCGAGGTCCATGGGCGCGAAGGTGCCCAGGGTGCTGGCCAGGGCCTGCACGGCGCGCACGGGGCTCTTGCCGTCGTCCGGGTTGTACTCGGCGAGCACGTTGGCGAACGCCCCGCAGCCGCAGGCTTCCAGGAACAGGTCCTCGCCCCACGGGCCGGTCATGCGGCCCAGGTCGAAGGGCCGCACGTCGGCCTCGGCGTACCCGGCCAGGACGTCCAGCGGGGGGCCCTGCACGCCCAGCGTCCGGCCGATGTTGTTCGCGGTGCCCATGGGAATCAGGCCCAGGATCACGCCTTCCCGGCCGGCGAGTTCCATGGCGGTGGCGCGTACGGTGCCGTCCCCGCCGGCCACGAACACCGTGCCGTGCGCGTCGGCGAGCACGCGTTTGAGGTCCTCAGGATTCGCGGTGGGTTCGTGCCGCGCGGTGTACCCCAGGGCCTCGATGGCCGCCAGCAGGTCCGCCGGCTGGCACACCCCGCTGCCCCCGGCCTGCTCGTTGAAAATCAGGGTCGCCTGACCGGCACTGACCCGCAGCACTGCGCACTCCACCGTCATGCCGCCACTGTAGGCCCCCGGCCCGGCCCGGCGCCTTATGCAAAGGATGAGGGAACGGCCCAGGCCGCTCTCCGGGCGGTTATTCCGCGTCGCGTTTGAAGATCACGACCAGCACCCGGAAGATCAGGATGGCGCTGAGCAGCCCGGCGGCGTAGCCGATCACCTGCAGCAGCGTGAAGCTGGCGGTCAGGGCGGGGCCCTCGTCGCTGGTGACCAGCAGGACCGCGATGATGCCCAGCACCGTGCCCAGCAGCGTGAGCAGCACCTGGTTCATGATCTGCCACACCACCACCCGGTCGCGCGGGTCGGCGAACATGCGGACCTGCACGCTCAGGCGGCCGTCCTCCAGGGACTGCGCGATCTGGTCCACGTGGCGCGGCAGGCGGCGCAGCATGGGCAGGACCGTCACGAGTTCCTGTTCCAGGGTGCGGCGCAGGTTCTCCGGCTGGAATTCCTCCTGGAGCTGCCGGGAGGCGATCTGGCGGGCCTCGGCGATCAGGTCGAAGTCCGGGTCGAGCAGCGCCAGCGTGCCCTGAATGACGCCCAGGGCGCGCAGGGCGGTGGCGAGCTCCCCGGGGACCTGCAGGCCGTGCGCGGTGATCACGCGGATCAGCTCGTTGAACAGCCCGATGTCCACCGGGCCCTCGGAGCGCAGCTGCGTCATCATGAACTGCCCCAGCGCGCGCCGCAGCGGGACCTCGTTCAGGCCCTCGGGGCGGCCCAGCGTCTCGAACAGGGCGTCCATGAAGCCCTGCGTGTCGGCGTACTCCACGGACAGGATCAGTTTCTGCAGCGCCGTCTGGATGCCTTGATCGATGCGGCCCACGCTGCCGCAGTCCACCAGGGCCAGCGTGCCGTCCTCCAGCACCATGATGTTCCCCGGGTGGGGGTCGCCGTGGAACACGCCGTTCACGGTGATCTGCGTGAGCAGCGAGTCGAAGATCCGGCGCGCCAGCATCCGGCGGTCCGTGGCACTCAGGGCCGCGAGAAGCGCCGGGTCGCTGAGGGTCCGGCCGCGCAGTTCCTCCATGACCAGCACCCGCGAGGAACTCAGGCTGGGCTCCACTGCCGGCACACGCATCCGGGACCCCTCCGGGTGGGTGCGCAGCGCGGCGGCCATGTCCGCGAGGTTCTGCGCCTCCAGCGTGAAATCCAGCTCCTCGCGCAGGGCATCGGCGAAACTCTGCGCGAGCTGCGCGGCGCCCATGTCCCGGCCCCAGTCGGTGCGGGTCTGCAGGGTGTGGCCCAGCCGCTCGGCGATCTCCAGGTCCTGCGCGAGGACCTCCTGAATGCCGGGCCGCTGCACCTTCACGACCACCGGGTGGCCGCTGCGCAACTCCGCGCGGTGCACCTGCGCGACCGACGCGGACGCCAGCGGCACTGGCTCGAAGCGGCCGAACACGGTCTCCAGCGGGCCGCCCAGTTCGTCCTCCAGCACGGCCTTCACGTCCGGCCAGGGGGCGGGGGCCACCTGCTGCTGCAGCTGCGCGAGTTCCTGCGTGTACACGGGCGGCAGCAGGTCGGTGCGGGTGGACAGCACCTGCCCCAGCTTCACGAAGGTCACGCCGGATTCCTCCAGGGCCAGCCGCAGGTCCCGCGCCTGCCGGCGGGAGCCGGCCAGGAAGGCCCGGCGCGTGCCGGGGCTCAGGGGGTTCAGGCCGCGGCGCATCAGGATGCGCATGATCTGCGCGCTGCGCTGCGACTGCACCCAGGTGCGCCGGAGGGCCGCGCCCCAGCCCATGACGGGCGGGACGCTGCCCTGCGGAACCAGCAGTTCGGAAATCAGGAGGAACAGCAGCGTGAACACGCTGAGCAGCGCGAACTGCCACCAGGGGCTGGTGCCCGGCCCTTCCCAGCGGACCTCCGTCTGAAACACCGCGCCGATCAGGGCGCCGAACAGCAGCGCGAGCAGCACCCGCCCGGAGCCGATGTCCAGCCCGATGAACCGCCCCACCACCGCGCGCACGAGCAGCAGGACGAGCAGCAGCCCGCCCAGCATCAGAAGCAGCGACCCGACCTCCACCATCATCCGTTCCTCACGGAGAGCAGTATGGGGACTGCGGCCTGACGGGTGAATGACGTCCCAGCCGGGGTTAAGGACAGATAAGGAAGGCGGAGGGCGGTGGCCGCTTCAGGCAGGAGGGGACACGGCGACTTCAGGGGCCATACCGGCAGACCTCTGAAAGCGGTTTCCTACGTGGCGCAGGGACGCAGGATCACAAATCACGCTCTACAGAATGAAAGTGCGAGATTTCATGTAATTGGTTCGTTCCGATACCATAAAAGGCCGTTAGAGACGTATTGACAGCGCTTTCATAAGGGCGTACGGTGAACCTGTTCCGCACGTCCACCACCCCCGCACCTCCCCCGCTGGGGCGGTGAAAGGACCATCATGCCCTCCATCACCCTGGAAGATGTCGCCCGTGCCGCCGGAGTCTCCCTCAGCACCGCCTCACGCGTCCTGAGCGGCACCGCCAAAGTCAGCGCCGAACGCCACGCCGCCGTCATGCGCGCCGCCACCGAACTCGGCTACCAGCCCAACGCCATCGCCCGCAGCCTCGCCAGTGGACGCTCCATGCTCATCGGCGTGATCACGCAGGAAATCAGCAGCCCCTTCTACGGCGAGGCGCTGCTCGGCATCGAACGCGGCCTGGAAGGCAGCGGCTACCACGCCATCTTCGCCAGCGGCCACTGGCAGGCCGACATCGAACACGCCGCCCTGGACGGCCTGCTCGGCCGGCCCGTGGACGGCCTGATCCTCCTCGGCGGCCAGACGCCCGACGCCGTGCTGCGCGCTCTGGCCGCCCGGCTCCCGCTGATCACCGTGGGCCGCAGCATCCAGGGCCTCGAGGGCCACTGCATGCGCGTGGACAACGTCGCCGGCGGGTACGAGTGCACCCGGCACCTGCTGGAACGCGGCCACCGCGCCATCGCCTACATCGCCGGCCCCGAATCGCACCGGGACGCCCGCGACCGTCTGCACGGCCACCAGCAGGCCCTGCGCGACTGGAGCGTCACCGGGCACCCGGCGCTGTTCACGCAGGGCGACTTTCAGGAAACGTCCGGCCTGATGGCCGTTGAGAGCCTCTTCACGCGCGGCGAGCCCTTCACCGCGATCGTCGCCGCGAACGACCAGATGGCCTACGGCGCCCGGCTCGCCCTGTACCGCCGCGGCATCCGCGTGCCGGACGACGTGTCCCTGATCGGGTACGACGACCTGCACAGCTCGGCCTTCTGCACGCCGCCCCTGACCACCGTCCGGCAGCCCATGTACGAGATGGGCTTCGCCGCCGCCGAAGGCATCCTGGCCGCCCTGGCCGGCACGGCCCTGCCCGCCCCCGAGTTCGCCGTTCAGCTCGTCACCCGCGAATCCACCACGCTGCTGCGCCGCACCCCGCGGCCCGCCACGACCGAAGACCCCGACCCCGCCACGCGGTCCGCGCCGGCCGCAGGGAGCGCCCCCATGACCTAGCGCCCCCACCTCCCCGGTACGTTCCCGCTCCGCGGTACCTGCCCCCGGCCCCCCACGGGCCGGCGGGAAGGGACGCTGCATGCCCGCTGAATCCCTTACCGCCTCTCCCCGCTTTCTTTCCGTTCGCCTGCCGGAAGCCCGGCAGCAAGGAGTGCCTATGAAGAAGATGCTTGCCGTGACCGTGCTGCTCGCCGCCACCCTCGCCAGCGCCCAGACGAAAAAGACCATCACGGTCGCGGTGTTCCCCGACCTGGACAGCGTCGTCAAGGCCGCCCTGCCGGGCTTTAACAAGCTCTACCCGAACATCACCGTGAAGATCAACTCGCTGGCGTACGCCGACCACCACACCGCGCTGACCACCGCGCTCTCCACCGGCAAGGGCGCCGGGGACGTGGTCGCCGTGGACTTCGGGTACATCGCCAAGTTCGCCGAAGGCAACGGCCTGGTGGACCTCAGCAAGGCGCCCTACAGCGCCGGGCAGTTCCGCAACCAGTTCGTGCCCTACACCTTCCCGCAGGCCATGACGCAGGACGGCCGCATGATCGCCATGCCCACCGACATCGGCCCCGGGTCCATGTTCTACCGCTCCGACATGCTGAAAAAAGCCGGCGTGAGCCCCAGCGCCCTGAACAAGAGCTGGGAATCGTACATCGAGAACGGCAAGAAGGTCGTGGCTGCCAACCCCGGCAGCTTCCTGATCCCCGACGCCGGCGAGGCCGCGCAGATCATCATCCGCACCGGCCTGAAGAGCGGTGAGGGCCTGTTCTTCGACAAGACCGGCAAGGTGCTCGTCAGCCCCGACAGCCCCCGCTTCGTGCGCGCCTTCACCATCGCCAAGGCCATCCGCGACGCGAAACTCGACGCCCGCGCCGGCAGCGCCTTCAGCGCCGACTGGACCACCGCCTTCCAGAAAGGCAACCTGGCGACCGAATTCAGCGGCGCGTGGTTGGTCGGCCACATGCAGAACTGGCTCGCCAAGGACTTCAGCGGCAAGTGGGCCGCGCAGGACCTGCCCGGTAACACCTACGCCAGCTGGGGCGGCAGCTTCTACGCCATTCCGCAGCAGAGCCAGAACAAGACCGAAGCCTGGGCGCTCATCAAGTACCTCACCACCAACAAGGCCCAGCAGGTCCTGGCGTTCAAGACCACCGGCGCCTTCCCCGCGCTGCGCGCCGCCTCCACCGACACCGTGTTCAACGAGGGCGTGCCGTACCTGGGCAACCAGAAGGCCCGGCTGCAGTGGCGCAACGCCGCCACGAAAATCCAGCCGCTGGACGTCAACCGCCTCGACCCGGTCGCCGAGCAGATCGTGAACGACGCCATCGCCAAGGTGCTGGACGGCAGCATGGACATCCGCGGCGCGCTCACCGAAGCGCAGCAGCTGATCACCCGCCGCGCCCGCTGACCGGCGCCCACCCCGGGCGGCCCCCGGCCCACGTGGCCCGGCCGGGCCGCCCCCTGCTCCCCGACGAGAGGTACCCCGGATGTCCGCACCCCCCCGCCCGGCACGTTTCAGTTGGACGCAGTTCCAGCGGCGGTACGCGCCCTACCTGTTCATCAGCCCGTTTTTCCTGCTGTTCTTCGCCTTCGGGCTGTTCCCGATCCTGTTCAACGCGTACCTGTCGTTTCAGCAGTGGCAGCCCGGGACCGGCCTGGGCGACATGGAGTTCGTGGGCTGGCGGAACTACACGGACAACCTGACCGACCCGACCTTCTGGCTGTCCCTGAAAAACACCGCCCTGCTGGCCGTCATGTCGGGCCTGCCGCAGCACCTGCTGGCGATCCCGCTGGCGTTCGCGGTGTACGGCGTGCTGCGGCGGCTGCAGAACCTGGTCACGGCCGTGTACTTCCTGCCGTACATCACGTCCATCGTGGCGATCTCGGTGATCTTCTTCACGCTGTTCTCCTGGCAGTACGGCGTGATCAACGCCGCCCTGAACGCCCTGCACACACTGCCCCTGATCGGCGGGCTGTTCCCGGCCGAGAAGATCAACTGGCTGGGCGAGAAGCAGTACGTGCAGCCGGCCATCGCGGCCGTGATCATCTGGCGGTACACCGGCTGGAACATGCTGCTGTACCTCGCGGGCCTGCAGGCCATTCCCCGCGACCTGTACGAGGCCGCGTCCGTGGACGGCGCCACCCCGTTGCAGCAGTTCCGGTTCATCACGCTGCCGCTGCTGCGCCCCACCATGTTCCTTGCCGTGACCCTGAGCCTGATCGGCGGGCTGCAGCTGTTCGAGGAGCCGTTCATTCTGACCGGCACCAGCGGCGGCGCCGGCCAGTCGGGCCTGACCACCGTGATGTACATGTACCGCACGTACGCCAACTACAGCGACGCCGGCGTGGCCGCCGCGATGTCCTGGCTGCTGTTCCTGGTGATCGGCGTGCTCACCCTGCTGAACAACCGCGTGTTCGGCCGCAGCGGCCTGGCCGGGGAGAACTGACATGACCAGCCTCACCGACCGCGCCCCCGCCGTCACCCGCCGCCCGGCCCGGGGCACCCTGCCGCCCCTGTCGCGGCTGGGGGCGTACCTGCTGATCCTGCTGGGCGCCGTGCTCACCATCGCGCCCTTCTACTTCATGTTCGTGTTCGCCACCCACCCCCGCGACGAGATCTTCCAGCTGCCGCCGCCCCTGTGGTTCGGCACGAACCTGGACGAGAACTACACCAGCCTGATGGAACGCACGCCGTTCTGGCGCAACCTCTGGAACAGCACCTACCTGGCGGTCCTGACCACCGCCACCACTATGTTCTTCTGCACGCTGGGCGGCTTCGCGTTCGCCATGTACGACTTCAAGGGCAAGAAGCCCCTGTTCGCGCTGCTGCTGGCCACCATGCTGATTCCCGGCACGCTGAACATCGTGCCGTTCGCGCTGATCATGCAGGCCCTGGGGTGGATCGACCAGCCGCGCGCCCTGTGGGTGCCGGGCATGGCGAGTGCCTTCGGGATCTTCCTGATGCGGCAGTATATCGGCAGCGCCATCCCGAAAGACCTGCTGGAAGCCGCCCGCATCGACGGCGCCACCGAATTCGGCATCTTCCGCCGCATCATCCTGCCGCTCAGCGGGCCGGCCATGGCCACCCTGGGCCTGGTGACCTTCGTGCAGTCCTGGAACGCCTTCCTGGGCCCGCTCATCATCTTCCGCTCCGCCGAGACCTTCACCGCGCCGCTCGCCATCCGCGCCCTGCAGGGCATCGCTAACACCGACTGGGGCGCCCTGATGTGCGGCGTGGCCCTGACCGTGCTGCCGCTGCTGATCCTGTTCGCCCTGGCCTCCCGGCAGCTGATCGAGGGCCTCACCGCCGGCGCCACCAAGGGCTGAGCCCCGCCCAGCCCCGCCCCATTCCCGCACCCCCGCCCCACCTCAAGGAGCCACCATGACCGTACAGCGCGCCGATTTCCCCCCGAACTTCATCTTCGGGACGGCGACCTCCTCCTACCAGATCGAAGGCGCCACCCGTGAGGACGGCCGCCAGGACAGCATCTGGGACACCTTCTGCCGGGAACCCGGCCGCATCCGCGACGGCAGCAGCGGCGACGTCGCCTGCGACCACTATCACCTGTGGCCCGACGACCTGAACCTCCTGAGTGAACTCGGCGTGAACGCCTACCGCTTCTCCGTCGCGTGGCCCCGCATCCAGCCGACCGGGTCGGGCCCCGTGAACGCCGCCGGGCTGGACTTCTACGACCGGCTGGTGGACGGCCTGCTCACGCGCGGCATCCGCCCCTACCTGACCCTGTACCACTGGGACCTCCCGCAGCCCCTGCAGGACCTGGGCGGCTGGACCAGCCGCGAGGTCGCGCACCGCTTCGCGGAGTACGCCGCGCACGTCGCCGGGCGCCTGGGGGACCGCGTGGCGAGCATCGCCACGCTGAACGAACCGTGGTGCAGCAGCTTCCTCAGTTACGAGATCGGCGAGCACGCTCCCGGCCACCGCGGGGACCGCCGCGGCGCCCTGGCCGCCGCGCACCACCTGCTGCTCGGGCACGGGCAGGCCATGCAGGCCATGCGCGCCCAGGGCGTGAAGGCCGACCTGGGCATCGTGCTGAACCTCACGCCCGCCTACCCCGCCACCGACAGCCCCGCCGACCGGGACGCCGCCCGCCGCGCGGACGGCACCGCGAACCGCTGGTTCCTGGACCCCATCTACCGCGCCGCGTACCCCGAGGACCTCCTCGCGGACTTCGCCGGGGACCTGCCGGACATCCGGGACGGGGACCTGGACGTGATCGCCGCGCCGCTGGATTTCCTGGGCGTGAACTACTACAGCCGCACGTACGCCTCCGCCGACGGTCAGGCCCGCCCGCAGGGCGCCGGGTACACGCACATGGACTGGGAGGTGTACCCCCAGGGCCTGACCGACCTGCTGGTGCGCCTGGACCGCGAGTACGGCGCGCGGAACCTGCTGATCACCGAGAACGGCGCCGCGTACCCGGACGAGCGCGGCACCGGCAGCGTGGTGCACGACCCGGAACGCGTGGCGTACTACCAGTCGCACCTGGGTGCCTGCGCCGAGGCGATCCGCCAGGGCGTGGACCTGCGCGGGTACTTCGCGTGGAGCATGCTGGACAACTTCGAGTGGAGCTGGGGCTACAGCCGCCGCTTCGGGCTGTTCTACGTGGACTACCAGACGCAGGAACGCCTCTGGAAGGACTCCGGGCTGTGGTACCGCGACCTGGTGCGCGCGCCCGTCGCCGCCGACTGAGCCCCCTCCCGCGTCCCCAGGAGACCCCATGACCGAGCCTTCCTTCCCGCGTCTCCCGTCCCCCACCTTCCGGCTGGCCCTGACCCTGCTGGCCCCCCTGGCCCTGCTCACGGCGTGCACGCCCGAAGCCGGGTCCGGCCCCACGCCCCTGTGGCAGGACGAATTCACCGGCACCACCCTGAACCCCGCCCACTGGGGGCACCAGACCGGCAACGGCTTCATGAACGGCAGCGAGTACGTCTCCGGCTGGGGCAACAACGAACTGGAGTACTACACCGACCGGCCCGCGAACGTCCGCGTGGAGGACGGCCAGCTGGTCATCACCGCCCGCAAGGAGGCCTTCACCGCGCCGGCCGGCGGCACCCCGCAAACCTTCGGGTGGACGTCCGGGCGCATCCGCACCGCCGGGAAGTTCAGCCGCACGTACGGAAAATTCGAGATCCGCGCCAAGTTCCCCACCGGGAAGGGCCTGTGGCCGGCCATCTGGATGCTGCCGGAAGACCCCAGCCCGTACGCCTCCTGGGCGGCCAACGGCGAGATCGACATCGCCGAGGGCTGGGGCAGCAAACCCACGCAGGTCGCGCACACCCTGCACTACGGGGGCGTGTGGCCCAACAACACCTACTCCGGCGTCACGGCCGAGGTGCCCGGCGGCGTGAACGACTGGCACACCTACACCCTGGAATGGCGGCCCGGGGAGATCGTCTGGAAGATCGACGGGCAGGTCACCCAGACCAAGACCGCGTGGTGGAGCGCCGCGCAAAACCCGCCCGGGAGCGACGCGGACCTGAACCCCTGGCCCGCGCCCTTCGACCGGCCCTTCCACCTGCTGCTGAACCTCGCCGTGGGCGGGAACTTCGACGGCAACCCGGACGCCACCACGCCGGACGCGGCCGAGATGCGCGTGGACTACGTGCGCGTGTACGGCCTGGAGGACGAGGCGCGCGACCCCGGCGCCCGCCCGGACATGACCTACCCCTGGACGCCCCGCCCGGCCCGGCCGGCGCTGCCCGACGGGAACCTCGTGTACAACCCGTCTTTCGACTGGGCCGACACCGACCCCCGCGTCACGCCGGACGCCACCCACCTGGACGGCGTGCCCCAGAGTGCCTTCTGGACGCTGTTCACGCTGGACAGCGCCGTGACCCTGAGCAGCGACGCCGTGCAGGGCCGCGCCCTGAAGGCCGACATCACCGCGCCCGGCAACGTGAACTACGCCGTGCAGGTCCGCCAGGACGGCCTGAACATCGAACAGGGCCGCCGCTACGAGGTGAGCTTCGACGCCTGGGCCAGCACCGCCCGCGCCATGATGGTGAAAGTGGGCGGCGGGCAGGACCGCGGGTACGCCGCGTACTCCGGCGAGCAGAGCGTGCCCCTGGGCACCGCCCGCACGCGGCACACCCTGACCTTCGACATGAAAGGCACCACCGACGCCGCCGCCCGCCTGGAATTCAACCTGGGCGGCGCCGGAGCGAACGCCGTGTGGCTGGACGACGTGCAGGTCCGGGCCGTGGGGGACGCCGCCGGCCCGCGCCCGCCCGCCCCGGACGGCAACCTGCTGTACAACGCGGCCTTCACGCAGGACGTGCCCGGCGACCCCGGTATTCCCGGCGTGCCCGGCACCGCGTACTGGGCCACCTGGGAGGACGGCGCCAGCGGCCTGAGCGCCGCCCTGCAGGGCGGCGAGATCCAGTTGAAGGTGGCGCACGTGAACCCGGCGAACAACTGGCACGTGCAGCTCAACCAGGTGAACGTGCCCCTCACGCAGGACCGCACGTACACCCTGACCTTCCAGGGCCGCGCCGACACGCCCCGCAGCGTGGCCGTGGTGGTCGGCGAGAACGGCGGCAGCTACGCCCGCTACCTGAACGCCACCGCCGACCTGACCCCCACCGCGCAGACCTTCACGTACACCTTCACCGCGCCCGTCACGAACCCCAGCGCGCAGTTCCAGATTCTGGGCGCCGTCGGCGCGCCCGGCGACGCGTACACGCTGGGCCTGCGCGACTTCCGCCTCACGCCCAAGCCCTGACCTCCCCCTCCTTCACGCCGCGCCGCTGTCCGGGCGCGGCGTTGTCCTGTCCGGCCCTGCCGCCTGGCCCCGCGCGGCGCGCTAGCCTGAGGCCCGCATGCCCCCTTCCGGACAGCCGGCCACGCTGATCTACAACGCCCGCGCCGGCAGCAGCGCCCGCGCGCCCGTGCCCGACCTGCACCGCGCCCTGGAGGACGCCGGGTACCACGCCGCCCTGCACGTCACGCCCGGCCCGGAAGCGCTGCCGGAACTGCTGCGCGCCACGACCGGCACGGTGTTCGTCGCCGGTGGGGACGGCACCATCCGCAGCGCCGCCCTGCACCTGCTGAACCGCCCGGACGTCACGCTGGGCGTGATTCCCATGGGCACCGCGAACAACGTGGCCCGCGCCCTGCGCCTTCCCCTGGACCCGCTGGCCGCCGCCCGCGCGCACGCCCGCACCCGCCCCCGGCCGTTCGACGTGGGCCTCGTCCGCGGCCCCTGGGGCGAGGACCACTTCATCGAGGCGTGCGGCTGCGGGCTGTTCGCGGACATCCTGGACGACTACGGGCCGCACCTGGCGAAAAGCCCCGTGCGGGCGCTGGGCAGCATGCTGGAGGTCTTCACGCGGCAGCAGCCGCTGGGCGTGCGCGTCACCGTGGACGGCCAGGGCGTGCCCAGCCCCCCGCTGGCAGTGCTGGAGGTCATGAACACGCCCAGCACCGGCACCGGCCTGCACCTCGCGCCGCCCGCCGACCCCACCGACGGGCAGTTCACCCTGGTGCGCATGCAGGCCCTGAACCGCGAACCGCTGCTGGAGTACGCCGCCGCCATGCTGCGCGGCACGTTCCACACGCAGCCCGGCGTGCACGCCGACCACGGGCAGGTGTTCACCGTGGCAGACCTGGGGCAGGTGTGGCACGTGGACACCGACCTGCGCCGCAGCGCCGCGCCCGGCGGCGTGGTGGAGATCCGCGTGCAGCCCGGCGCCCTGCGCGTCCTGAGCCCCGCCAACTGACCTCAGGACGGGGTGGCGGCCTCGGCGGGCTCGGCACAGGGCGGCAGGTGGCGCACGAACGCCTCCATGTCCCGCGCGGCCGCCTCCAGGTACCGCGTGAGCCCGGAGCGCTCAGGGCCGGCCAGGCCGTTCACGGCGTTCGAGTACAGCTCCCGCAGGGGCTGCAGGTCGGCGTCCAGGCGGGCCACACCCTGCGGGTCGAGCTGCACCACGGTGCGGCGCCGGTCGGCGGGGTCCGGCACGCGCCGCAGCAGCGCCTGCCGTTCCAGCCGGTCGATCAGGCGCGTGGTGGCGCCCGGCGTGAGGCCGGTCTCGCATGCCAGTTCCCCGGCGCTGAGGCCGCCGTGCAGGTGAACGATGCTCACCGCGAACAGCTCCACCTGACTGATGCCCAGGCGCTGCACGATCCGGTGAGACATCAGGAAGTGCAGCGTGGCGACGCGGTGCAGCAGGCGTTCTACGGGCAGGGGTTCAAGAGGGTCTTCCCGGGGGTGGGGCGTGGGAGGGACAGACATACCTAAGTGTAGGGCGTACGCTTACCTCAGTCGGAGGTTGCACACGCGCAACTACTCGACGTCGACAGGACGACAGGTCAGCCGCGGCCCCCCCCAGTCTCAGCCGCCCGCACAGGTCCTCCTGCCACCCAAGGAGCAGACCATGAAACGCAACATCAGCATGATCGCCAGCCTCGTCCTCCTCGTCGTCGGGATCGCCCTCATGTTCGTCGGGAACTTCGCACACGGGTACGTGTCCGACCAGCTCAAGCAGGAACGCATCGTGATGCCCGCCGCCGAAGGCATCGCCAGCCTCCCGCAGGCCTCCCAGGACGCCCTGAAGCCCTACCTGGGCACGGATCTGGACACGGGTTCTAAGGCGCAGGTGTACGCGAACAACTACATCTGGGAACACATGATGGCCTCGTCGCAGGGCAAGACGTACACCGAAGTGAGCGGGGCGTTCATGAAGGCCAGCAAGGACCCGGCGGCCGACAAGGCGGAAGTGGCGAAACTGGGTGAACTGCGGCAGACGCTGTTCATGGGCGACAGCCTGCGCAGCATCCTGCTGACCGCGTATGCCTTCTGGCTCATGGGTTCCATCGCCACCTGGATCGGCTGGGCCGCGCTCGCCCTCGCCGCCGTGATCGCCGCCTTCACCTTCCTGCGCCGCCCCACGAGCAGCACCGTCCGCACCCCCACCACCCTCGGCACCCCCACGCACGCCTGAACATCCCCGCCCCCAGCACGGCCCCCACCCGGGGGCCGTTTCCCGTCTGCCCCGCCGCGTCCGCCCGTGAAGCCCACCCCAACACCCGCATCAGGCCCCTGAAGGCTGCCCTCACGCCCGCACCATCCCCTGCCCGCACCCTGAGGCATGACCCAGGCCGAGAAGAAAAACGACCCCGACCACAAGAACGACCGCGACAACCAGCCCAAACCCGGCGGGCAACGCGACCCTGGCAATGGCGACCCCAGCCGCGACGAGAAGGAAGGCGACGGGCGCCGCAACGGCAGCGAAAGCGGCGGCGGCAACGACGGCAACAACGACCGCTGACCCCCACGAATCCCCACGGCAAAGGAGGCCCCTCATGGCTGAAGGCGACAACAACCGCACCCCCAACGACACCACCAACACCGACCGCATGACCGACCAGCAGGCCGTCACCAACGACCTGAACACCGGGCCCGGCCGCGGCGCCCGTCAGGAACCCGGCGCGCACAGCGAGGACGCCGTACAGCGCAACATCGTCAGCGACGCCGAGGGCACCCGCGAGGATGACAACGACCCCACCAACTGAACGCAAGCTGCTCACGCTCCCGCCCCGTTTGATCAGGGCGGGAGTTCCTTTTGTCTGCCGGGCCTCAGAACAGCCGGACCAGCGGGAACTGACGCGCTTCAGGCGAGACCCGCAGATGCACCCGCACCACGGCCATGCCCTCCTCGGTCAGCCTGAGATTCTCCCGGCCGTACCCGCCCTGGTAGAACCCCTCCTCCAGCCGCCGGACCGCGTAGACCTCGAAGGTCCGGCCCTTCCGCACGAATAGACAGCTGGACCGCATGGACCACCGGTTATCGCCTCCAAAGTGGGAGGTCAGTTCGGCAGAGCCCCAGAATTGAAACCCGCCCGGACCGGCACCGTAGAGGTGAAGGGCAGACGCTCCGCCCGGCCCGTCCGCGCAGGCCTGCACCAGGGCCAGCTCCCGCCGGCCGTCCGCGTTCAGGTCCTTCACGGTGTACGCCTGGGTCCAGGCACAGAAAGGCCCGCCGCTCCCCGCCGAAGCGTACACCTGCACCCGGTTGCCCTCACCAAACGCGAACACCAGCCACGCCGCATCACCGGCAAACACCTGCAAGACCGTCAGGCGCTCCGCCACCGCCGAACGGAACGGAGCCACGAAGGACAGCAGCACGTGATTCGAATTGATGGGACTGGCCCCATGCCTCGCCAGGAAGGCCTGGAACTCCCGGCGGGCATTCACGGCCCGCGCCACCCCGGAGATGAGGTTCCGCTCCGCGGCCGTGAAGACCTGTTTCACCACGGGCGCAGCGGGATCGTGGAGCAGGGGCAGCTTCTGCACCTCGGACACCGAAGGCAGGGCCTGCGCCCCAGACATCCCCCCGGTGCACAGGGCCAGCAGAACGAGAAGACGACGCATGCGCGCATGGTAGGGGAGACCGCCCGGCCGGCAGGACGCACCTGCCCGCCGTCAGTCCCGCCGGTATTCCTCGGTACCTGTTCCTGCCTTCTCCTGCATCTTCGCCCAGTCCTCGTACGCCAGGGCGGGCAGCAGCGCGAAACTCCCCGCGAACAGCGACGCCACCGCACCCGGCACCCGCACCGGCGTTCGCCCGTTCAGCAGCAGGTACAGCGCCCCCAGCGTGCTCAGGGCACCGATGTCCATGAACATCACCCGCGCGAAGGGACTGCGCCGCAACGTCTCCCGCGTGCCCAGATCCCCCGGCCGCCCGCGCCCCAGCACCGCCGTGCCAACCAGCAGCAGCATGAGCACGCCGTACAGCTGAAAGCGCTCCGGGCCAGGATGACGATAGGACTCCAGGGCAGCCGGCAGGGGAGGGGTCATGCTCCAGCGTACCCGCCCCGGCGAGAGGCGCGGCTTACAGTTCCCCCGCCCACGCACCCGGCACACTGGCCTATGTCCCGCCACTCTGTCCGCGCGGCGCTGACCGGCGCCGCCCTGCTCACCACCCTCGCCCTGGCACAGGGAGCGCCACAGGTGCGGTTCACCCCGTACGCGACCGGACTGAAGCAGGTCACCACCCTCACCCACGCCGGCGACGGCTCCGGCCGCCTGTACGCCACCCTCCAGCCCGGACAGATCCGGGTCATCGAGGGAGGGAACGTGCGAACCACGCCCTTCCTGGACCTCAGTGCCCTCACCCGCGCTGGCGGCGAACGCGGCCTGCTCGGTCTCACCTTCGACCCCAAATACGAAACCAACCGGCGCCTCTACGTGCACTACACCGACCGCAACGGCGACACCGTCCTCGCCCGCTACGCCGCCACCCCCGACTTCAGCCGCGCCGACCCCAACACCGCCAAGGTCCTCTTCACCGCCAAGCAACCCTACGCCAACCACAACGGCGGCCAGCTCGCGTTCGGCCCGGACGGATTCCTGTACCTGGGCCTCGGCGACGGCGGGTCCGGCGGCGACCCGCAGAACAACGGCCAGAACCTGAACTCCCCCCTCGGCAAGATCCTGCGCTTCGACGTCAGCGGCGACGACGCCAAACCCGCCCCGGGCAACCCCTTCCTGAACCGGCAGGGCGCCAACCCCCACATCTGGGCGTACGGGCTGCGCAACCCCTGGCGCTTCTCCTTCGACCGGCAGACCGGCGACCTCATCATCGCGGACGTCGGCCAGAACGCCTTTGAGGAAGTCAACCGTCAGCCCCGCAACAGCAAAGGCGGCGAGAACTACGGCTGGCGCACCCGCGAAGGCCGCACCTGCTTCGAACCCGCCAACGGCTGCCGCACCCAGGGCCTCACCGAACCCGTCCTCGTCTACGGCCGCCAGGAAGGACAGAGCATCACCGGCGGCTACGTGTACCGCGGCCAGGCCATTCCCACCCTCAAAGGCCAGTACGTGTTCGCCGACTTCGCCACCGGCACCGTCTGGGCCGCCCGCACGACCGGCACCACCTGGAACAAGGCCAGCCTGGGCAAGGTCGAGAACCCCTCCACCTTCGGAGAGGACGAGGCCGGCGAACTGTACGTCGCCGAATACGGCAGCGGCCGCGTCCTCAAGCTGGGGCGGTGAGAACCTGATCTTCGCTTCGACAGGTGTTGTTTGCAGTGGCCGGGTTGGTTTCAGTCACTGAGAATGCTTGTCGAACCCGTCAAACAACCTCTCTGTCAAGAGCTGCGTCAACTTCGGCAAGATGCTGGAAGTGAATGGGATAAGTTGAGGACCGGTCCTGAAAAGCTCGCGTCCTCAACTGTTCAAGGTGACTTATGTTTGCTGAGAAACCTCGGAAAGCCCAGCTTCCCAAGAGTCCACAGGCCACAGCTCCAGCAATTCCCTCAAGACAGATTCCCGCTCTGAAGCCCGCTGAGCAGGCCTGGACACGGAACTTCAGCGGTGCGGCCAAAGGTATCAACTTTCAGCTACGCGTTCAACGTGACATCAGCGGTCATCTTCACGCGCGTTACCAGGTTTCTCCCGGAAGGCGTAATGAAGGGTGGCATCTGGAAGGACAACTTCGGGAAGACCACACCTTTGTTCTGAAAGGTACCGAGAATGAAGCGGTTTTTGAAGGACGCTTCAGTCCATCTGGGCATATGCTCAGCGCCTCCTTCCGGAATAAGGAGTTTAGCGTGGATACGCTGCGTCTGATCCGCACCCGTCCGGCCCCACTGCCAATACCTGCTCCAGGCAAGTCAAGTTCCGCAGTGTCACAACTGTCAAAAGGTGCTTTGAATAATGGAGAGTTGGAGTCCCCTGGTCGACCTGAACTCCAGGCCAATCAACAAGACGGACCTGCCAACCCCAATTCGTCCCCTGATCAGGCGCAATGGCAGGCTGTCAAAACAGGTTTAAAGGGCTTTGACGGTAATGCGGAAGTGCAGCAGGCGATTCTTTGGGGCGCACAGAAGCTGAGCATTAATCCAAACGACCTGGCTGCGGTTATCGGTTATGAATCGGCGGGAACATTCAGCCCAGGTGTAGAAAATGAGGAGGCTCGGCGGAAGGGTAAGAAAGGTGCGGTTGGATTGATTCAGTTCACACCGAGTGTAGGGATCCCTGCGTTAAATCAGTTTCTGGAAACCTCAGCAGGCAAGAAAAAAGCGAAGGAGCTTGGAGTCACGGCGACATCAGTCTCCCGTGGTGAACTCCTGAACATGACTCCCGCTGAGCAGATGAAATTCGTGGTGCTTTACTTCACTATACCTATCAACAAATTAACGCCGGGCGATAAGTACGACGCAATTTATCAAGAGATTCTTGCCCCAGGCCGGGAGTCGGAAATCTGGTATCGCTCCACAGACAAGAACGACAATTACGAGTCGAACCGGCAGTTCGACACGAATAACGACGGTCTGATCACGCGGCTGGAGGCAGCTGGCGAGATTCGAGAGCAGGGGTTCGTCACGAACTACTTCAGGCAGGTTCCCGAGCTGTCTCCCGCTGGGGCGGTTGCTGCAGGGAAAACTAAACCTCCGACACCAGTCCAAGCGCAGACTCAAGTCCCCGAGACCCAGCCTGCTGCGCCATCGCACGATTTCGATGGACGTGTCACTGAAGCGCTTGAAGCGTTTACGGAAAAATTTGTATTTTCGGTGACGGTAAACTGGCAAGCGGGAGCAGAGAGAAAGTCGAAGCAGCTAAGTATCAGAACGCCCTATTTCATTTTCAGTGGCGACATGAAAGACCAAGTCATGGCCAATCGCCGCAACATGAATGCGGCCGACCTCCGTGTTTTCTATAAGGCGCCTAGCTTGGCAACCTATGGTAAGGGGAGTCCTGCTGAAATGGCTCGCTTCACTCAGACGCTTGTAGATATGAACCCCTTCGGTGTGCCCCCACAAAATATTTCGTCGGCGATGGTGACTGGCTGGCTGAAGAAATACGGCATAGGGGTTGATTGCTCAGGATTTGTTACCCAAGCGCTTGACTATGCGACCACAAATGTTGTGGGGAAAGATCCTCATCTGGGAGATGCTGGAGTACGTGAGTACAGAAACTCCGGCAGTTTGCACGGCAACGGAGGTCAATTCACTAAAGTGGACTCGCCCAAAGAAGTCAGACCGGGGGATACCATGTGGCTAGAGGGCCATATTCGGGTCGTAACGCGTGTCGGACCAGGGCCAGATGGAAAGGGTATTCAAATGATGATTGCTGAGTCGACGCCTAATGCACAACTTCCTGCTTCCGTAGCGCAGGGTGGGGTCTACCGTATTGGTGTAGACAAAGCGATCTGGTGGTTCCCTAAGACAGACCGGTTTACCTGGTCTGGGGTTAAGAAGAAAGTAAGTGGTTACAACTGGGATCCGCAGGCCAGTGACATCTGGAAGACACCAAACACTCTGCAACAGGAAGCGTTTTATTTCAGTCGTTATAGGCCTCTAGATGCGGGACGGCAGAAATGAAGCCCAAAAGCCTTGGTAGTGAGTCCCTACAACTTCTCGGGCACGGCGCCACCGCGTTTGTGACCACTGTCATGGCCCTGAGCGGTTGGGGGCTGGCAGCTCTCACGCCATTTATGCAGAATTTTGCGCGCGACTACTCACTTAATCTGCTTTCGGAGCGTACTCGAACTGCTGGAGACTGGAGGGTCATAGATCAGGTCTTTCGGGCGCCTTCAGGCAAGCTGACCTTCAACTGGGTCATTCCCAGGCTGGGTGGTCAGGAAACGACCGCTCAATACCTGAACTACGCTTTTGTCAGCCCTAGGGACAACGATGTAGCTGTTCAGATGCTTAAAGACTTTTCCCTGGACGATGAAGTGGAGCAACTGTCGGCGGATGATCTTGAGTCTTGTCTGTCTTATGTCCGGCGCGTCAAGGCGCCGCAGGTCAAAACAATGCTCTGGCGCAAGGAAGGCAGTACTCAGACAAAGGTGTATTGCGGTGTTACCGCTGTGACTGAATACGTGGTCTTCGATCGGCGCGATCTGGGTTCCGCATACTGGAAGCTGAAATTAGGCTGGTAGAGATTGAGCCACATAGAAGCGGGAGGCGACAGTCACGTCGCCTCCTCATATCGTTAAGTCTGGAACTGCTCTCGAACCACCCTTTTTACCCGCATTTGCTGTAGCCGCAGGCCTGGCATTTGAGGCAGCCTTCCTCGCGGATGATGGCTTTCTCCTCGCACACGGGGCAGCGTTCGCGCTGCATGCCGTCCACGCTCACGCCGTGCGGTTCGCTGCTGGGGGCGTGGTCGGTGCTGCCGCCAGCCAGCGGGGGCAGGGCGGGGGCGTCGCCCAGGTCCTTGGCGAAGGTTTCCAGGGCGACGGCGATCAGGTCGGCTTTGCTGCCCACGAGGCGGCCGTTGTAGCTGCCGTACAGGCCGCCGTTGATGCCGCGCAGGGTTTTGATGATGGCCTGGGCGGGCACGCCGTGTTGCAGGGCGATGCTCACGACGCGGCCGAGGGCTTCGCTGTCGGCGTTCGCTTCGTCGCCGGCGCGGCCCGAAATGACCATGACTTCCACGGGCTTGCGGTCGAGGTGGTTGACGGTGACGAGGAAGCTGCGGCGGTGTCCGCTGGTGGGGTCGGTGAGTTTCACCATGTCGGTCACTCCGGCGAGGCGGGCGGGGCGCTGGTATTTGGGGGCGGGCGTGCCGGGCTGGGTGCTGGGGGCGGCCGGGGCGGGGGTGGGTGCGGGGGTCAGATCCACGCTGGCGGTGGTGGTCTGCGTTTCGGGCTGGGTGGGGGTGTCCTCAGTCTTTTTCTCTTTTTTCTTGCTGGTGCTGAGGACCTGGAACTGGCGGCTGCCGTCGCGGTACACGGTGATGCCTTTGCAGCCGGTGCGGTAGGCTTCCTCGTACGCGGTTTTGACGTCCTGCACGGTGGCGCTGTTGGGCAGGTTGATGGTTTTGCTGAGGCTGTTGGCGGCGTAGCCTTCGGCGTCGAAGGCGGTCTGCACGGCGCCCTGCATGCGGACGTGGTCTTCGGGTTTGATGTCGTGGGCGCAGACGAACACCTGTTGCAGCGCGTCGGGGATGAAGGGCAGGCCGACGACGCTGCCGTGGTTCTCGCTGACGGCTTCGGTGACCTTGTCCCAGTCCCAGCCGCCGTCCTTGCCTTCCATGCCGCTGGGGGCGGGGTACGTTTCGAGGAGTTCCACGAACAGCGGGGCGAGGAGGGCGCGGTATTCGCTGCCGATCTTGCGCCAGATGAAGGGGCTGAACACGGGTTCGATGCCGCTGCTGACGCCCATGAGCATGCTGGTGGTGCCGGTGGGGGCGACGGTCAGGACGGCCACGTTGCGGCGGGGCGCGTGGGGGATCTTCTTCTCGTGGCGGGCGTAGACGGGGTACACGCCGCGTTCCACGCCGAGGCGTTCGCTTTCGGCAACGGCTTCCTCGCGCAGGGCGCTCATGATCTCGCTGATGGCGGTGCGGCCGGCTTCGCTGTCGTAGCGCAGGCCCATCTTGATCAGGGCGTCGGCAAGGCCCATGACGCCCAGGCCCAGGCGGCGCAGGTCCTGGGACGCCACGCGGTTGTCTTCCAGCGCGAACACGTTGACGTCCAGCACGTCGTCCAGGAAGCGCACGCAGGTGCGCACGTCGGCGCGGAACGTGGCGTAGTCGAAGTCGCTGCCTTTCACGTACGCGGCGAGGTTGATGGCGCCCAGGTCGCAGGGTTCACCCACGGTGAGGGGAATCTCGCCGCAGGGGTTGGTGCTGCGGATCTCGTAGCGTTCCCCGAGGTTTTTCAGGGCGCTGTACTCGTTCACGCGGTCGTTGAAGATCAGCCCCGGCTCGCCGGTGCTCCAGGCGTGCTGGGCGATCTGGTCCCACAGCCACTGTGCGGGAATGCCGGGGCGGGTCTCACTGGCGTCGAACAGGCCGGGCTGGGCGCTGCGGTACACGGGCACGCCGCGGGCGCCGTCCTCGGCCCGGTCGGGCAGCTCCGGAATCTGGCCGTTGAAGCCGCCCTGCTGCGGCACGAGGTGGTACTTGCCGGGCACGTCCTGCGCGTCGAAGTGCCACAGGGCGCCCTGTTCCAGGGTCTCCCAGAATTTCTGCGTGACCAGGATGCTGATGTTGAAGGTGCTGATGTCGCCCTCGGAGGCCTCGCGGTCCAGGTCCTTGGCAGTCAGGAAGTCCAGCACGTCCGGGTGCTCGATGCTGATGGTCGCCATGCCCGCGCCGCGCCGCGTGCCGCCCTGGCGCACCACGCGCAGCACAGGAGCGTACACGAAGCGCAGGGTGTTGATGGGGCCGCTCTGCTCGGCACCGCGGTTCGCCCATTCGAGGAAGTTGTCGAAGATTTCCAGCAGGAAGCTCACGGGGCCGCTGCTGGTGCCGCCGGAGCCCTTGATGGGCGCGCCCTCGGCCCGCATGCTGCTCAGGTCGATGCGGGGTTCCAGGCCCAGTTTGGCGTCCTCGGCGACCTTGCGGGCCGCGTCGATGATGCCGCCCATGTCGTCCGGTACGGCCTGCACGCCCTCAGGCAGGGTGCGGACCACCGACACGCCGTTCGCGCGGGCCAGGGCCACCAGGTCCGGGCGGATCACCTGCCCGTACACCACCCGCGTCCAGTTGCGCACGGCGACGGGCTGCTTGTCCCCGTCGGGCTGGGTGGGGGGGCGCATCATGCCCTCGATGAAATCCTCCACGTCGGCGTGCGTGGCACTCATGTACGCCCAGCCGCGCACGCCGCTGTCCGCGCGGCTGCTCTGCGCGCGGGGGGCGTACACGTCCAGGTTCACGCCGTTCCCGCCGCCGACCTTGGTGACCAGCGCGAGTTTCTTCGCGACCTCCATCACGCCCTCGAAGGAGCTGGGAGCGTGTTCGGTGGCGCCCTGCACGAAGCAGTTCAGGACGTTGCCGTGCTGCGTGCCCGCGCCGGCCAGGACGCGCCCGCCGGGGCAGAACTTCTTCTCGGCCATCAGGTCGAAGTACGCCTGCGCCCAGTGCTCCCGCTCGGCTTCCGTCTCGGCGCCCGCCACCCAGTTCGCAATCCGGCGGAACATGCCGCCCACGTCCCCGTCGCCGGGCTGGAGGTACTGCCGCTTGGCGATGTGCTGGGCGTTCTCGTCGAAGTTCGTCAGGGGCTGCGAGGCCAGGGTCGTCATGGGGACTCCTTGAAGGGAAACAGGGGAAAGCGGGATTGAAACGCGAAAGGGGCTGGGGACGGGCGCGGGCCAGTCCAGGGAAGGATTCCGGCAGCGCTGGGCGGGCGGGAACCAGTGGGCGGTGGGGTCTCGTGGTACAGCGTGAACTGTAACACCTTCCTGCCCCTGAAGGTACAACATTTGGTACCCGGCCGGATGTGCAGGTACACCATCCGTCATTGACTGCGGCTGCACCTCTCGGCCAGCACGGAAAAATAAGGCCCGAATTGGTCCCGAGTCAAACCGGCGGGGGCAAAGACCACCCCGGGCCCTACTCCGGTTTCGCCTCGCGTTCCATCAGGTGCGCCACGCCGCGCGCCGGCGTCCACTCCCGCGCCGTGACCCGGTGCACGGCCCGCACGATCGGCAGGTCCACCCCGTGCGCCGTCGCCCAGGAATCCAGCAGGTCCGCAGTGCGCAGGCCCTCCACCACCTTCCCACCCTGCCCCGGGTGCTCCCCGCGCGCGATCGCCTCGCCCGCCGCGCGGTTGCGGCTGTGCCGGCTGGTGGCCGTGGCGATCAGGTCCCCCAGGCCGCTCAGGCCGTACACCGTGTCGTCCGCGCCGCCCTGCGACACCACGTACCGCACCATCTCCCTCAGGCCCCGGGTGGTCAGGGCGGCCTTGGCGTTGTCGCCCAGGCCCAGGCCGTCCACCATCCCGGCCGCCAGCGCGATCACGTTCTTCAGCACGCCGCCCAGCTCCACGCCCACCACGTCCGCGCTCGTGTACACCCGCAGTGTGGGCGTGATCAGGGCGCGCTGCACGCCCAGCGCCAGCGCCTCGTCCGTGCTGGCCACCACCGTCGCGGCCGGCAGGCCCCGCCCGACCTCCTCGGCGTGGTTCGGGCCGCTCAGGACCGCCACCCGCGTGAAGCCCAGCTCGTGGGCCAGGTCCGTCAGGCGCTCACCGTCCGGCGCGAGGCCCTTGGCGCACAGCACCACGCCCAGGTCCCGCGGCAGGTCCGCCAGCAGGTCCGGCACGCCCACGCTCGGCACGACCACCAGCGCGAACTCCGCCCCGGCCACCGCCGCGCCCAGATCCGCCGTGACCTCCACGTCATCCGGCAGGGCCACGCCCGGCAGGTACTCGGCGTTCACCCGCTCGCGGGAGAGCCGCGCCGCGAACTCCGGCCGCCGCGCCCACAACCTCACCGCCTGCCCGCCCCGCGCGGCACTCACCGCCAGGGCCGTACCCCAGCCGCCCGCGCCCAGCACCGGCAGCGCCGGGCCCGCCCCGGTCACTGACCCGCCTCCCGCCACGCGAACACCCAC
Source organism: Deinococcus ficus (assembly GCF_003444775.1). Taxonomy (NCBI): domain Bacteria; kingdom Thermotogati; phylum Deinococcota; class Deinococci; order Deinococcales; family Deinococcaceae; genus Deinococcus; species Deinococcus ficus. The sequence goes on along the minus strand of NZ_CP021081.1, from coordinate 2,716,320 downwards.
ACGCGCGGCACGTCCGGCGCCGGGTCTGCGTAATCCGGGTACTCCACGATCTCGAAACGCGTGAACCCCGCGCCCTCCAGCAGGGGCCGCAGTTCAGCCGGGTCGTAGCCGCGCTCGCGGTGCGTCTCCACGAACTCCTGGTCCCCCACCCGGCAGAAGGCCTGCACCACGCCCACCTCGGCGTCCGGGTCGAAGTGATGCGACCAGTGGTAGTGCACCTCCCCGCCGCCCTGCAGCGGCGCCAGGCCCTCGATGGCGTCCCCCTCCCACAGTTCCCGCACGCCCACGCGCGTGTTCACGTCGAACGCGAACAGGCCCCCGGGGCGCAGGTGCGCGTGCGCCCGCGCGAGCGCCGCCCCCAGGTCCTCCGGGGTGAGCAGGTTGTTCAGGCTGTCGAACACGCACGTGACCAGATCAAAGGCCCGCTCCAGCGTGAAGGTCCGCAGGTCGCCGCGCACGAACGTCACGCCCGGCGTCCGGACCCGCGCCTCGCGCAGCATCTCCTCGCTGAAATCCAGGCCGGTCACGTCCAGCCCGGCCGCGACAAGTTCACGCGTGAACCCGCCCGTGCCGCACGCCAGGTCCAGCGCCGCTCCCGGCGTGAGCCCGCCGTCCCGCGCGTACGACAGCACGAAATCCGCCCAGTGGTCGTACTCCACGTCCGCCATGATCGCGTCGTACACAGCTGCCAGCGCGGAGAAAGGGGGGGAATGCATGGCGGGAGTATAAGAGCAGCGCCCCGCCGTCATGCCCGGCCGGAAGCAGGCCAAGGTGCCTGACAGGCAATAAAAAACGCGCCACCTGGGCGCTGATAGAGAAAAATATAGCGCGGTATGCAGCGCGGGTCAAGGCCATGCACCGGGACGCAGAACGGCGCGCGGTCCGGGCCGCACGGGGCCGGTGGATCGGAGAGCTGGTGGCCCCGGCGTGCCGCACCATCGCGGGAAACGTGAGGGCCGTCGCTGCCGTCATGGGCATGACGGCCTCCTCGTGCTGTGCCGGCGTTTCCCGCGCCAGCCGGACTGCTGGCCGGCCCCCCGCTTTCGTGCCCAGGCGACACAGAATCCACATGGGAAGTCTCGTCATGTTCAGCCAGTCGCACCCGGGCCGGATGCCGCCGCGCCGGACACAGGCCGGTAAGCCACTCAGCGCACGTTTTCTCCCGGGCACGTTGTTATGCTGCGTACCCGAGATGCCGTTCGATGCCCGCGCCCTGAATGCCCTGGATTTCCCCCGTGTCCGTGACGCCCTCGCGGAACGGAGCGCGACGTCGCTGGGCACCGAGCGCGCCCGGGCGCTTCAGCCCAGCGACGACCCCGGCCGCATCGCGCGGGAACTGGACGAGGTCGAAGACGCCCTGTTCGGCGTGAGCCTCAGCCTGGGCGGCATTCACGACATCCGCGAACTGCACGCCCGCGCCCAGGAAGGCCGCGTGCTCAGCGGTCAGGAACTGCTGCAGGCCGCGTACTCCCTGGACGGCGCCATGACCGTCAAACGCGCCATCGGCGCGAACTCCCGCGGCCCGCTGCGCGAGGTTGCCCTGGGCCTCGGCGACCACTCCGAGCTCGTGCGCCGCGTGCTGTCCGCCCTGGACCGCGAAGGGCAGGTCCGTGACGACGCCAGCCCCCGCCTGCGGGACCTGCGCAAACGCATCGAGCCGCTGCGCGGCCGCATCCGCGAGAAGCTCGCCAGCACCCTGGAAAAATGGGCGGACGTCCTGCAGGAGCACATCGTCACCATCCGCCGCGACCGCTACGTGCTGCCCGTCCAGGCCAGCCGCGTCGGTACTGTGCAGGGCATCATCGTGGACGCCTCCGCGACCGGGCAGACGTACTTCGTGGAACCGGCCGCCGTCACGCAGCTGAACAACGAACTCACCCGCCTGATCCTCGACGAGGAAGCCGAGGTCCGCCGCATTCTCACCGACCTGTCCGGAGCGTTTGCCGCCGACGCCGACGTGCCCATGACCCTGATCACCGTCGGGGAACTGGACCTGATCGCCGCCAAGGCCCGCCTCGCCCGCGACTGGCGCCTCAACCGCCCCGAACAGGCCCCCAGCGGCCAGTACGACCTGCGCGAGGCCCGCCACCCCCTTATCGAGAACCCCGTCCCCAACGACATCGCGCTGGGCGACACCAAACTGCTCCTGATCACCGGCCCCAACATGGGCGGCAAGACCGCCACCCTCAAGACCCTCGGGCTGGCCGTCCTGATGCACCAGTGCGGGCTGTACGTCGCCGCCGCCAGCGCCCAGCTGCCCGTCGTCCAGGACGTCCTCGTGGACATCGGCGACGAGCAGAGCATCGAGGCGAGCCTCAGCACCTTCGCCTCCCACCTCAAGCACCTGCGCTACGTCCTGCGCCACGCCAGCCCCGACACCCTTGTCCTCGTGGACGAGCTCGGCAGCGGCACCGACCCCGACGAGGGCGCCGCGCTCTCCCAGGCGATCATCGAAACGCTGCTCACGCAGGACGCCCGCGGCATCATCACCAGCCACCTCTCCCCCCTGAAACTCTTCGCGCTGGAAACCCCCGGCCTGAAAAACGCCAGCATGGGCTTCCAGCTCGACACCCTCAGCCCCACCTACCACCTCCAGGTCGGCCAGCCCGGCCGCAGCTACGCCCTGGCCATCGCCGGCCGCATGGGCCTGCCCGCCGGCGTCCTCGCCCGCGGCGAGGACCTGCTCGGCCCCGAGGCCGGGATCATGGAACGCATGCTCGAGGGGCTGGAACGCGAACGCCGCGACCTCGCCCGCGAACTCGAGACGGCCACCCAGGCCCGCCAGGGTGCCGAGGCCGAACTCGCCCGCGTCCGCCAGGAACGCGAGACCCTCGAAACGCGCCGCACCGAGATGCTCGCCGAGGCCGCCCAGAAAGCCGAGGCGCTCTACGCCGACGCCATCGAACGCGTCCGCACCCTGCGCGCCCGCGCCCAGGAAGACACCGCCCGCCCCCGCGTCATGCAGGAACTCCGCGAACTGCGCACCGCCGCGCAGAAAGCCCGCCCCGCCCCCCCGGCCCGCGAGGACCGTGGCGACCCCATCCGCGTCGGCAGCAACGTGGACGTCCCCGCCTACAACGCCAGCGGCCAGGTCCTCGAACTGCGCGGCGACGACCTCGTCGTGCAGCTCGGCGTCATGAAAGTCGGCGTGAAACGCCGCGACGTCCGCCTCAAACAGGAACCCAAACCCGCCCCCGGCCAGCCCAAACTCCGCAGCGGCTTCAGCTTCGCCGGCACCACCCCCAACACCTTCAGCAGCGAACTGCAACTCCGCGGCCTGGGCGTTGAGGAAGCCGTGGAAGAACTCCGCACCGCCATCCTCGAAGCCCGCGCCATGAAAGAAAGCCCCCTGCGCGTCGTGCACGGCAAGGGCATGGGCGTCCTGCGCCGCACCCTGCGCGACTACCTCAAAACCGACAAGAACGTCGAATCCTTCCACGACGCCGAAGCCAACCAGGGCGGCCACGGCGTCACCATCGTCAACGTCAGACGCTGAAGATTCGCGCCAGTGATCTTTGTGTCAACGTCGTGCGGCACAATGGGCGGGTCATGACCCGCCTTCTTCATGCCGCCCGGGCCCTGCTCGCGGGCGCCGCTCTCAGCCTCAGCACCGCCGCCGCCCAGACCACAGGCGGGTTTCAGCTGCCCCCGGACTACTTCAGCCGCTTCGGGTCCCTGCAGGCGGTCGTCTCGAACACCGACGGCTACGGCGTGCGCTACTTCCCGCTGCCCACCCCGCTGGACATCCGCCTGACGCTGGTCAAGGCCCCCACCTACCTGGACGCGGCCGTCAGCCTGCGCACGAACGACACCACCTTCGCCGTCGGAAAGTTCTACAACGTGCCCACCCTTCAGGTCACCCACGATCCCTACAAGGGCATGCAGTTCAGCGGGATCCTCCGGGACGGCGGCCTCTCCGACTTCTCCGGCGGGTACGCCTTCACGCTGTGGAACGACCGGGTGCGCGTGCTGAACACGGCCGGACTGGCCTTCAAGGGAGACCTCGCCGCGCCCTACACCCGCACCGAGGCCACGGTGGGGTACGGGCAGACCTTCGGAAAATTCAACACCTATGTGGCCGCCACCGGCCGGTACTACCTGTTCCCCGTGCCGTGGCTGGGTCAGCTCAGCGCGGACTTCTACGCCGCCGTGAACGTCTCGCCGCTGCCGGGCCTGGTGCTGGACGCCTCGCACTTCGAGCGGTTCGTGACCGGCGAGGTGATCATCCCGGAGTTCGGAGTCAGCCGGTATGAGCAGTCCACGGCCAGCGTCACCTACCGACTGCCGGGCGGCTGGCCGTCCCCCGTCTTTGGCCTGGGAGCCGTGCGCGGCCGCGCCGTGCGCGACTGGACGAACGATTACACGTACGTCTACGGGGACCTGTTCTTCCGCACGGATTCCCTCCCGACCATGGTGGGTCCCAGCATCGGGTACCGGTTCGATCCGGGGGGCAAGACGGGCATTCTGCTCGTGTCGCTGGTCGCCATCGTCAAGTAAGCTGCGTGGTCCCGGGGCGCCCTGATGCGCCTCGTGTAAGCTCTCCCGGTGAGTCCTTCCGATCCTGCGCCCCGTCTGCCTGTGCTGGCGGCGGGGCTGGCTTCGTTCCTGACGCTGGGCGTGATTCAGGCGATGTACGGGCCGGCGTTTCCGTTGTTTCAGGAGCGGTTCGGGGTGGACACGGCAGGGGTGGGTGTGATTGCCAGCGCTCACTTTCTGGGGTCGGCGTCGGCGCCGCCGCTGGTGGGGGTGCTGCTGGCGTGGGTGTCGCTGCGCCGGATCGTGGTGGCGGGGCTGGTCCTGCTGGCGCTGGGGGTGACGGGTGTGGCGCTGGCGCCGTCGTGGCCGCTGGCGGTGGCGTGTGCGCTGCTGGGGGGGTTCGGGCTGGGGAACGTGAGTGCGGGCCTGAACTCGGCGTATGGGAGTCTGGGTACGCGGCATGCGAACCTGGTGAACGCGTGCTTCGGGCTGGGCAGCATGCTGGCGCCGCTGCTGGTGGCGGGCCTGGGGCGCACGGCGGCGCTTCCGGTGGCGGCCCTGCCGTTCCTGGCGGTGGCGGTGCTGGGGGCGGCGGCGCTGGTGGTGATCCGGGTGTGGAACGTGCCGGCCATTCAGGCGCGGCCGGAGGTGGAGGCGCAGCGGCCGTCGGTGGGGCTGTTCGCGCTGTTTGCCGCGCTGCTGTTCATGTACGTGTTCCTGGAGGTCGGGTACGGCGCGTGGGCGGCGCGGTACCTGGAGGCGCTGGGCGTGGGCGGCGCGGCGCTGATCGTGAGCGGGTACTGGCTGGCGATGACCGCCGGGCGGCTGCTGGCGGGCGTGGTGGGGGGCCGCTGGCAGCCGGGGACGCTGGTGCTGGGGAGTGCGGGGCTGGCGCTGGGGTTCACGGCGCTGCTGTTCGTGAAGCCGCTGGCCGCCCTGGCGTGCCTGGGGGCGGGGCTGGCGCTGGCGCCGGTGTTCGGGACGACCCTGGCGTGGATGACGGCGAGCCTGCCGGTGCGGTGGGTGCCTCCGCTGCTGGTGGCGGGGTCGGTGGGGGGCGCGGCGGCGCCGTGGCTGGTGGGGCAGCTGGTGGCGCGCTTCGGGGCGGGCGCGGTGCCCGTGGCGTTCCTGGGGGGGGCGGCGGCGCTGCTGGGGCTGGCGCTGCTGACCCGCGCCTGGACCCGCCCGGCGCAGCCCGCGTAGGCGGGGGCGGGGCGGGCTGCATTGCTGCGGGGGGGTGCGTGTGGCAGAATGCGCGCTGATTCCAGCTTCGAATCCCGGCACGGCCCTTTTCCCGCGACTTTCCAGGCCAGCACGCCCGGCCTGAACGGAGGCACACAGAGTGACCCAGCCCATCAGACAGGTGAAACTCACGCGCGAAGGCTTCGAGCGCCTTCAGAAGACCCTGGAGCAGGAGCAGCAGCGCCTGGCGGAAGCGACCCGCATCCTGCAGGAGCAGATGGAAACCAGCGCCGACACGGAAGACACCGGACTGGAGGACGCCAAGCGGGAGAAGATGGCGATCGAGGCCCGCATTGACGAGCTGGAGGACACCCTGGCCCGCGCCACCATCCTGGAGGACCACGAGGGCGGCAACGGCGGGCGCGTGGAACTGGGCACCATCGTGGTGCTGTCCAACGAGACGGCGAAAAACGAGATGAAGGTGCAGGTCGTCTCCGCGCCGGAAGCGGCGGTGCTGGGCGGCAGCCTGCCGCGCATCAGCGAGGACAGCCCGGTGGGCAAGGAACTGATGGGCCGCAAGAAGGGCGAGGCCTTCGTGGTCAACCTCGACAACGGCAAGCAGGTCAAGTACAAGGTCAAGAGCATCGAGGGCTGACCCCGCGAGGGGTGCCGGGCGGGGCCGGGGGGCGGGCAGGAAGGTGCCGCCTGCCGGCCCCGCCCCGTTCCCCGGCGTCCGTATACTGGCGGGCATGCCGGATGACGCCCCCACCGCCCCGCGCCCCGAGGGTCTGCACGAGCAGACCGTGAGCCGACTGAACAACCTGGACGCGCAGGTCGCGGCCGGGTTCGAAGCCCACCCGTACACGTACGCCCGCACGCATCACGCGCGCGACATCCTGGCCGGGCACCCGGCCGGCGCGGAGGGCAAGCTGGAACCAGGCCTGTCCTGGCCGGAGGAGACGTACGCCCTGGCGGGCCGCGTGACGCTGATGCGGCACATGGGCAAGGCGGCCTTCGCGGACCTGACCGACGAGTTCGGGAAGATGCAGCTGTTTTTCAGCCGGGCGGACACGGAAGCGTTCGACACCACGAAGAAGATCGACCTGGGCGACATCATCGGCGTGCGGGGCTTCCCGTTCGTGACGAAGACCGGGCAGCTGACCCTGCACGTGACCTCCTGGCAGCCGCTGGTCAAGAGCCTGCACCCGCTCCCCAGCAAGTTTCACGGCCTGCAGGACGAGGAACTGCGCGCCCGGCGCCGCTACCTGGACCTGATGGTCACGGAGGGCGCCCGCGAGAAGTTCCAGGCGCGCAGCCGCATCCTGCGTTTCATCCGCAACGAGCTGGACGCCCGGGGCTTCATGGAGGTGGAGGGCCCGACGCTGCAGGTCACGGCCGGCGGCGCCGAGGCCAAGCCCTTCATGACGCACCACAACGCGCTGAACCACGACTTCAAGCTGCGGATCAGCCTGGAGCTGTACCTGAAGCGGCTGCTGGTGGGCGGCTTCGAGAAGGTGTACGAGATCGGACGGGTGTACCGCAACGAGGGCATCGACCGGACGCACAACCCGGAGTTCACGATGCTGGAGCTGTACTGGGCGTACGTGGACTATGCCGACATCGCCCGGCTGGTCGAGGAGCTGCTGAGCGGCCTGGCCATGGAGGTGCACGGCTCGTACACCTTCGAGTACCAGGGCTGCGCGCTGGACTTCACGCCGCCCTTCGCGCGGGTGGATTACCTGGGGGGCCTTCGGGAGCACGTGCCGGGCCTGGACTTCGATCCGCTGGATCTGGACCGGCTGAAGGCCTTCTGCGACGAGCGGTACCCGCAGTGGCACGGCGTGCCGGCGTACAAGCTGCTGGACAAGCTGTTCGGGGAGCACGTGGAGCCGCTGCTGACCAACCCGACGTTCGTGATGGACCACCCGGCGGTGATCAGCCCGCTGGCGAAGAAGCACCGCACGCGCACGGAGGCGGTCACGGAACGCTTCGAGGTGTTCTGCCAGGGCTTCGAGCTGGCGAACGCCTTCAGTGAACTGAACGACGCCTTCGACCAGCGGGCGCGGTTCGAGGCGCAGAGTGCCCGGCAGGCCGCCGGGGACGACGAGGCCCACCCGCAGGACGAGGACTTCCTGCTGGCCCTGGAGTACGGCATGCCGCCGGCCGGGGGCCTGGGGATCGGCATCGACCGGCTGGCGATGCTGCTGACCGACAGTGACAGCATCCGTGACGTGCTGCTGTTCCCGCTGCTGCGTCCGGAGGGCAGCGGGCCGGAGGAGAAGGTCGAGGACTCCGAGGGCTGAGCCGCGCGCAGTTCAGGACGGGCCGGGGGCACCCCTGGCCCGTTTCGCGTATCTGAATCTGATTAATTCGTTCGTTTGACAAACAAAATTCCGGGGGCGCAAGATGCGCGCATCGACAACCCACCCCGCCGCAGACCGCCCGGTCTGCCCGTCCTGTGCGGCCCGCGCGGTGGCACCCGCCCGCCTCTTTCCCCGAATCCGGAGAGCCCCTGCCCATGTCCCCCCAGTCCACCCTGCCGGTCACGCTGGACCTCGCGGCCATCCGCGCGCGGCACACGCTGCTGCTGCTGCGCCAGCTGTGGGAAGGGGACCGCGCGCGGGTGGACATCTCCCGGGAACTGGGGCTCTCGCGCAGCGCGATCAGCAGCATCGTCACCGAACTGCTCGGCGTGGGCCTGGTCCAGGAGGGCGACACGCGCGGCAGCGGCCGGGCCGGGCGGCGCGCCACGCTGCTCAGCCTGAACGCCCGCGCCGCCACGCTGCTGGCCGTGGACCTGGGCGCCACACACGTGCGGGTGGACGCCCTGGACCTGCGCTGCCGCACCCTGGCGACCCGCAGCGTCCCGCACGACATCCTCAGCGGCCCGGCCCCCACCTACGACCTGATCGGCACGCTGGCCCGCGAGGTGCTCGCCGACGCCGGCGTGCCCCAGGCGCACGTGGCCCTGGCCGGCGTGGGCGTGCCCGGCCCGGTGGACCAGGAGACCGGCCGGGTGGTCCGGCCGCCGAACATGCGCGGCTGGGACGGCGAACCCATCCAGCAGGCGCTGGAAGCCCGGCTGGGCGTGGCGGTCCTGGTGGACAACGACGCGAACCTGGGCGCCCAGGCCGAGGCGCGCTTCGGCCCGCACCGCGGCGTGCCGGACCTGATCTACGTGAAGGCCGCCACCGGCATCGGCGCAGGCGTGCTGCTGGGCGGGCGGCTGCACCGCGGCGTGCGCGGCGGGGCCGGGGAGATCGGGCACATCAGCATCAACGAGCAGGGCCCGGTGGGCCGCAGCGGCAACCCCGGCAGCCTGGAAAGCTACGCGGCCGCGCAGGTCCTCGTGGCCCGCGCCGAGGACCTGCGGGCCGGCGGGCAGGCGACCACGCTGCCCGCCCCGGTCACGCTGCCCGCCCTGGTGCAGCACGCCGCGACCGATCCCCTGGCCCGCGGCATCTGGCAGGGCGCCGGGCACCACCTGGGCGTGGCGATCAGCACGGCGCTGAACCTGTTCAACCCGGCGGTCGTGGTAATCGGCGGGCGCCTCGCCGACGCCGGCGACGTGTTCCTGCACGCCGTGCGGGACAGCGCGCTCTCGCGGACCATGCAGATCAACGCCGACCGCACCCGCATCGACCTGAGCACGCTGGGCGAGAGCGCCGGCGTGCTCGGCGCGGGCGCCATGATGCTCGACCGGCTGTACACCCCGCAGGGCCTGCCGCACCTGTACGCCATCTCCCGCCTGGTCCTGAGCCCCGGCAGCCGCGCGCCGCCCGCTCCACTGCCCGCGCCGCCCAGGCGGCCCCCCTTTCCCGAAGACCTTCTTTCTCCTGCCGGAGGACCCCCATGAAAAAAGCCCTGATGCTCGCCGCTGCCCTCGCCACCGCCAGTTCCGCCCTGGCCGCCGGAAAACTGGAGATCTTCTCCTGGTGGTCCGGTGACGAAGGCCCCGCCCTGCAGGCCCTGATCAAGGTCTTCCAGGCGAAGTACCCGGGCGTGGCCGTGGACAACGCCACCGTGTCCGGCGGCGCCGGCACGAACGCCAAGGCCGTGCTGAAAACCCGCATGCTGGGCGGCACCCCGCCCGACAGCTTCCAGGTGCACGCCGGACAGGAACTGATCGGCACGTGGGTGGTGGCAGGCCGCATGGAGGACCTGACCCCGCTGTTCAAGAGCGAGGGCTGGTCCAAGGCCTTCCCGAAAGACCTCATCACGCTGATCAGCTCCAAGGGCGGCATCTGGAGCGTGCCCGTGAACGTGCACCGCAGCAACGTCATGTGGTACAACCCCGCGAAACTCAAGAGCTGGGGCGTGACCGCGCCGAAAACCTGGCCGGAATTTCTGACCACCTGCACCAAACTCAAGGCCAAGGGTGTGGCCGCACCGCTGGTCGTCGGGGAGAACTGGACGCAGCAGCACCTGTGGGAGAACGTCATGATCGGCACGCTGGGCGCCGCGGGCTGGGAACAGCTGTGGAACGGCAAGCTCAAGTTCACCGATCCCAAGGTCGTGGCCGGCTTCACCACCTTCGGCAAGGTCATGGACTGCGCGAACAAGGACGCCTCGGGCCTGTCCTGGCAGCAGGCCAGCGACCGCATCGCGGACGGCACCAGCGCCTTTAACATCATGGGCGACTGGGCGGCCGGGTACTTCACGACCACCAAGAAACTCGCGCCCAACACCGGCTTCGGCTGGGCGGTCGCGCCCGGCACGAGCAAGACCTTCGTGATGCTCGCCGACTCCTTCGGCCTGCCCAAGGGCGCCAAGAACCGCGCCGAGGCCATGAACTGGCTCAAGGTCCTGGGCAGCAAGGCCGGACAGGACGCCTTCAACCCCCTGAAAGGCAGCATCGCCGCCCGCCTGGACAGCGACCTGAGCAAGTACAACACCTACAGCAAGAGCGCCGCCGCCGACTGGAAGCAGAGCCGCATCGTGGGCAGCCTGGTGCACGGCGCCGTGGCCCCCGAGAGCTTCACCAGCGCCTTCGGGGCCGTGATCGACCAGTTCGTCGCCAGCCGCGACGCCAAGGCCGCCACCGCCGCCGCCGCCCAGCTGGCCGCGAAGGCCGGCATCAAGTAACCGCTCCCCCGGGGCGCGGGGCGGGGCCACCCGGCCCGCCCGCGCCCCGACCCCTGAAAGGAGGTGGCCTGCCATGAAAGGCCTGTCCAGAGACCGCCTGTGGAGCGTGGCGGTGCTGCTGCCCAGCGTGCTGCTGCTGGGCGTGTTCGTGTACGGTTTTATCGCCCGGACGGTGTACGTGAGCCTGACCGACTGGGGCAACGACCCCGCGCAGGCCATGGCCGTGAACCCCGTGATCCACTTCGTGGGCTTCGCGAACTACCAGGAACTGTTCACGGGGTTCCTGCAGGGCCGCTTCCGGCAGGAACTGGTCAGCACGGTGTTCTTCACGCTGTTCTTCATCCTGGGCTGCCTGGGCCTGGGGCTCGCGCTGGCGCTGATCCTGGACCGCAACCCGAAAGGCGAGGGGCTGTGGCGCACCATCTTCCTGTTCCCCATGAGCCTGTCGTTCATCGTGACCGGCACCATCTGGCGCTGGATGCTGCAACCCCAGGGCGGCGTGAACCAGATCCCCACCCTGGTCGGCGCCCCGCCCGGCACCTTCGGATGGCTGAGCAGCACCGATGCCATCTGGAAGTTCGACTGGAACAGGCTCCCGCTGATCACCGCCACGCTGGTCGGGCTGATCCTCGCCTGGATGGCGTACCGCGCCCTGCGCGAGGCCAACCGCACCCGCGCCCTGGTCGCGGCCGGCTGCGCCGCGCTGCTGCTCGGCTGGGCCCTCTTGATCGGCCCGAACCTGAAACTCGTCGCCGCGCCTGAACCGCACGGCTTCAACCTCGCGCTGGTCGGGATCATCATCGCCGCGGTGTGGCAGATGAGCGGCTACACCATGGCCCTGTACCTCGCCGGGCTGCGCGGCGTGCCGGACGACATCCGCGAGGCCGCCCGCGTGGACGGCGCCAGCGAGGGCCAGATGTACCGCCGCGTGATCTTCCCGCTGCTCGCCCCCATCACCCTCTCGGCCATGATCATCCTGGGGCACATCAGCCTCAAGATCTTCGACCTGGTGTACGCCATGGCCGGCCCGGACAACACCTTTACCAGCGTGCCCGCCCTGAACATGTACCTCACCAGCTTCCGGCAGAACAGCTTCGCGCTGGGCGCGGCCATCGGCACGCTGCTGCTGATCCTGGTGGCGTTCGTGATCGTGCCGTACCTGGCCAGCACCTTCCGCACCGAGGAGGCCAGCGCGTGACCACCGTTCCCCCCGCCCCACCCCTCACCGTGGCCGCCCCCAGCCGCCCCCCCGCCCGGCGCCTGCGGGCCGGCTCCCTCCTCACGTACCTGCTGCTGGTCGTGGCCGCGCTGTTCTTCCTGGTGCCGGTGTACCTGCTGCTCGCCACCGCGCTGAAAAGCCCGGACGCGATCAACCTGGGCACCGCCTGGCACTGGCCCGCGCGGCTGAACTGGGCCAGCTTCTCGGACGCCTGGGCGAAGATCGGCGGGAACATGGGCAACAGCCTGTTCCTGGCGGTCGTGTCCACGCTGCTCGCCGCGCTGCTGGGCAGCCTGAACGGGTACGCCCTGGCGAAATGGAAGTTCCGGGGCGCGAACACCCTCTTCGCGCTGATGCTGTTCGGCATGTTCATCCCGTACCAGGCGGTCTTGATCCCGCTGTTCCAGTTCATCAAGGGCCTGGGCCTGTACGGCAGCATCTGGGGCTTGGTGCTTGCGCACGTCGTGTACGGCCTGCCCATCACCACCCTGATCTTCCGCAACTTCTACAGCGACGTCCCCGACGCCCTGGTGGAAGCCGCCACCATCGACGGGGCCGGCTTCTGGGACATCTACCGCCGCGTGATCTTCCCGATCAGCATCCCGGGTTTCGTGGTCGTGATCATCTGGGAATTCACGCAGGTCTGGAACGAGTTCCTGTTCGCCGCCACCCTCACCAACACCAGCAGCCAGCCGGTCACGTACGCCCTGTCGCAACTCGCGGGCGGACAGGCCGTCAGCTGGAACCTGCCGATGGCCGGCGCGATCCTCGCGGCCCTGCCGACCCTGCTCGTGTACGTCCTGCTGGGCCGCTACTTCGTGCGCGGCCTGCTCGCCGGCAGCGTCAAGGGCTGAGCATCCGGGCGGCCGGGGCAACGTGCGGTCCTGCACGTCCCCGGCCGCCGGTTAATGGGTACACTGAAGCACCCGGCATGACGAGCCCCGACCCCCGCACCGCCACCCCGCCGCACGTGATGGCCGTCACCGCCCACGCCGCGCGCTGCCGGACGCTCGCGGCCGCGCTGCCGCACGCGCGCGTCATTCACGTCACCGACGGCGAGAGCCTGCTGCGCGAGGCGCACGCCACCATTCCCGACGTGGTGCTGCTGTACAGCGACACGCCCGGCGTGCCCCTGCACGACATCCTCCCGCTGCTGCGCCAGCGTGACGAACTGGCCGCCACCCGCTGGCTCGCGGTCGGCACGCACGGCCTGGGCGAACTGCTCGCCGCGGGCGCCGACGCCCTGGTCAGCGACGCCACCCCCCCCGAGGGCCTGGCCCTGCAGATCGAGATCATGCTCGCCCGCGTGCAGCAGCAGCGGGCCGCCCATGAACGCCTCGGCACCCTGCAGCGCCGCATGGACACCTGGGAGCACGAGGAACGCGTCCGGGACCAGCTGGTGCACATGCTCGTGCACGACCTGAAAAACCCCATCGCGGCCGTGATGGGCCTCCTCGACATCGTCCTGGAGGACCGCCGCATCCCCAAGGACACGCAGGACCTCATCAAGGTCGCCCGGGACGAGTCCCAGCACCTGCTGCACCTCGCCAGCAACATGCTGGACGTCCGCAAGATCCAGGCCGGCAAGATGCACCTCCGGCGCGAACTGATCTTCAGCCCCATGTTCGAGGAGATCATCACCCTGGCCCAGAGCGACGTGGGCAGCGGCCTGCGCGACCGGCACCTGATCGTGGACGTCACCCCCAGCCTCAGCCCCGTCAGCGCCGACCCGGAAATCCTGCGGCGCATCATGGCGAACCTGATCAGCAACGCCCTGAAACACACCTCCGCCGGCGGCCAGATCGCCGTGGCCGTCCGCGCTCATCCCAGCGGCGTGGAGATCAGCGTGCAGGACAACGGCGAGGGCATCCCCGCCGAGGACATCCCCAACCTGTTCGCCGCGTTCGAGCAAAGCCGCCTGACCCTGCACGGCCGCTTCGACACCGGCATGGGTCTGGCGTTCTGCAAGATGGCCGTGGAAGAACACGGCGGGCAGATCGGCGTGACCTCCGAACGCGGCGCCGGCAGCGTGTTCACCCTCACGCTGCCCCTCACGCCCGACACCGAGGACGAGGACGAAGAGGACTTCGCGGACCTGCTGGTCTGACGCCTGACCCGGCGATGGGGGCCCCCGGGGGGCACCGGCCGGAACCGGCGGGCCGGGGGTGGTATGCTGGCGGGCAGTTCAGCCCGGGCGTGTTCACACCCGGGCGAATGCGCGACTCCCGCGCCCCCGCATTTCACAGCCGACCAGCCCACGTGACCTGGCCCGCCCTGGGCCCTGGCGCCGGGCTGGTGCGAAAGAGAGGCCCCTTTTGGAACTGACGCCGCGAGTCCCGCCGCACAGCAACGACGCCGAAATCAGCGTGCTGGGCAGCGTTCTGCTGGACAACGACACCCTCTCGCAACTGGGCGACACGGTCACCCCGGACATGTTCTACCGGGAAGGCCACCGCAAGATCTTCACCAGCATGCGCGCCCTGATGGACCGCGGCGAGCCCGTGGACCTGGTCACCCTCAGCGAGGACCTGCGCGTGAAGGGCCAGCTGGACGAGGTGGGCGGCCTGACGTACCTGATCGGCCTGTCCGAGGGCGTGCCCACCGCCGCGTACGCCGAGCACTACGCCCGGATCGTGCAGGAAAAACACACCCTGCGCCAGCTGATCAGCGCCAGCGGCAAGGCTATGCAGCTCGCATACGAGGCGCAGCTGCCGCTGGAGGACCTGCTGGACCGCGCGGAGAAGATGATCTTCGAGGTCGCCGAGCAGAAGAAGAAAGGCGAGAGCTTTTCCGACATGGGCGAGGTCGTGCACGACACCTTCGAGTACATCACCCTGCTGCACGCCAATAAGGGCATCCCGGACGGCGTGAGCAGCGGGTTCCGCGACCTGGACGAGCAGATTTCCGGGTTGCAGAAGGGCAGCCTGAACGTGCTCGCGGCGCGCCCCAGCATGGGCAAGACGGCGTTCGCGCTGTCCATCGCGCAGAACGTGGCGCTGCGCGGCGAGAAGACCGTCGCGGTGTTCAGCCTGGAAATGCCCAGCGTGCAGCTCGCGCTGCGCATGCTGTGCAGCGAGGCCCGCGTGGACATGAACCGCATCCGCAGCGGTCAGCTGAACGAACGCGACTTCGAACGCCTCGCGCACGCCGCCGGGCGCCTCGCGGAAGCGCCCATGGTGATCGACGACGAGGCCGACCTGACGCTGAACAACCTGCGCAGCAAGCTCCGCCGCATCGCCGCGCAGCACGGGCAGCTGGGCCTGGTCGTCATCGACTACCTGCAGCTGATGTCCGGCGGGAAAAGTAGCGGCGGGTCCGACAACCGCCAGCAGGAGATCAGCACCATCTCCCGCGGCCTCAAGGGCCTGGCGCGCGAGATGGAGGTGCCGATCATCGTGCTCTCGCAGCTGTCCCGCGCCGTGGAGCAGCGGCCCAACCACCGGCCCATGCTGTCCGACCTGCGTGAATCGGGCGCCATCGAGCAGGACGCGGACATCGTGATGTTCATCTACCGCGACGAGTACTACAACAAGGAAACCGACCAGCAGGGCATCGCCGAGATCATCGTCGGCAAGCAGCGCAACGGACCGGTCGGGACCGTGAAACTGCAGTTCCACAGCGCCCACGTCCGCTTCAACGACCTCGCGCCGGAAGGGGTCTGAGCATGGCGGACGATCAGGTCAAACCTCCCCAGGCCCGCGCGGCCAAAGGCGGGCGCGGCGGCAGCGCGGCCGTCGCCCCGGCCCCCGCGCCCGCCCCGCAGGCCAGCAAGGACGCGGCCGGCACGCAGGGCAACAACCAGCGCCGCCGCCGCCGGCGCCGCAACACCCGCAACCCCAACCTGCCGCCCCAGCCCGGGCAGGTCACCAACGCCACGAACGTCCCCACCATCGCCGCGCCCAGCAAACGCGGGCAGAAACGCCCGCTGGCCGCGCCGCGCATCGGGGTGGGCTGCATTGTGATGCGCGGCGACGAGATCCTGCTGGTCCGTGAACGCGGCCGCTGGTCCCTGCCCAAGGGCGGCCTGGAAACCGGGGAACTCGTGCAGGACGGCGCCCGCCGCGAAACGTACGAGGAAACCGGACTGGTCGTGGAACTGCGCGACCTGGCGTTCATCGTGGAATTCCAGGCGCAGACCTGGGGGCACCACCTGCAGTTCTTCTACACCGCCCGCGAGGTCGGCGGCAGCCTCTCCCCCAAGGACCCGGACCGGGACGTGCAGGAGGCCCGGTTCGTGCCCATCAAGCAGCTGCGCGAGTTCATCCGCTTCCGGCCGCGGCTGGTGGCGCTGGAAACGTGGCTGCGCGAGCGGCGCCCCCGGCACTTCACGTTCAACCTGGACAAGGAACCGGCCATGCTCAGAAAACGCCGCCGCGTCGGCGTGGGCGCCGTGGAACCCGACATGCCCAACGACCCCATCGAGGAAGCGGACCTGTAACCCTGCGCAGGTGAGGCAGCGGGGGCGCATGGGGGGCGGTACAGTCGCCCCCATGCGCCCCCTGCTTCTTGCGTCTTCCCTGATCGCCCTGACGTCCGTGGCCCTGGCCGGTGGGGGCGGCGCCCGCCCGGCGCCCGCCACCCTGCCCGGCACGGCCCTGGTGCAGCCGGGGCAGACCTGGGTGATGACCGGCACGACCGCCGCCGGGCAGCCGGTGCAGGTGAAGTTCGCGCTGACCCGCAAGGCGCCGGAGCGGAGCGGAACGGACTGGAACTTCGACGCGCCGAACGGCCCCTTCACGTACAGCCCGGACGAGGGCACGCTGTTCGCGGCGGACATCCTGCCCTCGCTCACGACCGGCGCGCCCGTGCAGCTGTGCGTGGCGATGTTCGACGGGAAAGAAGCGCGGGGCGCCCTGCTGAGCGGCCGCATGGACGACATCGACGCGCAGATGGAGCAGATTCCGGACGACGCGCCCGAACCGAAGAATGCCGCCGAGATCGTGCGGATCCTGCGCAGCTACGGCGTGGCGGCCGGCACCTGCACCCTGAAACGCAAGAGCTGAAGCGGACTGGGAACCGGAGCGCCTGCCAGAAACTGTTGTCTGGGAATCTAGAGCCTGGCGTTCACGGGTTGGCCTGTAATCTCCGGTCTGCTTCAAGGGCGCGGAATTGGTCTCGCAGGATCGCTGCACGCTCGAAATCCCAGACGAACGACGCTTCCAGAATTTCTCTTTCCAGCGCGTTCAGCCGGTCCATAAACACGGTGTCTTTCTGCCAGTCTTCCGTGAACAGGAGGTCGACGTTCTGTTTGGCGAGAAAGACGCGGTCCCCCCGGCGAAGTTCGATTGGTTCCGGGTGATCAACCATGATCTTTAGCTGAACGTTCGCGGCAGGGGAGATCAAAGCATACAATTCATCCGCAATGTCTTGCATGGCGTCCCTCGCCTCTTCGCTGTCCCCCTGGATCAGACCGGTAAGGGAGACGACCTTCCGGGCCGTGTCCACATGAAATATGATGGCCTGATGCTCGTTCATAAGCAGGCCCAGGGCCGCCGTCGTCAGGCTGACTAACACGTAACTGTAAGTAAAGTGCGTCTGAAAACCGTGCTGGTGCGTATTTTTTCTGCGTGAACGAGAGCGCACGATGAGGCGGAGGTGGTGCGCACATGACCCGGCCTGCGTACCCAAACGATCTCACGGATGCCGAGTGGAACGTCCTTCGTCCGCTTCTCCCTCCCGAGGCCCCTGTCGGCCGCCCCCGGAAGTGGTCGCTGCGGGAGATCCTGGACGGCATTTTCTATCTGTTGCGCGGCGGCATTGCCTGGCGAGCAATGCCCCATGACTTTCCCCCCTGGCAGACGATTTATCACTACCACCGTGTCTGGCGGCTGCAGGGCGTGTGGGAGGCTGTGCACACGACCCTGCGGGAGTGGGTTCGACTCCGGGAAGGCCGGGAGGCGACGCCCAGCGCCGCGATCATCGACAGCCAATCGGTGAAAACGACCGAGGCTGGTGGACCCCGCGGATATGACGGAGGCAAGAAAGTCAGTGGCCGCAAGCGTCACCTGCTCGTCGACACGCTGGGGCTAGTGATGGCCATCAAGGTGCATGAAGCGGACATCCAGGACCGCACCGGTGCGGTCCTGCTCCTGCGCGATCTGCTCAATGTGTTTCCTCGCATGGGGCATCTGTGGGCGGATGCGGGCTACACCGGAAAGCTCGCTGAGGACATCAAGACGCACCTAGGCTGGACGATGGAAATCGTCAAACATCCCTGGTCCGGCTGGCAGGGCACCTGGGCGCCAAAAGACGCACCTCCACGGGTCGTGGAGGTGCCGAAAGGGTTCGTGGTGCTGAAACGCCGCTGGGTGGTGGAGCGGACGTTTGCGTGGTTGGGCAAGTCCAGGCGGATGGCCAAAGATGACGAGGCACTGGTCGAGACCGCCGAGAACCTGGTGTACGAGGTCATGATTCGGTTGATGGTCCGCCGTCTGGCCAAAGGCCCACCCTGACGGTTTTCAGACGCACTTTAAGGGTTTCCATCTACCTGCGGCCCTTGCGCCGGACCTTCTGGCCGGGCACGGTGGCCTGCTTGAACTCCTTGCCCTGCAGTTTCGCCTCGATGGCGCGGATCTGGTCGCGCAGGCTCGCGGCCCGCTCGAAGTCCAGGTCCTCGCTGGCCTGCCACATGTCGAGTTCCAGGTCGGTGAGCTGCGCGGTGAGGGTGTCGCGGTTCTCGCCGACCGTCTCGCTGCTGATCTCCTCCGGGGTTTCCTCGCCGCGGATGACGTTGCGCACGCTCTTGATGACGGTGGTGGGCGTGATGCCGTGCGCCTCGTTGAAGGCCTGCTGCTTCTCGCGCCGGCGCCGGGTTTCTTCCATGGCGTAGTTCATGGCGGGCGTGATCGTGTCGCCGTACAGGATCACCTCGCCGTTCACGTTGCGCGCCGCGCGGCCGATGGTCTGGATCAGGGCGCGTTCGCTGCGCAGGAAGCCGGGTTTGTCGGCGTCCAGGATGGCGACCAGCGACACCTCCGGCAGGTCCAGGCCCTCGCGCAGCAGGTTGATGCCCACCAGCACGTCGTAATGCCCCAGGCGCAGGTCGCGGATGATCACCTGACGTTCCACGCTGTCGATGTCGCTGTGCATGTACCGCGCCCGGACGCCTTTCTCCAGCAGGTACTCGGTGAGGTCCTCGCTCATGCGTTTGGTGAGGGTGGTGACCAGCGTGCGCTCCCCGATGGCGGCGCGCTCGCGGATGCGGCCCAGCAGGTCCTCCACCTGTCCGGTGATGGGCCGCACCGTCACTTCCGGGTCCACCAGGCCGGTGGGGCGGATGATCTGGTCGGCGATGCCGTCGCTGTGCTCGCGTTCGAAGGGCCCGGGCGTGGCCGACACGAACACCGTCTGCCCGGTCTTGCTCATGAACTCGTCGAAGTTCAGGGGGCGGTTGTCCATGGCGGACGGCAGGCGGAAGCCGTAGTCCACCAGGGTCTGCTTGCGGGCGCGGTCGCCGTTCGCCATCCCGCCGATCTGCGGGACGGTCACGTGCGACTCGTCGATGAAGGTCACGAAGTCGTCCGGGAAGTAGTCCAGCATGGTGTACGGCGTGGCGCCGGGCGCGCGGCCGTCGATGTGGCGGGAGTAGTTCTCGATGCCGGAGCAGTACCCCAGGACCTTGAGCATCTCCAGGTCGTACAGCGTGCGTTCCTTGAGGCGCTGCGCTTCGAGCAGCTTGCCGGTGCTGCGGAAGTACTCCAGCCGCTCGTCGAGTTCCTGCTGAATGGTCACCAGGGCCCGCTCGATGTTCCCGGCGCTGCTCACGTAGTGCTTGGCGGGATACACCACGGTGGCGTCCAGGTCGCCCAGGCGGTCCCCGGTGAGCGGGTGCACCACGCTGAGGCGCTCCACGTCGTCGCCCCACAGTTCGATGCGCAGGGGCTGCTCGTCGTACGCGGGCCACACCTCGATCATCTCGCCCTTGGCGCGGAAGCGGCCCGGCATGAGCTCGATGTCGTTGCGTTCGTACTGCATGTTCACCAGCCGGCCCAGGATCTCGTCTCGGCTGACCTGCGCGCCCTTTTTCAGGATGAGGTTCAGGGCGGTGTACTCGGCCGGGTCGCCCAGGCCGTAGATGCAGCTGACCGACGCGACCACGATGGTGTCGCGCCGGGTGAGCAGGCTGCGGGTGGTGCTGTGGCGCAGGCGCTCGATCTCCTGGTTGATGCTGGCGTCCTTCTCGATGAACAGGTCCTTGCCGGGCACGTACGCTTCGGGCTGGTAGTAGTCGTAGTAGCTGATGAAGAACTCCACCGCGGCGTCCGGGAAGAACTCGCGGAACTCGCTGGCGAGCTGCGCGGTGAGGATCTTGTTCGGCGCCATGATCAGCGCCGGGCGCTGGGTCTCCTCGATGACCTTGGCCATGCTGTACGTCTTGCCGGTGCCGGTGGCGCCCAGCAGCGTCTGGAAGCGCAGGCCGGCGTCCAGGCCGTCCACCAGGGAGCGGATGGCGGTCGGCTGGTCCCCACTCGGTTGGAAGTCTGATTTCACCCGCAGCATCCCATCAGTTTACGCCCCCAACGTAAGAGAAAGGTAGGCTGGATGGCTCAGCAACCCTTCAGCCTCAGGCGTGGCTGACCAGCGGTGTTCCCTCCTCCTGCCTTCTCATCTGTGGAAGGTGTGCCTGACGTCGTTTCCCCGGCGGGGTGCAGACCACTTGGCCCGTAGCCAGACCACTTGATTACCATTTGTGATCCGCCTCGTCCCCAGGCGTGGCATTTGCGCCGCGCCGCTCTCAGGTTCTTCAGCTGCGCGACCGTTACGCTTCCGGAACCGCTCAAAACACTCATGTCGCACGTCATCCCACGCAAGCCCAGGAGGCCTTATGCGTAGACGCTGGTTGTTGCTCGGTGCCGCCCTTTTCATCACGTCCTGCTCCGTTGCCCCGCTGCCCAGTGCAGACGCCGACCCTTCGCAGGCCCGCCCCGCCTCCGTTCAGGACGCGCAGGACACCCTGCCGGACGGCGCGGTGCTGAGCGCCCTGAGCGGCGTGAAGCTCTCCGACGCCACCGCCCGCAGCCGTGTCACCGCCGCGGGCATCGCCGTGGTCTCCAGCGGCAACTGCACCAACCGGAACATCAGCACCTGCACCTCGCTGGAACAGGTCAACAGCGGCACCATCGACGGCATCATCACCCTGAAAAACGCCTCCGGCTGCGCCCTGACCATCACCGGCGGCACCGAAACCGGGCACGCCAGCGGCACGTACAGCCACTGGAACGGCTACAAGCTCGATATCAGCAAGACCAGCTGCATCGGCACCTACATCACGACCCGGTTCACCCGGATCAGCAACCGCGGCGACGGCGCCCCCCGCTACCAGAGCGCCGCCGGGAACATCTACGCCGACGAGTACTGGGCCAACCACTGGGACATCCTGTACTACTGAAACGCCTCCGCAGGCCACGCCCACCCGGCACCCCCAGCAGAGGCGGGTGGCGGTCTGGCTTGAACTGAAACCCCTCGGCCCGGACCGCCGCGCCCCTGCGCGTGATCCGAAAGGAGAAGTATGCGTGCCCTCTGCCTGCTGATCAGCGCCGCGCTGGCCCTCACGTCCTGCGCCGCGCCGGAACCCACCGCCGCCACGCCCACCCGCGCCGACACCCCGCTGGCCGCGCAGTCCGTGCTGGCCTGGACCAACCTCCGCCAGGGCGACTCGGGCCGCGACGTCGTCACCCTGCAGTACCTGCTGCGGCACGCCGGGTACACCCTGACCGTGGACGGCGCCTTCGGGCCCGGCACCGACAGCGCCGTGCGCAGCTTCCAGGCGGCGCGGGGGCTCACCGTGGACGGCATCGTGGGCGGCAACACCTGGGAGAAACTGATCGTGACCACCCGCGAGGGTGACAACAACAACGCCGTGCGCGCCGTGCAGGACCAGCTGAGAAACGCCTACGGGGCAGGCGTCACGGTGGACGGGGCGTTCGGGCCGGCCACGGCCACCGCCGTACGGAACTTCCAGTCGTCCCGCGGCCTGAGCGCGGACGGCATCGTCGGCCTGAACACCTGGCACGCCCTGGTCACCGGGGCCAGCGGCGGCAGCAGCACCACCGCCAGCCTCGCCAAGCAGATTCTCGCCAGCGGCCGCATCACGCTGGGCACCAGCAGCAGCACCAGCGGCGGCAGCCCCCGCCAGAATGTCCTGGACACCAGCAATGGCCTGCCCGCGAAGCGCGGCTGCGCCAGCAACGCCAACTGCGGCCTGACCGTGTACCTCAAACGCTCCATGCTGCAGGGCACCCTGAACCTCGCCGCGGCCGGGAACTCCTTTTACGTCACGTCCATCGCGGGCGGGGTGCACTCGGCCACGTCCGACCACTACGCGGGGCTCGCCATCGACATCGGCATCTGGAACGGCGTGAGCCTCTCCTCGCCCAGCAGCGCCCACACCCGCGCCCGAAACGCCTGCATCGCCGCCGGGTCCGACCCCTCCCAGACCTTCGACGCGTACAACGACCCCACCGGCGGGCACAAGAACCACGTCCACTGCGCCTGGAACTGACCCCCCGGCCGGGACCGGAGGCCGCCACGCGGGCCCTCCGGTTTCCCGCCCATACGGAGACCCGCATGAACACCCCCCTGAACCGCCGGCAGCTCCTGCGCGCCGGACTGGGCCTGGGCGGCACGCTGCTGCTCGCCAGCTGCGGCCTGAACGCCCAGACCCTGACGCCCCCCGACCCCGCCAACACGCCCGGCGCCGCGCCCATGCAGGGCCTCGCGGTCGGCATGCCCGCCATCGCCGGCACCGCCACCTGGCAGGCGCAGGCCGCGAAGGAAGCCGTCACGGTGCTCGCCACCCGGCCCACCCGGATCATCGTGCACCACACCGACTCCGCCAACACCACGGACCTTTCTCAGGCGCGCGCGTTCGCGCTGGCCCGCGACATCCAGCAGTGGCACTTCGCGAACGGCTGGATCGACTCCGGGCAGCAGTTCACCATCAGCCGCGGCGGGTACGTCCTGGAAGGCCGCCACCGCAGCCTGGAAGCCGCGCAGAGCGGCACCCTGCACGTCCGCGGCGCCCAGTGCGAGGGCTTCAACGACGTGTCCGTGGGCATCGAGAACGAGGGCCAGTACATGAGCAGCGCGCCGCCCGGCGCGCAGTACAGCGCCCTGGTGGGCCTGTGCGCGTGGCTGTGCCAGCAGTACGGTATTCCCGCCACCGAACTGTACGGGCACCGAGACTTCGTGAACACGAGTTGCCCGGGCGACGTGCTGTACGCCAAACTCCCGCAGCTGCGCCGGGACGTCGCCGCGCGGCTGGGCGTGACCGTGCGCGTGTGGCCCACCACCCGCAGCGGCATGACCGGTGAACGCGTGAAGACCGCGCAGTACCTCCTGCGGGCCCGCGGCCAGACGCCCAGCGCCGACGGCGCGTACGGCAGCGGCACCGCCAGCGCCGTGAGTGCCTTCGAGACGAGCGTGACCCTCACGCCGGACGGCGTGGTCGGCTCGGCCGTCTGGGAGCGGCTCGTCCTGACCGTCCGGCGCGGCGACACGGGCGAGGCCGTGAAGGCCGTGCAGAGCCAGCTGAACACCCGTGGCGCAGGCCTGACCGTGGACGGCGCCTTCGGCCCCGGCACCGAGACCGCCGTGCGGAACTTCCAGTCGTCCCGCGGCCTCACCGCGGACGGTATCGTCGGCCCGAACACCTGGCTGGCCCTGGTCACCTGAGCCTGCCTGCACGGGCGGATTGACTTCCCCGGGCCCGTCCCGGAACGTGAGGCATGCCCGAGCTGCGCCCCCTGACCCTCACGCCGGACACCGTGACGGCCCTGGCCGACCTGCTCACCGCGACCGTCGCGGCCGGCGGGTCGGTGGGCTTCATGCACCCCCTCCCGCCGGAGGACGCCCGCGCCTTCTGGACCGCGTCGCTCCAGGCCGCCGGGCGGGACGAGCGGGTCGTGTACGGCGCCTTCCAGGACGGGAGGCTGGTCGGCACGCTGACCCTGCTGCTCGCCTTCCCGCCCAACCAGCCGCACCGCGCGGAACTCGCGAAGATGATGACCCACCCCCGCGCGCGCGGGCAGGGCGTCGCGTCCGCGCTGGTGCGCGCCGCCGAAACCGAGGCTGCCCGGCGCGGCAAGACCCTGCTCGTGCTCGACACCGCCTCCGAGGAGGGCGCCGGACCCTTCTACGAGAAGCTCGGGTACACCCTGACCGGACTGGTGCCCGACTTCGCGCTGAAACCCCACGGGGGCCTGACCGGCACGCTGTTCTACTGGAAGCGGCTGGGCTGAGCAGGCTGTGCGGCGTCCAGTGCCGCCTGCACGTCCGCGTCGGAGCGCAGCACGTGAATGGTCAGGCCCGGTACCGTCCGCAGCTGCGCGAGCTGCCACTCGCCCTGCGGCGGGAAGCCCCAGATGTCCAGCATCAGCGCCCGGGACGGCCACTTGGGCGGGTGCCCGCCGTGCGGGTAACGGCCCAGCCGCTCCCGCCAGAAGGCCTGCCACAGGCACCGCGCGCGGGGGAACATCAGGAAGTACACGGTGTCCGCCCGGTACGCGCGCTTCAGCAGGCTGCTGCTGAAGTTCCCGTCCAGCAGCCACGATTCGCCCGCCAGCGCCCCTTCCAGGCGCCGGGTCCAGACCGCGCGGTCCACCTGGGTCCAGCCGCGGTTCCAGTACAGGTCGTCCAGGTGCGTGAGGGGCAGCCCGGTGCGCGCGGCGAGCCGCTTCGAGAACGTGCTTTTCCCGGACCCGGGACTGCCGACCACCAGAACGCGCTTCACCGCCGCAGCATGCCGCGTGCCCTGCCGGAGTGCCATGCGCCAGATGCCGTAGGGCCGCGCACCGGAACGAGAAAAAGTGCCCCGGCGCGGACCGGGGCACTTCAGCATGGATGGCGTCAGCTGCGGGCGGGCGTGACCGGCTCGGGGCCGTCGGCCGGGACCGGCGCGGCGGTGGGGGCGCTCTTCTGCCCGGTGCGGATGGCGATCACCGGCACGAACAGCATGACGATCAATCCGGCCACCGCGAACCAGATGGCGTCCCGGTACATCCTCACGACGCTGGCGGTGAAGCCTTCTTTCATGCCGCTGCTGACCTGCGCGGCCAGGGTCGTGGCCTGCTCGTCGAACTTCGTTTTCAGCCCGGCCAGCGCCTGGGTTTTCGCCTGGTCGTACGCGGCGGCTTCCTGCGCGAGGAGGCCCTGCGCGAACTGCCCGGCCACGGCGGCCGAACTCTGCGGCGTGGCGAGGGCCTGCGCGGGAATGGCCCGCAGGCGGGTTTTCAGGGCGTCCGGCGTTTCGGCGCTGGCGAGCAGGGTGTTGCGCCCGGCTTCGCCAGTGCTCAGGGCGCGGCGGACCGCGTCGGCCTGAGCGGTCAGGGTGCGGTGCACCTGGGCTTTCAGGCCGCCGGTGGCGAGGGCCTTGAGCTCGGCGGGCAGCTGCGCGTTCGCCCGGATGGCGGCCTGCGCGGCGGCGTCGCCGTTCAGGGCCTGTTCGATCTGGGCGTACTGCTCGTCCAGCGCGGCCTGGATCTTCTGGCCGGTGGTGTCGCTGCCGGTGCCGGCGGTCCGCAGGGCCTTCATGTCAATGCTCTTGGCGTTCATCTGGGCGCCGGGCACCTGCGGGAGGTGGCGGGGCATCTCGGTGGCGAGGTTGTTCATCAGCAGCGTGCCGAAGACGGCCGCCCCGATGGTCCCGCCGATCTGCCGGAAGAACTGGCTGCTGCTGGTGGCGGTCGCCAGCTGCGCCTGCGGCACGCCGCTCTGGATGGCGATGGTAAAGAGGCTCTGCGTGGGCCCCAGGCCCAGGCCGACCAGGAACATGCGCCAGTACAGGTCCGGCAGGGTGGTGTGCGCCGTGATGCCGGTCAGGGACCACAGACCAACAATCAGGATCACGCCGCCGGCGAGCATCCAGGGCTTGTACTTCCCGGTGCGGGCCACGACGTTCCCGGCCACGATGCTGGTCAGGATCAGGCCGCCCATCAGGGGCAGCATGCTGGTGCCGCTCTTGGTGGGGGACACGCCCAGCACCAGCTGCATGTACAGCGGCAGGAACATGATCACGCCGAAAAAGGCGATGTTCAGGATGAAGCCCGCGAGGTTGCCCACGCTGTAGATCGGCACCCGGAAGAGGTTCAGCGGAATGATGGCGTCCTTCGTGCGGCGTTCCACGACCAGGAACGCCACGAGGCTGGCGAGACTGGCGGCCAGCAGGCCCAGGATCACGCCGCCCGCCCAGGGGTACGTCACGCCGCCCCAGGTGAGCGCCAGCAGCAGCGGAATGGTGGTGGTCAGGATGAACAGCGTGCCCAGGACGTCCACCCTGCCGCCCTGCCGGTGCGACAGGCTGGGCATCTTGGCGATGATCATGAACAGCGCGAGCAGGCCCAGCGGCAGGTTCGCGTAGAAGGTCCAGCGCCAGGACAGGTTGTCGGTCAGGAAGCCGCCGATGACCGGGCCGATCACGGTGCTCAGGCCGAACATCGCGCCGAACAGGCCCCCGAAGCGGGCACGCTCGGCCGGTTCGAACATGTCACCCAGGATCGTGAAGGCGATGGTGATCAGGGCCGCCGCGCCGAAGCCCGCCACGGCCCGCGCGGCGATCAGCTGGTTCATGCCGCCGCCCAGGAAATTGCCCAGCCAGGGCTCACCGGCCAGGCCGCACAGCGCCGAGCCGATCAGGAACACGATCACCCCGAACACCAGGATGGGCTTGCGCCCGTACAGGTCCGAGAGCTTGCCGTAGATGGGCACCATGACGGTGCTCGCCAGCAGGTAGGAGGTGGTCACCCAGGCGTACAGGGAAAAGCCGTTGAGTTCCTCCACGATGCGGGGCATGGCGGTGCCCACGATGTTCTGCGAGAGCGCCGCGAGCAGGAACACGACCATCAGGCCGATCAAGGTGATCTTCTTTTCCGGCGCGGTGAAACTGGCCGGGGTGGGGGGGGTGGCGGTCATGCTTTTTTCTCCAGGGTCAGGCCGGCGTTCCCGAGGGTGTCCATCGCACTCAGGAGCGCCGTGAGGGTCTGCGGGTCCAGGTCCTGCAATCTCAGGCTGGTGTACGCCTTGATGTCGGCCACCGCGGCGTCCAGGGTGCTCACGCCGGCGGGCGTGAGGCTCAGGCGGGTGCGGCGCGAGTCCTGCGTGTCGATGTGCCGCTCCAGGTACCCCTGACCGGTCAGGCCGTCCAGGTACCGGCTGAGCAGCGTGGACGGAATGTGCAGCCGCTCCGAGAGTTCCTTCGGGTAGCTGGCGCCCTTGCGCACGGCCGTCAGGATGAACAGGCGCCGCAGGTCCAGCCCGTGCCCTTCCAGGCGGGGTTCGATGTCCTGCTTCATGCGGCGGTTCAGGCCCCACAGGCCGCTCAGGAAGCGCACGATGGCCTCGTCCGTGATCAGGGCCTCGCTGGCCGCCGGCATCAGCGGACCACCAGCACGTCGGCCACCGCCGCGTGACTCACCATGTCCGACACGCTGCCGGCCAGCGCCGCACTCCACGCGCTGCGGTGCTTGCGGCCCAGCACGATCAGGTCCGCCTGCACCTCCGCCGCGACCGCCAGGATCGCGTCGGCGGCCTTCAGGGCGGGGACGAGGTGCTCGGTCACTTCTAGGCCCTGCGCGCGGGCGTCCTCGGCGGTGCGGCGCAGGTGGGCTTCACGGGCGGCGTATTCGTCGGTCTTGGCCTGGAGTTCCAGCGTTTCCGCGCCGGGCACCGCCAGGGCGGCGTTCATGAGGGGCGTGGCGCCCTGGGGGACCACGGTGATCACGTGCAGCGGCGTGCCGAAGTGCCGCGCGAGTCGCGTGGCGCGCTGCACGGCGACCTGCGAGTGCGGGGCGCCGCCCGTGGCGACCAGGATGCGGGTGTAGGGGGGGTGCTCAGACACCGCGCCACCCTACTCCAACAATTCACTTTAGTCAACTAATTCCAAGAGTGAATACTGCCAGACGGAACGGTCTGCCCGGGGCCCAACCAAAAAGGCGCCCTCCCACCTTCAGGAAGACGCCCCGGGTGCCCGCCCGGTTACAGCAGCGGCAGTTCGGTCACGGCCCGCTGGCGCTGCGCAAAGTACGCCGCGTCGTCCGGCACGCGGCCCTGCTCGACCAGTTGCGCCCAGCGGGGCGGCACGTACGCGCAGTACGGCTCGGCTTCCAGGTAGTCGCCAGTGACCGCGTACGCCCGCGCCCGGCTGCCCCCGCAGCGCGGCCGGTAGTTGCACACGCTGCACTTGCCTTTCAGGTTCCCGCGGTCGCGCAGGGCGGTGAACACCTCGTGGTGGCGGTACACCTCGACCAGGTCGTCGGTGCGGATATTCCCGGTCCTCACCGGCAGGAACCCGCTGGGGTAGATGTCGCCCAGGTGCGAGATGAACATGAACCCGTCACCGTCGTTCACGTTCCGCGCCCGGCCGATGCCGTCTTTCAGGCTGTGGTGCGCGCCCTGCGTGAGCACGTCCGCGTCGGGCCGCTCGCCGGCGTCAGCGGCCTCCTGCGCCTTGCGCTGCGTCACCACCCGCGCGTACTGCGGCGCGGCGGTCGCCTTGATGTCGAAGGTCGCGGTTTTCGACAGGTCGTACAGCCGGTGGAACACCTCCTCGAAGCCCTGCGCGCTGGCCACGTCCTCGGGCCGGGCGCGGCCCATCGGCACCAGGAAGAACACCTCCCAGAACACGATGCCCAGCTCGGTCATGAGCTGGCACATGGCGTCCATGTCCTCCAGGTTGTTCTTCCGCACGACCGTGTTCACCTGCGTGGTCAGCCCGACCTCCTGCGCTTCCCGCAGGATCCGCAGCCCGTGGTCGAAGGACCCCTGCACGCGCCGGAATTCGTCGTGAATGCCGGGGTTCGAGCCGTCCAGGCTGACCGCGAGGCGCGACATGCCGGCGTCCTTGAGCGCCTGGAGCATCTCCCGGGTCGCCAGGGGCGTGGTGGCCGGGGTGATCGCCATGCGCAGCCCCAGGCCCGCGCCGTACCGCGTGAGTTCCACGATGTCCAGCCGTTTGAAGGCGTCCCCGCCGGAGAACACGAAGATCACCGGCCCGAACTCGCGGATGCGTTCGAGCATGCTCTTGGCTTCCTCGGTGCTCAGCTCGTCCGGGTGCCGGCACGGCTGCGCGCTGGCCCGGCAGTGCCGGCAGGCCAGGTCGCACGCCTGGGTGGTTTCCCAGATCACCAGGAAGGGCGCCCGGTCGAAGTCCATGGGGGGGCGCCCGGGACCACTCAGCCCGTGGGCGGGGTGCGTGCCGGTGCCGTTGGGGTGTCCGCCGGGAGTCGGGTGAGGCATACGCGCAGCGTAATCCTGCGCCCCCAGGACAAATGCACGCGTCCTGGCGGGACAATTCTCCTTTTTTGTCCCGGGGGCCGGGCGGGGGTAGGCTGACGCCATGACCACCCCTGTTCCCCACGACGCCGTGGACGGCGCTCAGGGCCGCGCCTTCCGGCGGGCGTTCGGCGCGGCCCTGACCCGGTACGGCCGCTTCGGGCACGAGGCGCACCTGTTCGTGGCGTGGCAGATGCTGCGCGCCGGTCCGGCCCTGAGCGCCCTGGCCGATTTCCGCGCCGGGCTGCGGGCCCTGGCGGAGAAAGAGGGGAAGCTCGACAAGTACCACGAGACCCTGACCGTGGCGTGGTTCCTGCTGGTCCTCGACCGCCTCGCGCGGCCGGACGGGGCAGGCGCGGACTGGGACACCTTCCTGACCCGCAACGCCGACCTGCGGGACGCCCGGGTGCTGGACGCGCACTACCCGCCGGACATGCTGCGCTCGGCCGGGGCGCGGGAGGCGTTCCTGCCGCCGCTGCGCTGACAGGCACAGTGGGACGGCGCGGGGCGGCCGGGTCGCCCAGACAGCGGCCCGGACACTTGGCCCGCCCCGGGCGCCGCAGGCGCATACTTCGCGGATCATGCCTTCCGGCACCCCCGAGTCCGCGCCCTCCCCGCACCCCCTGGTCACCTCCTTCACGCGCTGGCTGATGCACACGGGCACGCCTGCCGAACCGGCCGGGCCTTTCGAGGGCGAGCCGCCCGGCCCGGCCGCGCACGCGCACACCGAACCCTGGTGGAAGGTGATGTGCCTGACCGGCGTGGACTACTTTTCCACGCTGGGGTACCAGCCGGGCATCGCGGCGCTGGCCGCGGGCGCGGTGGCGCCCCTGGCGACGCTGGTGCTGGTGCTGGTCACGCTGCTGGGCGCGCTGCCGATGTACCGGCGGGTGGCGGTGGAAAGCCCGCACGGGGACGGGTCGATCAGCATGCTGGAGCGGCTGCTGACCTACTGGCCGAGCAAGCTGCTGGTCCTGATCCTGATCGGGTTCGTGGCGACAGGGTTCATCATCACCATCACGCTGTCCGGCGCGGACGCCGCGGCGCACCTGGTCGAGAACCCGCTCCTGCGGGACGTGCTGGAGGGCCGGCAGGTGGGCGTGACGCTGCTGCTGCTGGCGCTGCTGGCCGCGGTGTTCCTGAAGGGCTTCAAGGAGGCCATCGGGATCGCGGTGGTGCTGGTCGGCGCGTACCTCACCCTGAGTCTCGTGGTGGTCGTCAAGGGCTTCACGCTGATCGCCGCGCAGCCGGAGCTGCTGACCGGCTGGCGCGCGGCCCTTTACGAGGGCTTCACCTCGCCGATGAGCCTGATCGGCGCGTCGCTGCTGGTCTTCCCGAAACTCGCGCTGGGGCTGTCGGGCTTCGAGACGGGCGTGCTGGTCATGCCGCTCGTGAAGGGAGCGCCCGGCGACACCGAGGCCAACCCGCGCGGCCGCATCCGCAACGCCCAGAAGCTGCTCACCACCGCCGCGCTGATCATGAGCCTGCTGCTGGTCGCGTCCTCGCTGGTCACCACCCTGCTGATCCCCCGGCACGAGTTCTGGGCCGAGACGACCGTCACCCGCGACGTGAACACCAGCGACCTCCAGGCGGGCCGCGCGGTCGTGAACGTTCCCCTGGACAGCCAGAGCAGACCCCGTGACATCTACGCCCTGACGCTCCCGCCGGGCCGGACCGGGGCGTACACCTTCCCGGCCGAGACGGTGGGCGGCCCGGTGCAGCTCGCGGTGCGCGTCACGCCGCAGGGCCCGACCACGCAGGTCACGGTGGACACGCCGTCCGGGCAGGCGAACGGGCGCGCGCTGGCCTTCGTGGCGCACCGCGACCTGGGCGAGGCCTTCGGCACGGCGTACGACGTGAGCACCATCCTGATCCTTTGGTTCGCGGGGGCCAGCGCCATGGCGGGCCTGCTGAACATCGTGCCGCGTTTCCTGCCGCGCTACGGCATGGCGCCCGAGTGGACGCGCGCGCACCGGCCGCTGGTGCTGCTGTACACCCTGATCGCCGTGATCGTCACGGTGGGCTTCAAGGCGAACGTGGACGCCCAGGCCGCCGCGTACGCCACCGGGGTGCTCGCCATGATGACCAGCGCGGCCGTGGCCGTGGCCCTGGTGTCCTGGCGCCGGCGGCGCCGCGCGGAAACCTGGGTGTTCGGGGCGATCAGCGCGATCTTCGTGTACACCAGCGCCGTCACGATCCTCAGCGACCCCAAGGGCCTGTACCTGTCCCTGCTGTTCATCGCCATGGTGCTCACGGTGGGCATCAGTTCCCGCGTGCTGCGGTCCTTCGAGCTGCGCGTGAGCCGCGTGGAACTCGACGACAGCGCCCGCGCGGTCCTGGCCGCCATTCCGTACCGGCCGCTGCGGTTCGTGTCGCACCACCCCGGCCGCACCACGCTGGAGGAGTACAGCAAGCAGGAAACCCGCGTGCGCCAGATGGTGCATCTCCCGGAGGACGAACCCTTCCTGTTCCTGGAAATCGAGATCGACGACGCCAGCGAGTTCACGGACGTGGTCGAGGTGACCGGCCGGACCGTCGGGCCGTACCACATCCTCAAGGCCCGCGGGAGCGCCGTGCCGAACACCATCGCCGCGCTGCTGCTGCACCTGCGCGGCGCCGGCGCCCCCCCGCAGGTGTACATGCGCTGGACCGAGGAAAACCCCGTGCAGCTGCTCGGGAAGTTCCTGGTCGGCGGGCGCGGCGACGTGCCGCCCCTCACCCGCGAGATCCTGCGCCGCGCCGAACCGGTCCGGGACCGGCGGCCCATCGTGCACGTCGGCGGGTAAGGGCGCCTCAGCGGAACCGGGACGGCACCGGCGCCCCCTCCGAGCCGTCCGGCCCGGCGTCCGCCGGGGCGCCCTCCTGCGCGTCCAGCGCCTCGCGCGCCACGCTCAGGAAGGCCCGCACGACCGGCGTGCGCCCGCCCGCCTCGCGCTGCCACACCGCCACGATCTCCACCAGCGGCGCGTCCTCCACCGGGCGGTACACCACGCCCGGCAGCGCCAGCCGCGAGAAGAACTGAATCGGCAGGAACACCCCCACGCCCGCCGCCACCAGGGACAGCAGGGTGGGCACCTCGATGGCCTCCTGCACCACGTTCGGGGTGTAGCCGGCCTGCGCGGTCCAGCGCATCACCTGATCGAAGTACGTGGCCCGCAGGTGCCTCGGGAAGAACACGAACGGCTCCTGCCGCAGGTCCCGGATGTGCAGCCGGCGCTTGCGGGCCAGCGGGTGCCCGGCCGGCAGGGCCGCCACCAGCGGCTGGCGCCACAGCGCCCGCGAGTCCAGGCCGGGGTCCCGCACCGGCAGCAGCATCAGCCCGATGTCGATCAATCCGCCCCGCAGGGCCGCCTCCTGTTCCTGCGCGGTGAGTTCCCGCAGGTCCACGCTCACGTTCGGGTACAGCTCCCGGAAGCGCCGCACGATCTCCGGCAGGCCGCCGAACGCCAGGCCGCTCACGAACCCCACCGTGAGCCGGCCCACCTCGCCCCGCGCGGCGCGGCGGGCGCGGTCCACGGTCTGCGCGGCGCGGGCCAGCGTCTCCCGCGCGCCGATCAGGAATTCCTGCCCGGCGGGCGTGAGCTGCACGCGGCGGGTGGTGCGCAGCACCAGCGGCACGCCCACCTCGTCCTCCAGGTTGCGGATGCTGTTCGAGAGGGCCTGCTGCACCACGAACACCCGCTCGGCCGCCCGCCCGAAGTGCTCCTCTTCCGCCAGGGCCACGAAGTGCCGCAGGTGTCTGAGCTCCATGCCTGAGCCTACCCCGGCCCCTGCGGGCTCTGGCCGGCGCCTTCCAGCGTGGCGTACAGGTCCAGCCACGCCCGGAACGGCTGCGGCACCCAGGTCACGAAGGGCAGGCTGGGGGTGGCGGGCCGGGGCGGCAGCGCCCGCCGGGCCACCTCGGCGGCCACGCGCTCCACCCGCGCCGGGAAGTCCCCGATGGTCTCGGTCGTGTCGCCCAGCAGCATCAGGCCGGTCCAGCGTTCGACCTGCCTGAAGTCGGCTTCGGTGATGCGGTACAGGGCCTCGAACCGGATGGTTTCCGTCACGGTCGGCGCGGCCGGCGTGGGCCGGGCGTGGTACACCACCGGGGGGTGGCAGTCGCCGTCGGTGAGGCTCACCTGCGCGCCGCAGTGCCCGCACGTGAAGGCGCCCACCTGCCCGTAGCGGCTGCCGTGGTAGGGGTACGGTTCGGGCGGGGTGTGGTGGCAGGCGGGGCAGTACCGCAGGATGGGCCCGGCGGTCATCGTGACCGAAGGGTGCCGGCCCCCGGCCGAGTGGCGCAGCGTGACGGCGTCCATGGGTGCAGTGTGGCACGCCGTCCCCCCACTGACCACTTCGGCTGGTCAATCCCTTCATGATCTCCTGTTGGTGAAGGTCAATGGGCTCGCCTAGACTGGCGCCATGACCAATTCTGCCCCGAAAGCGCCGCCCCGCGCCGGCCTGCCGCCCCAGCAGCGGGAGGAACTCAACCGCATCGAGACGCAGGAATGGCTGGACTCCCTGGCCTTCGTGATGGCCGACGGCGGCAACCGGCGCGCCGCCCACCTGCTGCAGGACCTCGACAACTACGCCTACTTCTACGGCGTGCCCATCGAGTTCAAGCAGAACACCCCCTACATCAACACCATCCCCGCCGAGGACCAGCCCGAATACCCCGGCGACCTGGAACTCGAACGCCGCATCCGCAACATCAACCGCTGGAACGCCGTGGCGATGGTCGTCAAGGCCAACAAGCACAGCGACGGCATCGGCGGGCACCTCAGCACCTACGCCAGCGCCGCCGAACTGCTGGAAGTGGGCTTCAACCACTTCTTCCGCGGGCACGGCGCCGGCCAGGACCGCGACCTGATCTTCTACCAGGGCCACTCCAGCCCCGGCATGTACGCCCGCAGCTTCCTGGAAGGCCGCTTCGACGAGGGCCGCCTCAACCGCTTCCGCCGCGAACTCAGCAAGGACGGCCCGGGCCTGAGCAGCTACCCCCACCCCTGGCTGATGCCCGACTACTGGGAATTCCCCACCGTCAGCATGGGCCTGGGGCCCATCCAGGCGATCTACCAGGCGCGCTTCATCAAGTACCTGGAAAACCGCCAGCTCAAGCCCGCCGGTGACGCCAAGGTCTGGGCGTTCCTCGGGGACGGCGAGATGGACGAACCCGAAAGCGTGGGCGCCATCCGCTTCGCGGCGTACGAGAACCTGGACAACCTGATCTTCGTGCTGAACGCCAACCTGCAGCGCCTGGACGGCCCGGTGCGCGCCAACAGCAAGGTCATCCAGGAGTTCGAGGCGCTGTTCCGCGGCGCGGGCTGGAACGTCATCAAGGTCATCTGGGACAGCAAGTGGGACGAACTGCTCCACAAGGACTACAGCGGCGCCATCGTCAAACGCTTCGAACTGCTCGTGGACGGCGAATCCCAGCGGTACGCGGCCTTCGGCGGCAAGGAACTGCGCGAGCACTTCTTCAACACCCCGGAACTGCAGGCCCTGATCGAAGGCTGGACCGACGAGGACCTCGAACTCCTCAACCGCGGCGGGCACGACGTGCAGAAGGTGTACGCCGCGTACGCCAGCGCCGTGGCGCACAAGGGCAGCCCTACCATCATCATCCCGCGCACCGTCAAGGGCTACGGCCTGGGCGAGACCGCGCAGGCCCGCAACGTCGCCCACCAGGTCAAGAAACTGGAAGTGCAGGCCCTGACCGACCTGCGCGACATGCTCGAACTTCCCCTCACCGACGAGCAGGTCGCGCACATCGACTACTACCACCCCGGCCCTGACAGCCCCGAGGTGAAGTACGCCCTGGAACGCCGCGCGGCGCTGGGCGGCCTGATTCCCGCCCGGAAGGTGGACTACCCGCACCCCACCATCCCCACCGGCGAGTTCTACGAGGAATTCAGCAGGGGCAGCGGCGAGCGCCAGGTGAGCACCACCATGGCCGCCGTCAGCATCCTGAGCAAGCTGCTGCGCGACAAGGAAATCGGCAGGCTGATCGTGCCCATCGTCCCCGACGAGGCCCGCACCTTCGGCATGGACGCCCTGGTGCCCCGCATCGGCATCTACAGCCCCCGCGGCCAGAACTACCGCCCCGTGGACTTCGGCAGCCTCATGGCCTACAAGGAAGCCAAAGACGGCCAGATGCTCGAAGAAGGCATCACCGAGGCCGGCGCCATGTCCAGCTGGATCGCTGCCGGCACCAGCTACGCCCACCACGGCGTGCCCACCATTCCCTTCTACGTCTTCTACTCCATGTTCGGCATGCAGCGCATCGGGGACCTCGTGTGGGCCGCCGCCGACCAGAAAGCCAAGGGCTTCCTGCTGGGCGCCACCGCCGGCCGCACCACCCTGGCCGGCGAGGGCCTCCAGCACCAGGACGGCAACAGCCTGCTGCAGGCCTACGTCGTGCCGAACCTCAAGGTGTACGACCCGGCCTTCGCGTACGAACTGGCCGTGATCTTCGAGCAGGGCATCCGCCGCATGTACATCGAGGGCCTGGACGAGTTCTACTACGTCACCATCGACAACGAGAACGAGGTGCAGCCCCCCATGCCCGACGACGGCCGCACCCACGAGGACATCCGCGACGGCATCATGAAAGGCCTGTACCTGTTCCAGCGCAGCGCCCTGCAAGGCAGCGAGAAGGCCCCCGCCCTGCGCGCGCAGCTGCTCGCCAGCGGCCCCGCCATGGGCGCCGCGCAGGACGCCGTGAAGATGCTCGAGAAGTACGGCGTGGCCGCCGACCTGTGGAGCGTCACCAGCTACAAGGAACTCCACCAGGACGCCCTGGCCGTGCAACGCCACAACATGCTGCACCCCACCCAGGAACCCCAGGTCAGCTACGTGGCCCAGCAGCTCTCTCGCGAGAACGCCCCCGGCGTCCTCGTCTCGGTCAGCGACTACATCAAGCTCGGCGCCGACGGCCTGAACGGCCACCTGGACCGCAAGCTCTGGACCCTCGGCACCGACGGCTTCGGCCGCTCCGAGGCCCGCGAGGAACTCCGCGACTTCTTCGAGGTGGACGCCCGGCACGTGGTCCTCGCCACCCTGTATGCCCTGCAACGCGACGGACAGGTCCAGGGCGACGTGGTCGCCCAGGCCATCACCGACCTCGGCATCGACCCGGAACGCGACGCGCCCGTCCTGCGCTGAGCCGCGCCCCGCGCCCGGGGCCATGAGCAAAAGGGAAAGCTGCGCCCCACCAGGGCGTCGTACAGTCACCTCAACCCCCGCCCATGGACCCCACCGCTGACCTTCCAAAGGAGCCGCACATGGCAACCGAACTGAAACTGCCCGACGTGGGCGACAACATCGAGAAAGGCACCGTCGTGACCATTCTCGTGAACCCCGGCGACAGCGTCACCGAGGGCCAGCCGATCATCGAACTCGAAACCGACAAGGCCGTCGTCGAGGTCCCCTCGAACGCTGCCGGTACGGTCCAGAGCGTGAACGTGAAGATCGGCGACACCATCCCGGTGGGCGGCGTGATCGCCACCCTGACCGGCGCCGAAGGGGCGGGCAGCAGCGCCCCCAGCCTCCCGGACAACGCCGCCGAACCCGACAGTGCCACCGTCGCAGGCGACGAGGCGACCGCCCAGCGCGTGGCCGCCGCGCAGATCGAAAGCCAGAAGGAACAGGCCCAGACCACCCCGCCGGCCCAGGCGCCGGCCGCGGCCCCCAGCGCCCCCCAGACCGGCGGCACCACCCAGGTCACCCTGCCCGACGTGGGCGACAACATCGAGAAGGGCACCGTCGTGACCATTCTCGTGAACCCCGGCGACAGCGTCACCGAGGGCCAGCCGGTCATCGAACTCGAAACCGACAAGGCTGTCGTGGAAGTCCCCTCGAACGCCGCCGGAACGGTCCAGAGCGTGGACGTGAAGATCGGCGATACCCTCAAGGTCGGCAGCGCCATCCTCACCCTCAGCGGCGGCGCCAGCGCGGCCCTGGCTCAGGCCGCCACGCCAGCCCCGGCCAGCCCGGCCGCTCAGGCACCCGCGGCACCCGCCGCCCCCACCCCGACCGCCGCGCCCGCCAGCACGCCCGCCCAGGCGCCTCAGGCCGCGCAGACCTTCGACGGGCGCCCCGTCGTGCACGCCGCCCCCAGCGTCCGCCGGCTCGCGCGGGAACTTGGCGTGGACATCGCAACCGTCCACGGCACCGGCCCGGTCGGCCGCATCACCGAGGACGACGTCCGCGGCGCCGCCAACGCCCCGGCCACCCCCGCCGCCAGCGCACCCGCCCCGCAGGCCGCAGCCACCCCCGCACCCGCGGCCCCGGCCGCGCCGGCCCCGGTCGCCGCGCCGCTCCCCGACTTCAACAAGTGGGGCGCCACCACCCGCGAGGACATGAGCGGCATCCGCCGCGCCACCGTGCGCAGCATGACGCAGGCCTGGACGACCATCCCCATGGTCACCCACTTCGACAAGGCCGACATCACCCTCATGGAAGAAACCCGGAGGCGCTTTAGCGCCCGCGTCGAGAAGGCCGGCGGGAAACTCACCATGACCCACATCCTCATGAAGGTCGCCGCGAACGCCCTGCGCAAGTACCCCAAGTTCGGCGCCAGCCTCGACCTCGCCAACGAACAGGTCATCTTCAAGGACTACGTGAACATCGGCGTGGCCGTGGACACCCCCGTCGGCCTGCTCGTGCCCGTCGTGAAAAACGCCGACCGCAAGAGCATCACCGAGATGGTCGTGGACCTCAGCGACCTCGCCGCCCGCGCCCGCGACCGCAAACTCAAACCCGACGAGATGCAGGGCGCCACCTTCACCATTTCAAACCTCGGCGGCATCGGCGGACACGCCTTCACCCCCATCGTCAACAGCCCCGAAGTCGCCATCCTCGGCGTCTCCCGCGGCGGCATGGAACCCGTCTGGAACAAGGACAAGGGCGAGTTCGAGCCGCGCAACATGCTCCCCCTCTCCCTCACCTACGACCACCGCCTCATTGACGGCGCCGACGCCGCCCGCTTCCTGCGCTTCATCTGCGAAAGCCTGGAAGACCCCTTCCTGATCAGCCTCTAAGGCTGAGGCCCCCAGGTCAACTGCGCCCCCCGGTCACCGCCGGGGGGCGTACGCTTGCCGCGTGAAGAAAGCCCTCCTGAGCACCGCCCTGCTCCTCAGCGCCTGCGCCCCCACCTACACCGGCCCCAAACCCGCCCCGAACGAAGTGATCGTTGAGATCTCGCCAAACGCGGCGCTGTCAAATTCCACACTGGCCCCTGAACAGATGACGGGGATCCGGGGGTTCTCCCTGATTTCCGTGCTGATGATCTTTCAGAGCTTCGACACGGGACTCCCCGCCGGCTACGAACGGTTCAGCTTTCCTGACGGGGCGGACAGCATGACCCGGATTGGCGAGAAAGACGCCCCCATGCATATGCGCGCGCACTGGCGTTCCGTGAATGCCGCGACCGGGCACACCGTGGAGGTGCTGTGGGATTCCCAACCCATCGGCGGGAAGCTCCTGAAGGTGAGGGTGACGGCCACGACCACGGACGGCAACGTCAACACGGGGCGGATCGAGGACAGCTTGCTGCGCGCCTTCGTGAACTCGAAGGACCTCACGCTCGTTGCCCGGGGCCGCTGAGGACCCACCGAAGGAAGTTCATCAAGCCGAAACCGCCCGAGTTCTCTGACTCGGGCGGTTTCGCTGATTCCTGCTGTTATTCGACGGTGACGCTCTTGGCGAGGTTGCGGGGTTTGTCCACGTCCTTGCCGAGGGCGGTGGCGGTGAAGTAGGCGAGGAGCTGCATGGCGACGGCGTTCACGACGGGGGAGACCATCTCGTGGGCGCGGGGGACGTAGATGACGTCGTCGGCGTGCTGGGCGTTTTCGGTGTCGCCGTCGGAGAGGATCAGGATGACCTTGCCGCCGCGGGCGCGGACTTCCTGGACGTTGCTGATGGTTTTTTCCAGCAGGCGGCTTTCGGTGGCGACGACCACGACGGGCAGGTTGCTGTCGATCAGGGCGATGGGGCCGTGTTTCATCTCGCCGGCCGCGTACGCTTCGGCGTGGATGTAGCTGATTTCCTTGAGTTTCAGGGCGCCTTCGTAGGCGGTGGGGCTGTTCACGCCGCGGCCCAGGAACAGGTAGTCGCGGGCCTGGTGGTATTTCTCGGCGACGCGTTTGATCTGCTCGACGCGCGCTTCCGCCAGGGCTTCCTCGACGAGGCGGGGCAGTTCGCGGGTGGCGTGCAGCAGTTCGGCGCCTTCCTCGCCGCTGATGGTGCCGCGGGCGCGGCCGAGCCACAGGGCGAGCAGCAGGAAGGCGCTGACCATGGACGTGTACGCCTTGGTGCTGGCCACGCCGATTTCGGGGCCGGCGTGGATGTAGAGGGTGTCGTCGAGTTCGCGGGTCATGCTGCTGCCCTTGGCGTTGATCACGCCGAGGGTTTTCGCGCCGCCTTTTTTCGCTTCGCGCAGCGCTTCGAGGGTGTCGATGGTCTCGCCGGACTGGGAGACGACGATGGCGAGGGTGTTCTCGCTGACGAGGGGGTCGCGGTAGCGGTACTCGCTGGCGACGTCGCATTCCACGGGGATGCGGGCGAGCTGTTCGATCAGGTACTCGCCGACGAGCCCGGCGTAGAAGGCAGTGCCGCAGGCGATGATGCTGATGCGTTTGAAGCTGGCGGGGTCGAGGTTGATGTCGAGATTGACCTCGCCGGTTTCGTCGTGCAGGCGGCCTATCAGGGTGTTCGTGAGGGCCTGGGGCTGCTCGTAGACTTCCTTGAGCATGTACGTGTCGAACCCGCCCTTCTCGGCGGCTTCGGCGTCCCATTCGATGGTTTCGACGGGGCGCTGGAGTGCGGTGCCGGCGAGGTCGGTGACGCGGTAGCCGTCGTCGTTCAGTACGACCATGTCGCCGTCGTGCAGGAAGACCATCTTGCGGGTGTAGGCGAGCAGGGCGGGCACGTCGCTGGCGAGGAACATCTCGCCCTCGCCGACGCCCATCACGAGGGGGCTGACGGTGCGGGCGGCGACGATCTCGCGGTGGTTGACGTGCGTGACGACGATGCCGTACGCGCCGCGCACCTGCGAGAGGGCCGTGCGCACGGCGCCTTCCAGGTCGCCCTGGTAGGCTTCCTCGATCAGGTGGGCGAGGACCTCGCTGTCGGTTTCGCTTTTGAAGGTGTGGCCGCGGCCCATCAGGCCTTCTTTGAGGCTGAGGTAGTTCTCGATGATGCCGTTGTGGACGATGACGATCTGGCCGTCCTCGGTGGCGTGGGGGTGGCTGTTGGTGTCGTTCGGCAGGCCGTGGGTGGCCCAGCGGGTGTGCCCGATGCCCATGGTGCCGGCGAGCGGCTGCGCTGCGAGTTCGCCGCTGAGGTTGGCGAGCTTCCCGGCTTTTTTCTTCACGGTGATGCAGGCGCCGTCGCCGATGGCGACGCCGGCGCTGTCGTACCCGCGGTATTCGAGCTTGCTCAGGCCGGAGATGAGGACCTCCTGCGCCTGTTTCGGACCGATGTACCCAACAATTCCGCACATAGTGACTCCTGCGACGTGTAGGCGCGCCCCGGACGGGCTGTCCGGGCGGGCGGCGTGAACGTCTGGTCCGCACAGCATATCGCCGTGTGGAACGCGGTGCCTGAATGGATTTGACGGTCACTGCGCGGCCTTATGCCCACGTCGCCGTGGGGGTTATCGCCGCGCTTCACCTGCCGTGGCAGGTCGGGTAGGCCCGTGCCGGGCCTGGAAGCATCCGCAGAATCTCGCTCACTTCCACCTCGTCTTCTGTCCGCGCCCTCCGGTGGGTGGTCGCGGGCAGACCTTGCGCTGCCCTGTTTGTGTGAACCTGACACCAGAGGTTCACGGCGGAGCATAGCAGCTTCCATGCTCAGGTGAGTGACTGCCTCATCAGGTGAACCCGGCGTGAAGAGGCCCGGAGAACCGCGGTCCTCCGGGCCAGGTCAGGGGGCCGCTCAGGCGCGCGCGGCGTCCAGGGCCTGCCTCACGTCCGCGATCAGGTCCTCGGCGTCCTCCACGCCCACCGACAGGCGCACCAGGCCCGGGGTGATGCCCTGGCGGGCCAGCGTTTCCTCGCCGAGCAGCTGGTGGGTGGTGCTGGCGGGGTG
Organism: Deinococcus ficus; assembly: GCF_003444775.1. Taxonomy (NCBI): domain Bacteria; kingdom Thermotogati; phylum Deinococcota; class Deinococci; order Deinococcales; family Deinococcaceae; genus Deinococcus; species Deinococcus ficus. Next base: position 2,675,021 of record NZ_CP021081.1, on the reverse strand, counting down.
GCTGGACAGGCTCTCCACGTCGCCCAGGCTGACCGCCTGCGTGAACAGCGTCAGGGCGTTCAGGAACGCGAAGGCCGCCTCGCGGCTGCCCAGGTCCAGGCTGACCAGCCCACCGAACTTCCCGTTCATCTGCCGGGCGGCCACGTCGTGCCCGGCGTGCCCGGGCAGACCCGGGTAGTAGATGGCCTGTACGGCCGGGTGGTCCTGCACCGCCAGCGCCAGGGCGTGGGCGCCTTTGCAGTGGGCGTCCATGCGCAGCGGCAGGGTTTTCATGCCGCGGATCAGCAGGTACGCCTCGAAGGGCCCCAGCACCGCGCCGCCGTGCCGCAGGCCGTGCAGGCGCAGCGGCGCGCTGTGCTCCTCGCTGCACGCGACCACGCCGGCGACCACGTCCCCGTGCCCGCTGAGGTATTTGGTGGCGGAGTGCATCACGAGGTCCGCGCCCAGGTCCAGCGGGCGGGTCAGGTACGGCGTGCTGAAGGTGTTGTCCACGACCACCAGCGCGCCTGCCGCGTGCGCGATCCCGGCGGCGGCCTGCAGGTCCACGATCCGCAGGGTGGGGTTGGTGGGCGTTTCCAGCCACACCAGCCGCGTTTTTTCGTTCACCACGCGCCGCAGTTCGTCGAGGTCGGCGGCCTCCACGGTGGTCACGCCGAAGCCGCTCATGACTTCCCGCAGCAGGCCCTCGGTGCCGCCGTACAGCGGCCCGACGAACGCCACCTCGTCCCCGGCCTTCAGGAAGCTCAGGCAGATGGCGCTGGCCGCGCCCATGCCGCTCCCGAACGCCACGGCCGCGCCCGCGCCTTCCAGCGCCGCGACCTTCTGCTCGAAGGCGTGCACGGTGGGGTTGCTCAGGCGGGAGTAGAAGTACCCGGACTCTTCCAGGCCGAACAGCCGGGCGCCGCGCTCGGCGTTGAAGTACCCGAAGGTGGACGTGGCGTAGATGGGGACGGCGTGCGCGCCGGTCTGGGGGTCCAGGGCGTGGCCGGCGTGCACGGCACGGGTACCGAACCCGGCGTCGGAAAGGTCGTGAGCCATGCCGCCAATCTACTGTCTAGACCAACCCCAAAGCGGCCCGATATGCTGGACGCACCGGGTGTGGGGCGGGCACGCCGGCACCCACCGCACATAGACCTTCCCCACCTTCCTCACGAAACGCCTGCGATACCATGACCCGCAAGAAAGCCGCGCTCCTGGCCCACTCCACCGGCCCGGCCCCGCGGCCACGACCACGCCCCCGGCACGACCCACCCGGGTCACCGCCCGGGGCCCTGGAGTTCTCCCTATGCCCAAGTACCTGTACAAGAACCTGATCACCGGCGAAATCTACGAACTCACCCAGAGCATGCGCGACGACCCTCACACCCACCACCCGGAAACCGGCGTGGCCATCAAGAAGATCCTCGCCCGGCCCGGCATCGCCTTCAAGGGCAGCGGCTTCTACGTCACCGACAGCCGCCCCAAGGACACCGGCAGCAAGGGCAGCGAGTGACCTCCGCCGGCCCCCAGGGCAGCGCCCGCACCGGCCGCGGCGGGCCGCTCCGCCGCGCCCTCGGGGCCGCGCTGCTGGTCACGGCCGCCGTGGGCGGCGCGTACGTCACCGGCCGCGTCACCGCCGCCAGCCCCCTCGTCACCAACGACGAGGTGAACACCGTGGAAGTCACCCGCACCGCCATGCAGGCGGTCGTGCGCGTGGACGCCCGGCTGCGCAAGGAAGTGCTGCAGCAGGGGGACGACCCGGTCGAGACCGGTACGGGCTTTTTCTACAAGAAGAACCTGATCGTCACGAACTACCACGTCGTCCGCGACCAGGAATCCCTGAGCGTAACCCTCTACGACGGCCGGCGCGTGAACGCCAAACTCGAGGGCGTGGACCCCGGCATCGACATCGCCATCCTGCGCGTCACCGGCGTCAGCGCCCCCCGCACCCTGACCTTCGGGCAGAGCGCCCGCCTGATTCCCGGGCAGAAACTCATCACCATCGGCACGCCGCTGAAATTCCAGAACTTCATCGCGTCCGGCGTGTACAGCGCCGCGACCAGCGGCCGCGACGTGCCCCGCGACGACGGCCTCGGGCAGGAGATCAGCAGCTACTTCCTCACCACCGCCAGCATCCAGCAGGGCAACAGCGGCGGACCCCTCCTCGACTCCCGCGGGCTGGTCGTGGGCGTCGCCGACGCGAACGCCGCCCCGAACGGCTTCGTGCCCGGCGTGATCGGCATCGCCATTCCCGGCGACCTCGTCAAGCAGAGCCTGGACGACCTGGAGAAGATCGGCGTGCCGCAGCGCGGCAGCCTGGGCGCCACCCTGGTGGACCTGGACAGCCTGGACCCCGCCCTGCGCAGCCTCGCCGGCCTGACCAGCAGCAGCGGCGCCCTGGTGGACGAGGTGCCCGCCGGCAGCGCCGCCGCCCGCGCCGGCCTGCGCGGCAGCCTGCGCAACAGCCGCGGGCAGTTCCAGGCGCTCGGGGACGTGATCGTCGCCGTGGACGGCCAGGGCGTGCGCAACTCCTTCGACGTGATCCGCCTCGTGGCCGCCAAACGCCCCGGGCAGACCGTCACCCTGAAACTCTGGCGGAACAAGAAGGCTGTGACCGTGAAGGTCACCCTGCTCAAGCGCACCCTGCAGTAAGGCCCTGCCCCCGGCCCGGGAACCCCCCCAGCGGGCGTCCCGGGTCTCCCCATCCGCCGGCAGCGGGGGGAGGGTACACTCGGGGGCAGTCATGTATGTGGTCGTGGAAGGTCCTATCGGTGTCGGCAAAACGAGTCTCGCTGGGCGCCTCGCCGACCGCTACAGCGCGGAACTGAACCTGGAAATCGTCGAGGAAAACCCCTTTCTGGCCCACTTCTACGAGAACCCGGACGCGTACGCCTTCCAGGTGCAGGTGTTCTTCCTGCTCTCCCGTTTCAAGCAGCTCTCGGCGCTGGCGCAGCCGGGGCTGTTTACCGGGAACGTCGTCAGCGACTACCTGTTCGACAAGGACTTCATCTTCGCGGCCATGAACCTCAAGGACGCCGAGTTCAGCCTGTACCAGGACCTGTACGCGCACCTCTCCCCGCGGCTGCCCACCCCGGACCTCGTGGTGTACCTGCGCACCGACACCGACGAACTGCTGCGCCGCGTCGCCAAACGCGGCCGGCCCTTCGAGCACGACATGAAGGCCGACTACCTCGCCGACCTGACCGCCCGCTACGACGAGTATTTCCGCACCTACCCCGGGCCGCTCCTGACCATCGAGGCCGGGCAGTACGACTTCGTGGCCAGCCCGGAAGACGAGAGCGCCATCCTGGAACAGGTCCGCGCCGCCCTGCACGCCACCCAGGCCGCCGACTGACCCCGCCCCCCTCCCGGCCCGGCCGGCCGCGCAGCACAAGCAGGTAATCCCATGTACCTCGCCATTTCCGGCAACATCGGCAGCGGCAAAAGCACCCTGACCCGCATGCTCAGCGAACGCTACGGACTGCGGCCCGTGTACGAGCCGTACGCCGACAACCCCTACCTGGAAGACTTCTACGCCGACATGCGCCGCTACAGCTTCCACAGCCAGATCTACTTCCTGTCCCGGCGGCTGGAGCAGCACCTGCACACCGTCACCGGCGCCCGCTACGTCATTCAGGACCGCACCGTGTTCGAGGACGCCAACATCTTCGCGCGCAACCTCTACCAGCAGGGCAACATGGAACGGCGCGACTGGGACACCTACTGGGGCCTGTACCAGGGCGTGCTGCCGGCCCTGCGCGTTCCGGACCTCCTCATTCACATCGATGCGTCGCTGCCCACCCTGAAGCACCGCATCGCCCTGCGCGGCCGCGCGTACGAACAGGACATCCCCGAGGCGTACCTGGGCGGCCTGAACCGCCTGTACGACCAGTGGGTCAGCAGTTACGACGACAGCCCCGTCATCCGCGTGAACGGCGACCTGCTGGACTTCGTGGCCGATCCGCAGGCCTTCCGCTGGGTGTGTGACCGCGTGCAGGCCCACGGCTTCGGCCTGCCCCTGCTGCGCTGAGGCCGGGCGGGCCCCCTCACGCCGGCCGGACCCAGGCGGGATACGCTGCTGCCCATGCAGTTGCCCGACCTGGCCGCCGCCCTGAATGCCGCCCCCCCACCCTCCGCCGCGGAGGTGACCGGCGTGACCCACAACGCCGCCTGGGTGCAGCCCGGGGACGCGTTCGTGGCGATCCGCGGCGCGAAAGTCGACGGGCACCGCTTCATTCCTCAGGCGCAGGCGGCGGGCGCGGTGGCCGTGATCGGCGAGGGCCTCCCGGCCGGCGAGACCTGCGCGCTGCCGTACCTGACGGTCCCGGACGCCCGCGCGGCCCTGGCGGACGCCGCCGCCGCCCTGCACGGCCACCCCAGCCGCGCCCTGAAGGTGGTGGGCGTGACCGGCACGGACGGCAAGACCACCACCAGCTGGATCACCCGGCACCTGCTGCGCGCCGCCGGGCTGCCCACCGGTCTGCTGTCCACCGTGGGCTACGAACTGCCGGACGGCGAGTTGCGGCACTTTCCGGCGCACTTCACCACCCCGGAAGCGCCGCAGGTGCAGGACACGCTGCGGGAACTGGTGCGGGCGGGCGGGCAGGCGGTGGTGCTGGAAGCCAGCAGTCACGCCCTGGCGCTGCACCGCGTCCGGGCGGTGGAGTGGGACGTGGCGGTGTGGACGCACCTGACCAGCGAGCACCTGGACTTCCACGGCACCGTGGAGAACTACTTCGCGGACAAGAAGAAACTGGTGGAGCGCGCGCCCTTCGCGGTGCTGAACGCCGACGACCCCTGGACCGGGCAGCTGCGTGGCGTGGCGCCCCGCGAGGCCACCTACAGCATCGAGGGCCGCGCTGCCGACTGGCAGGCCGGGGACATCGAGGAACGCAGCACCGGCCTGCACTTCCACGTCCGCTCACCGCTGGGGGAGTTTGACGCGGCCCTGCCGATGATCGGGCGTTTCAACGTGGCGAACGCGCTGGCCGCCATGGCCGCCGCCGCTGAGCTGGGCGCCACGCCGGAGCAGCTCGCCGCGGGCCTGGCGTCTTTCCGGGGCGTGCCGGGACGCATGGAACTGGTCCCCGAGGAGGCGCCGCACAGCGGCGTTCGGGTGATCGTGGACTTCGCGCACACGCCTCCCAGCCTGGAAAAGGCGCTGGGCACCCTGCGGGCCACCACGGCCGGGCAGCTGTGGGTGGTGCTGGGCTCGGCCGGCGGGCCGCGCGACCCGGGCAAACGCGCCCCGCTGGGCGAGGTCGCCACCCGCCTCGCGGACCACGCGGTGTTCACCGAGGAGGACCACCGCGACACGCCGCTGGAGGACATCCTGCGGGAGATGGAGCGCGGGGCGCGGGAGGCGGGCCGCTCGAACTTCGTGAGTCTGCCGGACCGCCGCGACGCGCTGCGGCACGCCATCCACTCCGCGCGGCCGGGCGACACGGTCCTGCTGGCCGGGAAGGGCGGCGAGGACACCCTGGAACGCACGCACGAGACGATTGCCTGGATCGAGGCGGAGGAAGCCCGCGCGGCGCTGCACGCCCGCCGGAACGAACGGGCCTAGCGGCCGTCGAACAGCGTGCCGAACACCGTGCGGGCGTTGCTGGTGAAGGTCTCCTGCACCCAGTACGGCAGGCCGGGCGTGGCGTTCGTGACCTGGAAATCCCCGCTGTGGCTGACCGTCATGACCGGGTTCCAGCCCTGGCGCAGCGTCAGGCTGTAGCGGGTGTTCAGGCCGGTGCAGCGGCCCTGAATGCGGGCGGCGCGGTCACTGTAGACCCACTGGGTGCGGCGGGTGGGGTCAGTGGCGCTGTCCGCCTGCGTCATGGTCGCCACCACGTTCCGCCGCGCCTGATATACCAGGAGCGTTTCGGCGGTGTACGTGCGCGGCTCGCTGGGTGTGGCCTTCACGCCCGCGCACAGGTTCATGGGGCTCAGGCGCGGCGCGAAATCGTTCGGGATGGACAGGCTGAACAGCCCGCCCGTCAGCGGGCTGGTGCCCACGATGCGGCCGTCCGAGAAGCTCGCCAGGAGCACCAGGAGGTCGCTGCCCCCCAGCGCCTGCGTGACCGTGCCCGGGTTCCCCAGGCGCCCGTCGATACTCACGGCGCCCGCAGGGCCGCCCAGCAGCGCGGCGGCGGTGAGCAGGGCGGCCCGCCGGCCCGCCCGGCAGGGGCGCGGCGCGGGGGCGGCAGGCAGGTCGGCGGCGTTCATTCGTCTCATCTCGCCGTGAACCGTACGGGCGGTGTTTCAGCAGCGTGTCAATGCCGGTCCTCCCGGTGCTGTCGGGGCGCCGCCCCGGCCCCCATACCTGGACGCCCGGGCCGGACGGCCAGTGCACTTACCTCCGGCCCGTCCAGATGGCCGATTCCCGCCCGCTGAGTCCTGCGTGAAACTTCCCCCCGTAGTCACCCGGAGGTGCACATGCGAGATTCCAGTTCAGACGACCACACCGACGCCCCCGGCCGGCCCCTGGCCCGGTGAGCGCCCCGGCGGGCCCGTGGACCCGCCCCGGGCCGGGCTCCCCCTCCACACCTTCCCTGGACCCCCATGAACGGAAAACACATCAGCAAACTCGGCTTCGAGAAAAAAGCCATCAAACTCGCCCTGGAAGCCGCCCACACCCGCGAGGACGCCGGCGTGAGCAGCGCCGAGATCCTCCAGGAACTCCAGGCGGTGCAGGCCGACCCGGCCGCCTACCTGCGCGGCGGCGTGTACGCCGACCTGGCCGCCGAACTCTCCACGCAGCAGGGCGTGAAACGCGCCCAGCAGGCCGCCGACCTGCGCCCCTCGGCCCTGCCGTACCGCGTGTGGGGCGAGGACCTGATCGACCCGGGCGCGCACGCGCAGATGGACGTCGCCATGCGCCTGCCCGTCTCCCGCGCCGGGGCCCTCATGCCCGACGCGCACGTCGGGTACGGCCTGCCCATCGGCGGGGTGCTCGCCACCGAGAACGCCGTGATTCCCTACGGCGTGGGCGTGGACATCGGGTGCAGTATGATGCTCTCGGTGCTGCCCGTACACCCCGACGAACTGGGAACCGACGAGGCCAGGGCCCTGCTGATGAAGCACACCCGCTTCGGCGCGGGCGTCGCCTTCGAGAAACGCGACCGGCTGGATCACGCCGTCCTGCACGAGGACACCTGGAAGGAGCAGCCTCTCCTCAAACACCTGCACCCCAAGGCCACCGAGCAGATCGGCACGTCCGGCAGCGGGAACCACTTCGTGGAGTTCGGCACCCTGACCCTGCACCAGCCGGACCTGGACCTGGAGGCCGGCACGTACCTGGCCGTGCTGTCGCACAGCGGCTCACGCGGCTTCGGCGCGCAGGTGGCCGGGCACTTCACGGCCCTGGCGCAGAAACGCTGGCCGACCCTGGACCGCGCCGCGCAGAAGCTCGCGTGGCTGCCCCTGGACTCCCACGAGGGCCAGGCGTACTGGCAGGCCATGAACCTCGCCGGGCGTTACGCCCTGGCGAACCACGACCTGATCCACCGCCGCCTCGCCCGCGCGCTGAACGTCACGCCCGGCGCGCAGGTCAGCAACAGCCACAACCTCGCCTGGAAACAGCGCGTGAACGGCGAGGAACTCATCGTGCACCGCAAGGGCGCCACGCCTGCCGAGGCCGGCCGCCTGGGCCTGATCCCCGGCAGCATGGCCGACCCCGGGTACGTGGTCCGCGGCCGCGGGAACGCCCAGGCGCTCGACAGCGCCAGCCACGGCGCCGGCCGGCAGCTCGGCCGCAAGGCCGCCGCGAACACCCTGGCGAAAAAAGACGTGCAGGCCTACCTGAAGGACAAGGGCATCACCCTGATCGGCGGCGGCATCGACGAGGCCCCGCAGGCGTACAAGCGCATTCAGGACGTCATGGCCCGGCAGGACGACCTGATCGACATCGTCGCCGAGTTCCGCCCGCGCGTGGTCCGCATGGACACCGGCAGCGAGGACGTGTAACCCGCCTCCCTTCCCCGCTGCGCCCCCGCGTCCCGCCCGGACCGCGGGGGCAGACCCTTCAGCGGCGGTGCAGACGGGCGCGTTCCAGATGGAAGGCGCAGGTGACCAGCACCAGGGCCAGCGGCAGGGGCACGTCGCCCAGCTCCAGCCGGAAGTCCACGCCCCGCGTGAACGACCCGCAGCGACCGCGGACCTCGCCGGCGTAATGCCGGAACTGCAGGTCGTCCCCGTCCGTGAACGACCCGTACCGGCCCTCGCCGCCCTGCTCGCCGTACGTCAGGCGGGTGTCCACCCCATCCGTGAAGCCGCCCACGCGCACGTCCAACTGCGTCGCGGTGAGGCGCACCCGCACGTCCTGCCCGGCGGTGAAGGACCCCAGGCGGCCCTCCAACTGCCCATGCCCGATGGCGAGGGTCAGGTCCTGCCCGCTGGTGTACCCGCCGATCCGGGCGCTCAGCCGCTCCCCGTCCCAGGTGGCGCGCAGGTCCAGGCCGTCGGTCACGCCCCCGAACCGGCCCTCCAGCTGACGTGTGGTGATGGCACTCATGCCCGCAGCGTACGGCCGGCCGTCTTTCCGCAGGCTGACAGGGCCGCGCGCCCGGTCACACCCGCTGGAAGGTCGCCTCGCCGCCCGCCCCGGGCATTTCCCGCAGCGCGCCGCGGCGCACGAGTTCCTCGCACAGCGCGGCCGTCTGGTCCAGCAGCAGCAGCGCCTGCCGGGGATTGACCCGCGCGACCCGGTGCGTCAGGTCGTACACGCTGCTCGGCTCGTCCGCCGCGGCCAGGACGTTCTCCAGCTTGGTCTCATAGCGGGCGCGCAGTTCCGCGATCCGCGCCCGCCAGGCCGGCATCGGCTCATCATGCCCGCCCAGCGCGACCCGCACGCCGCTCAGGCCCTCGATCACGTTCAGGGACTTCAGGTACGTGTGCAGACCCCCGCCGCGGTGCAGCCACGCCGGCAGCAGCGGCGGCGAGTTGCGCGGCAGCAGGTGATCGGCGCTGAGCAGCACGTCGTCAAACTGCAGGCACACCTGACTGCCCGCGTGCCCCGGCGTGTGCCACACCTGTAACAGACCGTCCAGCAGGTCCCCGTGCCGCAGCGTGGTCCGCACCGGCACGCCGGACGGCAGCATCAGGTTGTTCGCGCGGTTCTCCAGCCGCGCCGCGTACTCGCTGCCCTCCGGCACGCCCAGCCACGCCGCGTACGCCCGCAGCGGACCGCGCGTCTCCTCCCGGAAGGCGTGCGGGTCCTCCAGGATGGGCACCCCCCACTCGTGCGCAGCGACCGGCGCGCGTGACAGCGACCTCACATGCGGCAGCCCACCCGCGTGATCCGGGTGCGCGTGCGTCACCACGATCCGGTCCAGCGTCTCCCACCCGCACTGCTCCCCGTACTGCGCCCGCAGCAGGTGCAGGGCGTTCAGGCTGGCGGTGCTCACCGGCTGCGGACTGCCGCAGTCGATCAACGCGCAGTAATCCGGCCGCTCCGCCGGCCCCGTGAGCAGCACGAACACGTTCACGCGCAGCCCCACGAACGCCTGCACGTTCAGCGTGTACACCCGGTGCCCGCCCCCCGTGACCAGCCGCGACAGCCGCGGAGGCGAGGACCGGCCGGGGGTGGGCGTGGCGCTGGACATCACCGCATGCTAGGCCACCCCGGACGCCCGGCCCCGTTCCTCACGGCGTAGCAGCGCCCAACAGAAGCGCCGCCCCGGTGCATCTGGGGCGGCGCTGTGGGGGCCGGGCGTTACTTGATGCTGTAGCGCTGCTGGCAGTCCAGGATAAAGCCGGTGTACGCGGGCTCCGCGGTGATGCGCGTGGCGGTCCGCTTGTTCCCGTTGAAGGTGTGCGTGATCAGGCACTCGTACCGGCCGGAATTGTTGTTGAAGTACATCCGGTAATGCCAGGCGGAGGCCTTGGCGAGCAGGTTCACGTCTGCCTGCACGGACGCCAGAGTGCCGCCCAGCGTGTAGTTGGGCGTGAAGTTGTTGGGCACGCCCACCAGCTTGTACACCTTCAGGCGGTCACCTTTCAGGGTGGCGGCGGTGGCCTTGGCCCAGGCGGCGCGGATGGCGTCGCGCTGGTTGGCCTTGGCGCTCACGGCCAGCGGCATCTTCTTGCGGGCGGCGTCCGTAAGTGCGTAGGCGGCGCGCACAGCCGCCTCGAAGGTCATGGTCTTGCCGGCCACCTGGATCGGGCGGTTGTTGATGCCCAGGCCCAGGTAATCGTCCTGCTTGAACACCAGGATGGACAGCCCGGAGCTCACCGCCTGGTAGTTGTCCCAGGCGTCCTGATAGTCACCGTTCTTGAAGTCGGCCTCGGCCGCCGCGTAGTTCTTCAGCATGCCCTCGTAGATCTCGGTGAAGCGCATGACGATCTCGTCCGCGCGCCCCTGATTCGCGGCGTTGGCCTGCTGCCGCTTGTTCGCGGCGACCTTGGCAAAGACCTCAACGGTCTCCTGCGCCATGGCGCGGGTTTCGTTCAGGATCCATTCCCCGGTGCCGAGCTTGCGGGAGCCGACGTCGATGCGGGCCTTGCGGTACTCGGGGGAGCCGTCCAGCAGCAGCTGGAACTGCGCGAGCCGGACGATGAACGACTCGGCGGCGCCACCGCTGTAGATGCTGTCGTCGATCTCGGCGATCTTGTCCTCGTTGCTGCCGTCCTGGTCGCCGTATTCGGTCATCAGGCCGCTGACGCTGATGTCCGCCATGATCCGCTGCGCCGCCTCGCCTTTCGGGAGCCGGGCCAGGGCCGCACGCGAGGTGTCCTCGCAGGTCTTCTGGAACTCGGCCAGGGTGCCGTAGAACTCCCCGATGTCCACCCGTTTCGGGCTGTAGTCAGGGTGCGCGGCCAGGAAGGCCTTCACGTACGTGGCGCAGATCAGGCCCTTGGCGGCGCTGCGGGCGGGGTCGGTAGTGCCGGCCATATTGTCGGTGATCAGGCGCAGGCTTTCCAGGCTCTGGGCGGGCGACTGCATCTTCACGGCGGCTCGGGCGTAGTCGGAGTAGAGGGCGTCCTGCTGCGCCTGGGCGGCGCTGAACAGGGTGAGGAGCGTGACAGGCAGCAGTGTTTTCATCGGGGTACAGCCTCCGGACGAGACGATACAGGCCGTCAAACGTGACGGCTGCCTCATTTGACCGGAGCAACAAAAAAGATGACGGCACCGGGGCCGTCATCCGTGGGGAAGGGTCTGCTTAGAGTTCCAGCAGCATGCGGGCGGGGTCTTCGAGCAGGTTCTTGATCATGACCAGGAACTGCACGGCTTCCTTGCCGTCGATGATGCGGTGGTCGTAGCTCAGGGCGATGTACATCATGGGCGCGATCACGACCTGCCCGTTCTGCGCGATGGGCCGTTCGATGATGTTGTGCATGCCCAGGATGGCGCTCTGGGGCGCGTTGATGATGGGGGTGCTCATCATGGACCCGAAGGTGCCGCCGTTGGTGATGCTGAACGTCCCGCCGCTCATGTCCTCCAGGGTGAGCTTGCCGCCCTTGGCCTTCTGGGCGTACCCGGCGATCTCCTTCTCGATGCCGGCGAGGCTCATGGTGTCGGTGTCGCGCAGGATCGGCACGACCAGGCCGCGGTCACTGGCGACCGCGATGCCGATGTCGTAGAAGCCGTGGTAGATGATGTCCTTGCCGTCCACGCTGGCGTTCACGACCGGGAAGGCCTTGAGGGCCTCGGTGGCGGCGCGCACGAACAGGCTCATGAAGCCGAGTTTCACGCCGTGTTTCGCCACGAACTGGTCCTGGTACTTCTTGCGCAGGTCCATGGCGGGCTGCATGTTCACCTCGTTGAAGGTGGTGAGCAGCGCGGCGGTGTTCTGGACTTCCTTGAGGCGTTCGGCGATGCGCGCGCGGATGCGGGTCATGGGAACGCGCTGCTCCGTGCGGGGGCCGCTGGGGATGCTGGCGGCCGGGGTGACGGCCTGGACCGCGGGTGCGCTGGCCGGGGCGGGCGCCTGGGCGTTCAGGGCGTCGGCCTTGGTGATGTTGCCGCGGGGGCCGCTGGCAGGCAGGTCGGCCGGGTTCAGGCCCTTTTCGGCCACGATCTTGCGCACGGCGGGGGAGAGTTCCTCGCGGCGCTCGGCGGCGGGCGCCTGGGCCGGCGTGCTCGCCTCGGGGGCCGGGGTGGGCGCGCTGGCCTCGGCGGTGGGCGCCGGCGCGGCCGGGGTGGGGGCGCTGCCGGCGTCGCCGACCACGCCGAGCAGTTCCTCGGACAGGACAGTGTCGCCTTCCTGCTTGGCAATGCTCTGCAGCACGCCGTCTTGCAGGGCGGTGACTTCCAGCACCACCTTGTCCGTCTCGATCTCCGCGAGCACCTCGCCGCGCTTGACGCTGTCGCCGACTTTCTTGTGCCAGGACAGCAGGGTGCCTTCGCTGACCGATTCGCTGAACACAGGGACCTTGATTTCCGCCATAACTGAGACAGTCTACCTTGACGGCCCGGCCCCTTCCGTGCTGCGGGCCTTGTGACTGCCTGCGTGACGCGCCCGCCCGGGCGCATCCCGATCTTTTTTTCATCCGGCGGGGCGCGCGCCCCCGCGGCCCGTACACTGCGGGACGTGGGCAACCCCTGGCTGGAATTCGGCATCCTGGTCGTGCTGCTGATCATCAACGGCTTTTTCTCCGCGTCGGAACTGGGCGTGGTGTCCGCGCGGCGCTCGCGGCTGGAAGCGGCCGCCGCGCGCGGGGACGGGGGTGCGGCGGCCGCGGTGCGCCTCAGCGAGCGGCCCGGGCCGTTCCTGGCGACCGTGCAGATCGGCATCACCCTGATCGGCACGATCAGCGCGGTGTTCGCCGGCGGCAGCCTGACCCGCTACCTGGAGCCCGTGATGCGCCCGCTGTTCGGGGAGGCGTCCTCCACCGCCGCGAACGTGGCCGTGGTGCTGCTGGTGACGTTCCTGTCGCTGGTGCTGGGTGAACTGGCGCCGAAAAACATCGCGCTGCGCGACCCGGAGGGCCTCGCCACGCGGGTGGCGCCGTTCTTCGCGGTGGTGAGCCGCCTGACCCGGCCGCTGGTGTGGCTGCTGGACCTGACTTCCCGGGCGCTGCTGGCCCTGATCGGCGTGAAAGGCGAGGCGCCCGAGGTGATCACCGAGGAGGACGTCAAGGCCATCGTGAAGCAGGCCGCGCAGAGCGGCAGCCTGGAAGAAGGCGAGCAGGAACGCATCGACAGCGTGCTGCGCTTCAACGACCGCCGCGTGCGGGACCTGATGACCCCGCGCGTGGACGCCGTCACCCTGCACCTGGGCCTCACGCCCGCCGAGGCCACCGACCTGGCCCTGGAGTGCGGGGACGACGCCTACGCCGTCCGGGACGACCTGGGCCAGGGCCCGGTGATCGGGGAACTCAGCGTGCACGACCTGCTGACCGCGCTGCGCACCGGCGCGCACCTCGCGGACCTGATGCGCCCGGCGCTGTTCGTGCCGGAAACCGCCTGGGCCGAGGACGTCCTGAACCGCATGGAACGCGAGGGGCACACCCGGCTGGCGGTCGTCGTGGACGAGTACGGGGACTTCACCGGCGTGCTCAGCCTGACCGAACTGCTCTCCGCGCTGGCGGGCGTGGAGGTGGACCCGGAAGACGCTGGCGCCCTGGTCCGCCGCGACGACGGCTCCTACTTGGTGGACGGCGGCATGGCGATGCACGACCTGCGCCCGGTGCTGCCGCTGCCGGTGCTGGACCACGAGGACTTCAGCACGGTCGCCGGGTACGTGCTGCGCGTGGTGGGGGACTTCCCGACCGTCGGTGCGCAGCTGGAGGCGGGCGGCTGGCACCTGGAGGTGCTGGACATGGACGGCCCCCGCATCGACCGCCTGCTGATCCGCCCGCCGGAGGGTGTGATCATCCGTCAGGCCGACGAGGAGTAGGCCGTCAAGGAAGCGGGGACCGGGGCAGTCCCCCGGTCCCCTTTTTGTGCTGGTCGTTCAGCCTTCCTGCTGGGCTCCGGCGGTCACCTCGGCCTGCTCGGCGATCACCGTGCGGCTGATCTTCTCGCCGAGCGCGGCGGCGATCACGGCGGCCTGCTCGATCAGGTGCACGCTGGTGTACCCGGCGGCGGTGCTGGCGCTGCGGGCGCGGCTGGCGTGCGTAAGCGTCTGCCCGGGCTGCAGGGCGCGCTCGAGGTCCTCGCGGATCATCAGCCACGCGCCCTGGTTCTCGGGTTCTTCCTGGGCCCACACGATCTGCGCGCCCGGGTGCTTCATCAGTTCGGCCTTCAGCGCCTGGGTGGGGAAGGGGTAGAGCTGCTCCAGGCGGATCAGGGCGGTGCCGGCGTAGCCTTCCCTGTCGGCGTTGCGGGCCTCGGTGAGGTCCCAGTGGAGTTTGCCGCTGCTGATCACGACCCGGCGGGCCTGCTGCACGTCCTGGTCACCGATGACCTCGTAGAAGCGCCCGGCGCTGAGTTCCTCCAGCGGGCTCATGGCGAGCTTGTTGCGCAGCAGGCTCTTGGGCGTCATGACGATCAGGGGCTTGCGGTAGGGGCGCAGCATCTGGCGGCGCAGCAGGTGGAACATCTGCGCGGCGCTGCTGGGCACCACGACCTGCATGTTCTTCTGCGCGCACAGCTGCAGGTACCGCTCCAGGCGGGCGCTGGAGTGTTCCGGGCCGGCGCCCTCGTAGCCGTGCGGGAGCAGCAGCGTGAGGCCCGAGAGGCGCTGCCACTTGCTCTCCCCGGCGGCCAGGAACTGGTCCACGACCGCCTGCGCGCCGTTGGCGAAGTCCCCGAACTGCGCTTCCCACAGCACCAGGCTCTTGGGGTCGCTGGTGGAGTACCCGTACTCGAAGGCCATCACGGCCTCCTCGGACAGGGTGGAGTCGATGACCTCCACGCGGCCCTGGCCGTCGCGCAGGTGCGCGAGGCTCATGTACTCCTCGTTCAGGGGGTCCTGGGCGTTCTGGTCGTGCAGCACGGCGTGGCGGTGCACGAAGGTCCCGCGGCCGGAGTCCTGACCGACCAGGCGCACGCCGAAGCCCTCGTCCAGCAGGCTGGCGTAGGCGAGCATCTCGCCCATGCCCCAGTCCAGCGGCTGCTCCCCGCGGGTCATGGCCTCGCGGGGCTTGATCACGGTGCGCTCGATGGTGCGGTGCACCTTGAAGCCCTCGGGCAGCTGCGTGAGCCTGGCGCCCAGGTCCTGCAGCTTCGCCAGGGGCACGCCGGTGTCCACGTGGTCGTCCCACTTCACGTCGTCGTACAGGTCCCAGTCCACCGCCAGGGCGCTCTGCGCGAGGTTCTCCATCTCCTCCACGACGGTGGCGCGGTTGTCCAGCAGGTCACGGTACTTCTCGACCAGTCGGTCGCCCTCGCCGGCGTCCAGCACGCCCGCCTCTTCCAGGGTGCGGGCGTACAGCGCGCGGGCGCCGGGGTGCTGGTCGATCTCGCGGTACATGACGGGCTGCGTCATGCGCGGCTCGTCGGACTCGTTGTGGCCGTTGCGGCGGAAGCCGATCAGGTCGATGAAGATGTCCTTCCCGAACTCCTGGCGGTAGGCGACCGCCAGGTCCCCGCAGAACGCGACCGCCTCGGGGTCGTCGCCGTTCACGTGCAGCACCGGCGCGTTGCCGATCTTGGCGACGTCGGTGCAGTAGCGGCTGCTGCGGGTGTCGCGCGGGTCGCTGATCGTGAAGCCGATCTGGTTGTTGATCACGATGCGCACCGCGCCGCCCGTCGTGAAGCCGCGCAGGCGACTGAAGTTCAGGGTCTCCATGACCACGCCCTGCCCGCTCACGGCCGCGTCGCCGTGCACGGTGATGGGCAGCACGCTGCGGCGCGTCTCGTCCCCGCGGCGGTCCTGGCGGGCCCGCACGGACCCGTGCACGACCGGGGACACGATCTCCAGGTGCGAGGGGTTGTACGCGAGCGCCATGTGCATCGGGCCGCCCGGGGTGCGCACGTCACTGGAGTAGCCCATGTGGTACTTCACGTCCCCGGCGACGTCCGGGTCGTCACTGAGTTTCTTCTTGCCGTCGAACTCGTCGAACAGCGCCCCGCTGGGCTTCCCGAAGATGTTCACCAGGGTGTTCAGGCGCCCGCGGTGCGCCATGCCCACCACGACCTCCTTCACGCCGGCCGCCCCGGCCTGCTGGATGATGCGGTCCATCAGCGGAATGAAGCTCTCCCCACCCTCCAGCCCGAAGCGCTTCACGCCCGGGTACTTGTTGCGCAGGTAGAGTTCCAGCCCTTCGGCGGCGTTCAGTTTCCACATCAGGCGCCGGCGCTCCTCACGGGTGAACGCGGCGCGGCCCTGCACCCGCTCGATGCGGTCCTGGAACCACGCGCGCTCGTTGGCGGGCAGGTAGCTGTACTCGAAGCCGATCGCGCCGCAGTACGTGGCGCGCAGCTGCTCGATCACGTCCCGCAGCGGGCCGCTGAAGGGGCCGTCCTGCACGTGCTCGTTCAGGTCCGCCTGCGACAGGCCGTAGAACTCCGGGGTGAGTTCCGGCACGACCGGCAGGCCGCGCATCTTCAGGGGGTTGGTCTTGGCGCTGATGTGCCCGTACACCCGGAACGCGGTGATCATGGCGCCCGCGGCCTGCTGCGCGCCGCTCTGCCCGCCCTGCACCGGGACGACGTGGTTCCCGCGGCGCTGCGTGCCCAGCTCGTAGAACGCCTGCTGAATGGCGGAGTGGGGGACGTCCTGAGCGCCGCCGCGAAGCTCGTCGAAGTACGCGCGCCACTCGGCGTCCACACTCTGCGGGTCAGCCAGGTAAGCCTCGTACAGGCCCTCAATGAAGGCCGCGTTGGCCCCTGACATGATCGTCTGCTGCGTCATAACGCCCCCAAGCATACCTGCCCCGCCCCCCGCGTGAAGGCGGGCAGAGCGCCATTTCAGGCCTGATTCCGTCACTCCCTGGGGGGCAGCCGCGCGGCCCGGCCTGACGCGTCCTCACCCGGTCCCGGCCCTGCGCGGGGCACCATGGGGCATGACCCTGCAGGCCACCCACCCGGACTTCCTGACCCTGTTTCCCGAGGACGCCGCGTTTGAGCAGGTGGGCCGCGGCTTCACCTGGGCGGAGGGCCCCATCTACCTGCCCGGGCGGGGTTGCGTGGTGTTCAGCGACGTGCGCGAGAACCGCACCTGGCGTTTCACGGACCTGGGGGTGCTGGCGGTGGAACTGGAGCCCAGCCACCACCAGAACGGCCACTGCTTGGACGCGCGGGGGCGTCTGATTGCCTGCTCGCACGGGTTGCGGGCCCTGCTGCGCCAGGAGGACAGCGGTGAGTGGACGGTCCTGGCCGACCGGTTCGAGGGGCTGCGGCTGAACAGCCCGAACGACGTGGCCCTGCACCCGGACGGCAGCCTGTGGTTCAGCGACCCCACCTACGGCATCGACAAGCCGGAGGAGGGGTACGGCGGGGACATGGAGCTTCCGGGCCGCTGGGTGTTCCGCCTGGACCCGGACGGCACCCTGACGGCGCCCATCCGGGACCGCAGCAAACCGAACGGGCTGGCCTTCGCGGACGCGGGCACCCTGCTGCTGGCCGACACCGGCGACGGCGCCGTGTACCGCTACCGCGTCACGCCGGACGGCGCGGCCACCCTGAACGGCGAGCACTTCCGCGTGTCGCCCGGCAAGACGGACGGCCTGCGCCTGGACGAGCAGGGCCGCATCTGGAGCAGCGCCGCGGACGGCGTGCACGTGCTCACGCCGGACGGCCGGAAACTGGGCCGGATTCTGGTGCCGGAAACGGTGAGCAACCTGTGCTTCGGCGGGCCGGACGGCACGCTGCTGTACATGACGGCCACGACCGGCCTGTACCGCATTCCTACCCGCACCCGCGCGCTGACCTGGGCCGCACCAAGCGCGTGAAGATGTGAAAAGCCGTCAGGCTTTCCTGCGGTGGCACGCGCCCGGCGCCCCTAAACTGATCTCATGAGAATCCTGTCCGGCCTGCTGGTGATCATCGGGCTGCTGGTCCTGCTGGCCGGCGCGTACTACCTCTTCACCAACTACATCGCCATCAATCAGCTGCACGCCGTCGCGTACGCCAACAAGAGCAACGAGGGTCCCAACCCGAACGCCAACCTGCTGATCCAGTCCGCCCTGCTCGCCGGCGGCGGCTTCCTGACCGGCCTGGGCCTCAGCATGCCCAAACGCTGACCCACCGCCTCAGCGCAGGGAAAGGTGAAGTCTGTCCCGGCCCCATCCGGGCACAATACGGAGCATGTGGACCCTGATCCTCAACTGCGGGTCCAGCAGCGTGAAATTCGCGGTGCTGGACCCCGCCTCCGGCCAGGTACGCCTCACCGGTCTGGCCGAGAAACTCGGCGCAGGCGCCGAGCACGCCCCACCCGGTACCGGCGCCACCATCCGCTTCGAGGTGGACGGTGAGCGCCAGCACCGCCCCCTGACCAGCGGCACGTACGCCGAGGCCTTCGACGCCATCGGGCAGCGCATCCGCACCCTGCCCGACCCGCCCAGCATCGGCGCGGTCGGGCACCGCACCGTGCACGGCGGCACCCGCTTCTCCGGGTCGGTGCTGATCACCCCGGAGGTACTGGACGCCATGCGGGAGTGCATTCCGCTGGCGCCGCTGCACAACCCCGCCAACATCGCCGGTATCGAGGCCGCCCAGGCCGCCTTTCCCGGCCTGCCGCAGGTTGCGGTGTTCGACACGGCCTTCCACCACACCCTGCCGGACGTCGCCGCGCGCTACGCCGTGCCGGACACCTGGTACCGGGAGTACGGCGTGCGCCGCTACGGCTTCCACGGCACCAGTCACGCCTACGTGGCCCGCCGGGCCGCGCCCATGCTGGACCGCCCGCTGGAGGACCTGAACCTGATCACCGCGCACCTCGGCAACGGCAGCAGCGTGTGCGCCGTGCAGGGCGGCCAGAGCGTGGACACCAGCATGGGCCTCACGCCGCTGGAGGGCCTGGTCATGGGCACCCGCAGCGGCGACGTGGACCCCGGCCTGCACGAATTCATGCATAACACTGCCGGGCTCACCCTGGAGCAGGTGATGACCGCCCTGAACAAGCACAGCGGCCTCAAGGGCCTGTCCGGCGGGCTCTCCAACGACATGCGCGAACTGGAAGAGGCTGCCCACAGCGGGCACGCCGCGGCGCAGTTCGCGCTGGACGCCTTCGTGTACCGCCTCGCCAAGTACGTGGCCGGCATGGCCGTCGCGCTCGGCCGCGTGGACGGCCTGGTGTTCACCGGCGGCATCGGCGAGAACAGTGCGTACATCCGCCAGCGGACCGTGGAGCGGCTGGGCGTGCTGGGCTTCCACCTGGACGCCGAAGCCAACGCCAACCTGCCCCGCGGCACCCGGGGCCTGATCAGCGCGCCCGGCAGCGTGCCGGTCCTCGTCGTGACCACCAACGAGGAACTCGCCATCGCCCTGGAAACCCTGCGGCTCGTCACCGGCGACCCCGAGGACCGCCCCGCCCTCACCGAGGAGCACCCCGCATGAAAACCCTGTTCGTCGCCCCCACCCGCAACGGCGTGGGGCTCAGCAGCACCGCGCTCGGCCTGACCCGCGCCCTGGAACGCCAGGGCCTGCACGTCGCCTTCCTCAAGCCCATCGCGCAGGTCCACGACGGCGCGGACGACAGCGTCCACTTCGCCCGCGCGGTCGCGCACCTCACCCCGCCCGACCCCCTGGACCTCGCGCACGCCGAGGAACAGCTCAGCCTGGGCGCCGAGGAGGAACTGATGGAGGGCGTGATCGCCCTGGCGCGCGAGGCCACCCGCCCTCACCCGGACAGCGGCCCCGCCGACGTGCTGATCGTCGAAGGCCTCGCCCTGAACGAACGCAACGTGTACGCCAGCCCCCTCAACGCCTCCCTGGCCCGCAACCTGGAAGCCGACACCATCCTCGTCACCAGCCTCCAGGGCGTCACCCCGGCCGAACTCGCCGACGAGATGGAAATCGCCGCGCAGGCCTACCGCCGCAGCGACGGCGGCGGCCTGGCCGGCTTCGTGCTGAACTTCGCGCCGAAAGACCTGGACTTCGGCGGCCTGATGGCCGAACTCCGCGCCCGCAGCCAGGTGATCGCCAGCGGCGAACTGCCCCTCCTCGGCGTGATCGCCGTCTCCGACGAACTCGCCGCACCCCGGGTGATCGACATCGCCCACCACCTCCACGCCGAGATCGTCAACGAAGGCGAAGCCCACCTCCGCCGCGTGCGCAGCAACGTCGTCACCGCCCGCACCGTGCCCCGCATGGCTCACCTGTTCGGCCCCGGCGCCCTGATCGTCACCCCCGGCGACCGCGAGGACGTCGTCATGGCCGCCGCCCTCAGCCACATGAGCGGCACCCCCCTCGCCGGACTCGTGTTCACCAGCGGCAGCGCCCCCGAAGAAGGCATCCAGAACCTCTGCCAGACCGCCCTGACCAGCACTCTCCCGGTCCTGCGCGTCCCCACCAACTCCTTCGAGACCGCCTCCCGCCTCTCCCGCCTGGACCCCCGCGTCCCCCACGACGACACCGCCCGCATGGACCGCGTACTGGACTTCATCGCCGACCGCATGGACACCGTCCCCCTCGGCACCCGCCTGCGCCGCCCCGACGAAACCCGCGAACGCCGCATGCCCCCCAGCGCCTTCCGCTACGAGCTCATCCAGAAAGCCCGCGCCGCGAACAAACGCATCGTCCTCCCCGAAGGGGATGAGCCCCGCACCGTCAAGGCCGCCATCCGCTGCACCGAAAAAGGCATCGCCCGCTGCGTGCTCCTCGCCCACCCCGACAAGGTCCACCAGGTCGCCCACAGCCAGGGCCTCAGCATCCCCGACGGCCTGGAAATCCTCGACCCGGACACCATCCGCGCCCGCTACGTCGCCCCCATGGTCGAGCTGCGCAAGACCAAAGGCCTCACCCCCAACCAGGCCGAAGCGCAACTCGAGGACACCGTCGTCCTCGGCACCATGATGCTCGCCCTGGGCGAGGTCGACGGCCTCGTCTCCGGCGCCGTGCACACCACCGCCAACACCGTCCGCCCCGCCCTGCAACTCATCAAAACCGCCCCCGGCGCCCGCCTCGTGAGCAGCATCTTCTTCATGCTGATGCCCGAACAGGTCCTCGTGTACGGCGACGCCGCCATCAACCCCGACCCCGCCGCCGAGGAGCTTGCCGACATCGCCATCCAGAGTGCCGACAGCGCCCGCGCCTTCGGCCTGCCCGTCCGCGTCGCCATGCTCAGCTACAGCACCGGCGAATCCGGCAGCGGCGCCGACGTCGAGAAGGTCAAGGAAGCCACCCGCCTCGTCCACGAACGCCGCCCCGACATCACCATCGACGGCCCCCTCCAGTACGACGCCGCCAGCGTCCAGTCCGTCGGCCGCAGCAAGGCCCCGGGCAGCCCCGTCGCCGGCCGCGCCACCGTGTTCATCTTCCCCGACCTGAACACCGGCAACACCACCTACAAGGCCGTGCAGCGCAGCGCCGGCGTCGTCGCCGTCGGCCCCATGCTCCAGGGCCTGCGTAAACCCGTCAACGACCTCTCCCGCGGCGCCCTCGTGGACGACATCGTCTACACCATCGCCCTCACCGCGATCCAGGCCACCCAGGTGGAGAAGAAATCGGCCCCTGATGCGACGGCCTGAAACCTAGAATCGGCGGCGTGGATCGCGCCAATCGCTTCTTTCTTCCCCTTTTGGGGCTCCTCCTCAGCGCTTCAGCCAGCGCCGGTTTCTGCAAGGCGGAACCGCTCCCAGCACCGTTCGGCAGTACCGTCCATCTGCCTGAGGTGATGGCAGGAAAACCGCGCGAGGTGCAGTGGGCAGCGCAAGTCGCGCTCATTGGGCCTGAGCAATCGGCCGGGACGCGCCTGCTGTGGTCTGCCAGCGACTATCTCAAGGAGGGTCTCCTGTGGAAGACGGTGATCTTTCAGGACGGCTTGAAGGGCTCCCAACTCTATAACTACGCCGATGGACGCTGGACGGGCGGTGAGGGTGACCCGATATGGCGTAGATGGAGATAAGCCTCGAACATAGGAGGCGCCATCATGACGAACCGAAGAATCCATACCGCCGAGTTCAAGCGAGATGCTGTACAACTCGCCCGAACCAGCGGCAACCTCGCGGGCACCGCCCGCGACCTGGGCATCAACGCCTCTTTGCTGCGGAAATGGATGAATGCCGAGCAGCAGAGGGGGGAATCCGCCTTCCCCGGTCAAGGGAAGCAGGTGTTGACCCCGGAGCAACAGGAGATTCAGCGACTCCGCAAAGAGAACGAGATTCTGCGTCAGGAGCGTGAAATCCTGAAAAAAGCAGCGGCCTTCTTTGCCAAAGAAATCACACGATGAGGTACCAGTTCATCCGAGACCACCGCGAGCAGTACCGCCTGGACGTGATGTGCCGGGTCCTGGAGGTATCGGTGAGCGGGTACCACAGTTGGCGGAGAAGGCCGATTTCCAAGCGCACGCAGCAGGATGCGCTGCTCCAGCAGCGCATCCGAGACACTCACCAACGCAGCAAAGGACGTTACGGGGCACCACGCGTTCACGCAGAACTGCGAGCTGAAGGTCTCCGGGTCTCCCGGAAGCGGGTCGCGCGCCTGATGCGCCTGGGTGGTCTGCGGGCCAAAGGAAAGCGCCGTTGGGTGCAAACCACGCACAGCAGTCACACCATGCCGGTCTGCCCGAATCTGCTGGCACGCCAGTTTGAGGTGCAGCAGCCGAATCAGGTGTGGGCGTCAGACCTGACGTTCCTGCCCACCCGGGAAGGCTGGCTGTACCTGGCCGTCACCCTGGACCTGCATTCGCGGGCGGTGGTGGGCTACGCCATGGACACGCAGATGCCGGCCACCTTGCCGCTGGCTGCCCTTCAGATGGCTGCCCGGCGCCGTCTTCCATCTCCCGGTCTGATGCATCACAGTGACCGGGGCAGTCAATACGCGAGTGGGCTCTTTCAGGCAGAACTGGCCCGCATGCGGGCCAGAGGCAGTATGAGCCGCAAGGGGGATTGCTGGGACAATGCCGTGGTGGAAAGCTTCTTCAGCTCCCTGAAACGGGAGCTGATGGACGAGAACATCTTTGAGACTCGAGAGGTGGCCCGACAGGCGGTGTTCGAATTCATCGAGGTCTTCTACAACCGCCAGCGTCGCCATTCCACCCTGGGCTACTTGACGCCCCACGAGTTCGAACGGCAAGCTACAGCCGCTTAACTTCAGCTACGCAGTGTCGGGGCAAGCCCAACGACGCCTTACATCACGTGGACATATGATGCCAAAGGCAATTGGGTCGAGTACCGCATCAAGGATGAGAGAGGCGTATTTACAGTGAAACGAGTCATCACCTACTGATCTTGGTTTTTGTCGCCTCTTACCGCCGCGCGGCGACCCAGAGCAGGGCCATGCCGGCAAGGACGGCGATGGCGTCGGGGGCGTAGGCGGCGAGGGCGCCGGGCAGGGCGCCGTTTTCGCCCATGATGCGGAAGACGCTCCAGGTGGCGTAGTAGGCGAAGGTGAGGAGCAGGGCCCACATGAGGCCCAGGTCGCGGCCGCTGCGGAAGCTGAAAATGCCCAGGCTGACGCCGAAGAACGCCAGGGCGAGCGCGGCGAGGGGCTGGGCGAACTTCTGGTGCAGGGCGCTGAATTCGGCGGGTGCCTGGATGTTCTGCTGGCGGTAGACGTTGGTGCGGGTGAGCAGTTCCGGGAGGGGCAGGTAGGTGGCCTTGAGGGGTTTGCCGTTCGTGTCGAGGTCGGCCTGGACGTCCTGGACGGGGAGGGTGCCGGTCTTGAAGCGCAGGACGGTGACGGGCCGGCCGTCCTGGTAGGTGACGCGCTGGCCGTCGTGGAGGGTGAGGACGGTGCTGCCGGGTTTGAGTTCGCCGCGGCGGGCGGTGATGACGTCGCGGGGGGGCTGGCCGGGTTGCATGGTGACGATGCGGAGGTCGCTGAGCTGGCCGCCGGGTTCGACGCGGCCGATGCTGATGGCGCGGTTCAGGGCGTCGCGCAGGACCAGGGACTGGCCGCTGGCGTCGGTGCCGCCCAGGCCGATCACGCGGGGGTTGTCGAGCACGATCTGCTGTTTGACCTGCCGTTCCAGGACCTTGGTGCGGGGGACGAGGCCCTCGCCGATCAGGAAGGCGAGGAGGGTGACGCCGACGCCGAGGAGTAGCACGGGGCGGTAGAGGTGCCGGGCGGGGATGCCGCTGGCGATGGCGGCCTTGAGTTCGCTGTCGCTGCTGAGGCGGGACAGGCCCAGCAGGATGGCGAACATCAGGGCCAGGGGCAGGGCGCGGGCGGTGGCTTCGGGGACGTTCAGGGCGAGGACGCGGGCGACGAGCAGGGGGCTGGCGCCCTTGGCGAGCAGCGGCGCGATGACCTCCTGCAGGGCGACGAGGACCAGCACCAGGATCACGGCACTGAGCGCGCCGAGCAGCAGGGGGAGGATCTCGGCGAGGACGTAGCGCTCGAAGCGTTTCATGGGCGGCTCCGGGGGTGCGGGCGGGGCATCAGCGGAGCCTCCAGGCGAGCGCGCCGGCCAGCAGCAGGAACGCGGCGTTGGGCAGCCAGGCGGCCAGGGCGGGGTCCAGGGCGCCGGCGCGGGCCAGGGTAGGCATGGTGACCCACAGGGCGTAGAAGCACACGATGAACACCAGCACCGCCGCGAAGGCGGCCGCGCGGTTGCGGATCAGGAGGCCCAGCGCCCCGGCGGCCAGGGCGAACACCATGGGCGTGACCGGGTCGGCGAGGCGCTGCCAGAACTGGAACTGGTAGTCGCGCTGCTGCGCGGGGCGCAGGTCCGGGCGGGCCAGCGTGGCGCGCAGCTCGGCGTTGCTGACCTGCTTGGGGTCGGGGGGTGGGGGGCGCAGCACGTCGTTCTGCGGCACGGTCAGGGTGGGGAGCTGCCGGGGCCGTTCGCCGGGTTTGACCACCCAGGGGGTGGTGAGGGTCCAGGTCTGCTTGCGGGTGTCCCAGCTGCCGCTCTGGGCGGTGAGGGTTTCGGTGCCGCGCTGCACCATCACGCCGCTCAGGGGGGCGACGCCGTTGTCGTCGGCGGTCTGCACGCGCCCGGCGTGGTACAGCGCGCCCGGGGGGGCGTAGGTGTAGCTGTCCTGCGTGGCGGGCGGCACGGCCTGGCCGTAGATGTCGAACCAGGCGCGGTCCCAGTTTTTCAGGCCGGCGGGGACCAGCGTGCCGGTGTTCCAGAACGCGAGCACGCTGACGACCGCGAAGGGCAGCAGCAGCGGCCACACCAGGCTCAGGGGCCGCACCCCGGCGGCGTGGGCGGCCTTGAGTTCACTGTCGCGCTGCATGCGGGAGAAGGTCAGCAGCACCGCGAAGGGCACGGCGGCGGCCAGGGTCTTGTTCAGCACGCTGGGCAGGTACGCCGCGAAGGCCGCGACCGCCTTTCCGAGCGGCGGGTCGTAGGTCATGATGCGTGAGACCGTGCTGGCGAGCGCGTCGGTCATCTGCAGGCTGAAGAACAGCAGGACGCCCGCGACGTACCACAGTGTCACTTCACGCAGCACGGCGCGGGTCAAGATGGTGGGCACGACGGGAATTCTAATGGCCGGGCGTGAGGAGTGGCGCAGCAGAAACCGCCACGCCGGACGGGGCGTGGCGGTGCGGGCGGCCTGACTCAGCCGGCCTGGGGGGACAGGGGCGTGTCCCAGTTCTGGCGTTCCTGCCGGGCGACCTGTTCGTGCAGTTTCAGGATGGCGGCGTTGCCGTGCGCGCCGTGTTCCTGAATGGCGCGGGTGGTGGCGGTGTCCAGGTAGGCCAGGCGCAGCAGTTCGGTGCTGTTCAGGCCGTCGCGGGTCTGTTTCACGCCGCGCACGCGGCGGATGGTGGCGCTGTCGGTGCCGAGGATGCTGCGGTTGCTGATGCTGCCCAGCTGGCCGTACACCTGGCCGTGGCCGCCGTGGCGGGAGACGGTGGAGAGCAGTTCGCGGCGGGCGTGGGTGCTTTCCAGGCGGGCGGTGAGCCAGCGGCGCTGTTCGGGGTCGGGGTTGCGTTCGGCGATCTGCGCGGCGAGGCGCACGTCGCCCTGCATGGCGCGGGACAGCAGCGTCTGGGCGCGTTTGCGCCAGCGGCGGGCTTCGGGGGTGTCGAGGGTGAAGGCGAGGCGGGTGAACTCGTCGGGGTGCAGGGTGGGTTCGGCGCCGGCGCCGAAGTCGCGTGGGGGGCTCTGGAGGTCGTGGGTGGCGGCGAGGTCGGTCCAGGGGGTGGTGAGGTCGAGGCCCAGGTGAGCCAGGGCGGTGGGGGCGTGCAGCAGCCCGTCCGCGCTCACGGGAAGCCGGACGCTGCCGAATTCGAGGATGTTCGGAAGGCTCTTCATACGAAGAGTATACCACGGATTATGTAAAAGACATAATGATGCGAGGGGCGAGGCCGAGTTGGTTCACGGCGTCAATGTCGTGGTTTCGCCTACTTCGCGGCCAGCAGCGGATAGGGGTTGATCGCCCCACCCGCTTCGTAAATGCCGTAATGCAGATGCGGCGGCGTGCCCTTCGCGTTCCCGCTGTCCCCCACGTACCCCACCGTGTCCCCCGCCTCCACCCAGTCCCCGCGCCCCAGGTCCGGGTAGCGTTCCAGGTGCGCGTAGTAATGCCGCTGCCCACCCGGCCCCAGGATCATCACCGTCCGGCCGCCCAGCGCGTTCTCGCCCACCCGCAGCACCACCCCCCGCGTCGTCGCGCGGATGGGCGTGTTCCGCTTCGCGAAGATGTCGATCCCCTCGTGCCGCCGCCCCCCGCTGCGCGCCCCGCCCCAGGTGTCCGTCAGCGCCGCGCCCGGCACCGGGTTCGGCAGCGCCGCCGGGACGGGCGCCGACACCAGCGCCGCGTACCGCCGCATCCCCTCGATGACGGGCCACAGCACGTACGCCGCGCCGGCCAGCACGGCCAGCGCGAGCAGCCACCCCACCAGCCGTCTCATGCTCCCAGCATGCCCCGGCCTCCCGGCGCGCGAATCCCCCCAAGGTTGCAGTCCCGCGCAGAGTGTGCCGGTGCCCTGTGGCCCGAGCGCCCCGTGCACTAGACTCCCCGGATGCCGTCCGGCGCCCCCCCCAGCCCCACCGCCCCGCTCCTCACCCTTCCCGGGGGGCTGACCGTCGCCTTCGAACGCCGCGCCGGCCCCGGCTTCGCCTTCGACCTGCGCCTCCCCGTCGGCAGCGCCCACGACCCCCGCGGCCTGGAAGGGGCCGGCGGCCTGCTGGAGGAATGGCTCTTCAAGGGCGCCACCACCCGGGCCGGCCGCACCCTGGACGCCCGCGGCCTGCAGGACGCCTTCGACGACCTGGGCGTGCGCCGCGGCGGGGGCGTGGGCGCCGAGGCCACCCGTCTGAGCGTGAGCGGCCTTACCGCCGACCTCCCGGCCGCCCTGCACCTGATCGGCGACGTGCTCACCCGCCCCGTGCTGCCGGAGGGCGAACTGGACGTCCTCACCGACCTGGCCCGGCAGGACCTGGAGGGCCTGCAGGACAGCCCCACCGACCTGCTCGCCATCGAGGCGCGCCGCGTGGCCTTCCCGCCGCCGCCCGGGTCCCCCTTCGCCGGGTTCACCCACCCCGCCAGCGGCACGCCGGACAGCCTGCGGCACCTCACGGCCGCGCCCCTGCGCGCCCACCTGGGCCGCTACGGGCAGACCGGCGCCGTGCTGGGCGTCGTCGCGGACCTGGACCCCGCCGACCTGCTGGCCCACGTCACCGCCGCCCTGGGCGACCTGCGCCCCGGGCAGAACGAGCCGGTGCCCGCCGCGTTCCAGCCCGGCACGCAGGCCCACGTGACCGAGGAGGACGCCGAACAGACCCACCTGAGCCTCACCGCGCCCGGGGTCGCCCCCACCCACCCGGACTGGCTGCCCTGGCAGATCGCGCTGACTGCCCTGAGCGGCGGCAGCGCCAGCCGCCTCTTCCACGCCGTGCGCGAGGAACGCGGCCTGGCCTACGCCGTCAGCGCCAGCCCCGTCCTGCTGGCCGGGCAGGGCTTCCTGAGCGTGTACGCCGCCAGCACCCCCGCCCGTGCCCCCGAGACCCTGGACGTGCTGCACGCCGAACTGGCCCGGCTGCCCCTGGGCCTCACCGCCGCGGAATTCCAGCGGGCCCGCACCGGCCTGACCACCAGCCTCGTGTTCAGCGGCGAATCCCTGCGCGGCCGCGCCGGCAGCCTCACCCGCGACGTCGCCCTGTTCGGCCGGGTGCGGCCCCTCGCGGAACTGCGCGCCGCGCTGAACGCCCTGACGCTGGACGACATCAACGCCTTCCTGGCCGGGTACGACCCCGCCGCCCAGCTCAGCACCGTGACCCTCGGCCCGGACGCCGCCCGCCCCGCCCGCACCGTGGAGGCCGCCTGTGCCTGAACCGCGCACCCACCGCCTGCCCAGCGG
Source organism: Deinococcus ficus (assembly GCF_003444775.1). Taxonomy (NCBI): domain Bacteria; kingdom Thermotogati; phylum Deinococcota; class Deinococci; order Deinococcales; family Deinococcaceae; genus Deinococcus; species Deinococcus ficus. The sequence goes on along the minus strand of NZ_CP021081.1, from coordinate 2,646,805 downwards.
CCTGACCCTGCTGCTCGAACCCGACCCGGCCGCCCAGACCGTCGCCGCCGGGTACTTCGTGCAGACCGGCGCCCGCGATGAACCCGCCCCGCACATGGGCGTCAGCCACTTCCTCGAACACCTGCTGTTCAAGGGCAGCGAGACCCTCCCCGCCGCCGACCTGAACGCCCGGCTCGACGACCTCGGCGGGCACGCCAACGCCTTCACCAGCGAGGAGGCGACCGTGTACCACGCCGCCAGCCTCTCCGAACGCACGGGTGAACTGCTGGACACCCTGACCGAACTGCTGCGCCCCGCCCTGCGCGACCAGGACATTGCGGTCGAACGCGGCGTGATCCTCGAGGAGATCGCCATGTACGCCGACCAGCCCGGCGTGCGCGTCATCGACGAGCTGCGCGCCGACTACTGGGGCGACGAGCCCCTCGGCCACCGCATCCTCGGCACGCCGGAGACCGTCACGGCGCTCACGCCCGGCATCCTGCGCGGCTACCACCAGGAGCACTACGGCGCCGCCCGCGTCGCCCTGACCGTCACCGGCGCCTTTGACCCGGCGGCCGTGCACACCTGGGCCGAGGCGCACCTGAGCGCCTGGCCCGCCGGGCCTGCCCCGCGGCCTTCACCCGCCCCCACGCCCCGGCACCCCGGGCACGTGCGCGTCGTGACCGACCACGCCCTGACCCGCGTGCAGGTCGCTGCCTGCACGCCGGGCCTGCCCCTCACGCACCCGCTGCGCGAGGCGGCCGCCGTGCTCGGCGACCTGATCGGCGGCGAGAACGGCGCGCTGTACTGGGCGATGCTCGACACCGGCCTGTGCGACAGCGCCGACCTCGCCCACCTCGACTACCGCGACGCCGGCGTGTTCGAGGGCGGCTTCTCCTGCGACCCCGACCGCACCGCCCAGGCCCTCGCCACCTTCCGCGCCGTGCTCGCCCGGGCCGGCGACCTCATCACCGACACCGGCGTGCGCCGCGCCGCGCGCAAACTCGCCGTGAGCACCCTGCTGCGCGCCGAAACGCCCCAGGGCCGCCTGTTCACCCTGGGCATGGAGTACCTCGCGCACGGGCAGGCCCTCACCACCGAGGACCTCGTGCGCCGCTACGAGCAGGTCACCGCCGAACAGGTCCGCGAGGTGCTGCGCCTCTGCCCGCTGGACCCGCTCACCGTCGTGGCCCTCGGGCCGCTCGACACCCTGAGCTGACTTACCGGACGCCGAACTCCAGCGGCGCGTGCCCCGGCACCGCCCGGTCCGCGAACTCGTTCAGCGCCAGCCGGTCGGCGTCCTCCAGGTGATACCGGAAGTTCCACAGGTAGTGCTGCACCACGTCCGCCGGCAGGCCCAGCTTCCGCGCGTGCCGCTCACTCACCTCCGCCAGGTGCCCGATCCCGTGCCGGCGCGCCGCCCGCATCGCGTCCAGCAGCGCCGCCGGGGGTGGGGTGGCCTTCCGGTACGCCCACACCGCGAACACGAACGGCCGCCCCGTCACCCGGAACCACTCCTCCGCCAGGTCCGTCACCGTGATGCCCCGACCGGACTGCGGGATTTCCGGCACGATGGTCGCCTCCGTGAACGGCCCCACCACCCCGTACCACTCCCGCAGCGCGCTGTCGCCGATGCGCAGCACCCCGTCGAAACCCTGCGCGAGCAGCGCCTCCGCCTCCCCCTCCGCGCGTTCCAGGGTGGGGGAGACGCCCCACTCGAGCAGCAGCACCTCCAGCAGCGCCACGCTCATCGCCGACTGGCTGGTCAGCGCCACGCGCTTTAACTCGCTCAGCGCGCAGGTGTGAAACAGGTTCACGCTGTACACCGGCCCCAGCACGCTCACGCTGAAATCCGGCAGGGCCGAGAGCGTGTCCGCGTGCCGGATGAACTCCACCGCGCTGATGTTCGCGATGTCCACCGCGCCGGACAGCAGCGCCTCGTTCATCTGCGTGGGCACGCCCGTGATCGCCGTCACGCCCGGCGGCAGCACCAGCGAATCCAGAATCGGAGCGACATTCGTGAAGTGAATCCAGCCCGCGCGGTACGGGGAAAGCGGGCGGGGATCGGCCGGTGGGGGGTGTGAGTCAGTCATGGGCTTCTTTCGGGCAAAGGAGTGGAGGGAGGCGGCTCAGCGTGGGCAGCGGCGGGGTGCGGTCAGGGGACGACCTGCACGCTCACGACCTTCCACTGGCCCTGCTGGCGGGCGTACACGCGCAGGAAGCCCTGGATGCGCTGCCCGCCCACGTACAGGGTGCCGCGGGTGATGGCCGTGTCGCCGTACACGCGGCTGGCGTGCCGTTCGAAGATCAGGGTGGCCTCGGGCGCCTGGGCCATGCCCTCGAGCATGCCGGCCTTGGTCACGACCGTGCCGTCCGGGAAGAAGCCCAGCCAGTCGTCGTGCAGCAACTCCGCCAGGTCCTGGGGCCGGCGGTGGTGGTAGGCGGCGTTCCACTGCTCGTCCAGGGCGAGCACGGCGTCCAGGTCGGCCTGATCGGGGGCGGTCATGGTCAGTCGGCGGCCTGCGCGCCCTCGCGGGGGAAGGTTTCCAGTTCGTTGTAGTACGCGTCGCGCAGCACCGGGAGCCTCCCCGCGTGCTGGATCATGCGGACCATCCCGGCCTGCGAGAGCGCCATGGGGCTGGTGGCGCCGGCGGCGTGCGCGATGTGTTCCTCCTGGATGGTGCCGTCGATGTCCGACACGCCCCAGTCCAGGCTGACCTGGGTGAGTTCGGAGCCGATCATCACCCAGTAGCCCTTGATGTGCGGGAAGTTATCCAGGTAGATGCGGGCCACGGCGAGGTTGCGCAGGTCGTCCAGGCCGGTGGTGTACTCGGTCTTGCCGAGGTTCTGCGCCAGGGTGTTCCCCAGCGGCTGGAAGGCCAGCGGGATGAACGCGTGGAAGCCGCCCGTCTCGGCCTGCAGGTCGCGCAGGCGGTGCATGTGGTCCAGGCGCTCTTCCAGGGTCTCGATGTGCCCGTAGAGCATGGTGGCGTTCGTGCGCATGCCGAGGCTGTGCGCCTCGCGGTGGATCTGCAGCCACTTCTCGGCCTTGACCTTGTTCTTCGCGACCTGCCTGCGCACGCGGTCCGCGAAGATCTCCGCGCCGCCGCCGGGCATGGCGGCCAGCCCGGCGGCCTGCAGTTCACGCAGGACCTCCAGGGTGGGTTTCTTGCTGATCTTGCTCAGGTGCTCGATCTCGGCGGCGGTGAAGGCCTTGACCTGCAGGTCCGGGTACGCCTCGCGCAGCTTGCGCACCATGGCGGGGTAGTACTCCCACTTGTGGTTGGGGTGGTGGCCGCTGCTCATGTGCAGTTCGGTGATGCCGGGCAGGTAGCGGCGCCCGACCTGCCGGACGACCTCGTCCGGGTCGTAGTCCCAGGCCCGGTCCTCGCCCTTGTGGGCGGCGAAGGCGCAGAAGGTGCAGCCCACGTAGCAGATGTTCGTGAACTCCAGGCGCATGCTGTGCACGAAGAACACCTTGTCGCCGTGCAGGCGCTGCTTGGTGGTGTTCGCCAGGCGCATCAGGGCGTTCATGTCCCGCGTGCGGTACAGCTGCATGCCTTCCTCGAAGCTCAGGCGGTCGCCTGCCTCGACCTTCTCCACGATGGGTGCCAGGGACGGGTCACGGAGCCACTTCATACCCGCCACAATACGCCCGTCCGGCAATCCCAAGTGTCTCCCACAGAGGAATACGGCAGCGGGGCAGGGGAGAACGGCCGCGGCCGCGCATGCCCGTTGCCGGGCCGCGCGGCCGCTGCTCAGGTGGGCGGGGTCAGCTGCCGCCGACCGCCAGGGCCGCCACGCGCACCATCGGGGCGCCCACCGACCAGTTCGTCCACTCCACGGTATCCCCGACGGCCTCCACGCGGCCCAGCAGGTCCAGGATGTTGGCGGCCACGGTGAACACCTCCAGCGGGTGCGCGACCACGCCGTCTTCCACCCAGAAGCCCTCGGCCTGCAGGCTGAAGTCCCCGGTGATCGGGTCGGCGCCGGCGTGCCCGCCGCTCACGCCGGTGAGTTTCAGGCCGGTCAGGCCGCGCAGCAGGTCGGGTTCGGGGGTGGCGCCGGGCTGCAGGTGCAGGTTGCTGTACCCCACGCCCACGGTGCCCTGGTAGCCCATGCGGTCGGCGTGGCCGGTGCTGGTCACGCCGGCGCGGGCGGCGGTCTGGGCGTTGTGCATGAACGCCGCGAGTTCACCGCCCTCGACCAGGGTCAGGGGGGCGCTGGGGCAGCCTTCGGCGTCGAAGGCGCGGGACTGCAGGCCGCGCGGCAGGGTGGCGTCGTCCACCAGGGTGATCAGGGGGCTGATGATCCCCTGCCCGAGGCGCCCGGCCAGGGGGCTCTTGCCTTCCTCGACCATCTTGCCGCTGAACATCGGGGAGAACAGCGCCAGCAGCTCCGCCAGGCACTCCCCGGTGATCACGGCCGGGAAGGTGCCGGTGGGGGCGGGTTTGGCGCCCAGCAGCGCCAGGGACTTCTCCACGGCGCTCAATGCGGTGCGGGTGGGATCCAGTTCCGTGAATTCGCGCGTGAACTGCCAGTCGCCGCTCATCTTGTTCTGCCCGTCCTCGCTGACCAGCGGGTACGCGGCGACCATGGCGTGCAGGGCCTTGTACCCGCGGGTGAGGCCCTGGGTGTTGCCGATCAGCACCTCGCGGTCGCTGTCCACGTACTGCCCGTACGGCAGGCTCTTCACGCGCGGGTCGGCGTTCATCGCGGCCTGCTCCAGCTCCAGGGCCACGCGCACCTTCTGGTCCACGCCCACGCCGGAAAGCCCCTCGCCGTACAGGTCCACGCTGGGCGGCTCCCCCCAGGCGAGCAGGGCCGCGCCGGCCTCGGGGGCGGCCAGTTCGGCGTTCTCCACGGCGTCGTCCAGCGCGCGGTCCAGCGCGGGCCGGGAGAGATTCTCGGTGAAGCTGTACCCCCATGCGCCGCGCACCAGGGCGCGCACGCCCACGCCCTGCCGGGCCTGCAGCTTGAACTCGCTGACTTCCCCGCCGAAGGCCTTGACGCTGGTGGAGTTGGCGCGCTGGGCGTACACCTCCAGCGGCACGTCGCGGGTGGTGGCGCGGGCGAGCAGGTACGTGCGGGCCGCGTCGATGCTGAGCTGTTCGGTGCTGGCGGTCATGCGCGGCCTCCCACGGTGATCTCGCTGATCAGGATGTGCGGCTGGCCCACGTCGGTGGGAATGCTGCCGCTGACGCTGCCGCACATGCCCTGGCCGAGGCTCAGGTCGCCGGCGACGCCCACGATGTTCATCAGGTCCTGCGCGCCGTTCCCGACCAGGGACGCGCCCCTCAGGGGCCGGGTCACCTCGCCGTTCTCGATCAGGTACGCCTCGTTCACCGCGAAGTTGTAGTCCCCGGTGCCGGGCGTGACGCTCCCGCCGCCCATCTTGCGGGCGTAGATGCCGTGCTTCACGCCGGCGATCAGTTCGGCGGGCGTCTGGGTGCCGTTGTCGATGAAGGTGCTGCGCATGCGGCTGGCCGGCGCGAACGTGTAGTTCTGGCGGCGGCCGGAACCGGTGCGGGCGTACCCGGTCTTCATGGCACCCACGCGGTCCACCATGAAGGACTTCAGGATGCCGTTCTCGATCAGCACGGTGCGCTGCGCGGGCATGCCCTCGTCGTCCACGTTCACCATGCCCCACGCGCCGGGAATGGTCCCGTCGTCGATGGCGGTCACGCAGGCGTCGGCGATCTTCTGACCCATCTTGTCGGCAAACACGCTGGCGTTCTTCTCCACGGCGGTCGTCTCCAGGATGTGCCCGCAGGCCTCGTGGAAGATCACGCCGCCGAACTCGTTGCCGATCACCACGGGCAGCTTCCCGGCCGGGGCGTACTCGGCGTGCAGCATGGCGTTCGCGATCCGGGCGGCTTCCTCGCCGATCTCCTCGGGAATCTTCTCCTCGAAGAACTCCAGGCCGCGCGCGGCGCCCGGGCCGTACATGCCGGTCTCGCGCAGCGTGCCGTCCTGCGCGATGGCCCGCACGATCAGGCGGGTGTACACGCGCTCGTCCTCGGCCCACAGGCCCTCGCTGTTGGCGACCAGCACGCGCTGCACCCGGTCCAGGTACGTGACGTCCACGGTGCGCACGAAGCCCACCCCGGCGGCCCCGCCGTGCGCGCGGCGCATCAGGTCCAGCTTCGCGCGTTTCGCGGCCGCCAGCGGGTGCTGCCGGGCCACGTACAGCGGCGGGGCGTCCACGCGGCGGAAGTCCAGGCCGCCCGCGCCGTCCCGCGCGACCTCGCCGCGGCCACCCTGCGCGCGCGCCACCTGGGACGCCAGGTCCCGCAGGCCGCGGGGGGTGACGTCGTTGGTGTAGGCGTACACCACGCGGGTGCCGTACAGCAGGCGCAGGCCCGCGCCGAAGAGGTTCCCGCCGGTGGCGTCTTTCACCTCGCCCTGCAGGGTGCGCAGGGTGGTGTTCAGGCTGTCCTCGATGAACAGCTCCGAGAAGTCCGCGCCGCCCGCGCGCGCGAGGTGCAGTACCTCGGCCGCCAGCGCCTGGTCCAGCAGGCTGTCCGTTCCTACGGTCTGTGTCATGTCACTCCTGAAACGCCGGCCGGCACGGGGCCGGGGCGCGTGGCTGAATGCTGGTGTTCCTGCCTACTCTGCCGTGGCCCTGCGCAAAAGAAAAGCGCGGGCGGCGGCACTGAGCCATTCGGCTTAGCTCACGCGGGGCGCGTCAGGGCCAGCACCCGGTCCACCGGCAGGGCCTGCACGGTGCGGCCCCCCGTTCCGGTGATCGTGTGCGCGGTGAACAGGCTGTTCAGGATGGCCTCCTCGGTCGCCTCCACCGCCGCCTGAAACAGGGAGGTGAGCGCGACGTTCGGCAGTTCGCTGGTGTGCAGAAGCGGCGTTCCTGCCACGCGCCGCACGCCCGGCGCGGTGCTGAACGCCAGCGCGTAGTCGCCCGACCCGTTCGCCATGACGCCCCCGGTGCGGCCCACGCCCAGGAACGCCCGCCGGGCCACGCGCGTGAGGTTCCGGTCCGAGAGGGGCGCGTCCGTGGCGAGCACGATCATCACCGACCCGTCCGGCGCGGCCGGCGGCGGTTGCAGGTCCGCCCAGACCGGGACGCCGCACACGGTCAGGTCCCCGCCGAAGTTGCTCTGCACCAGGGCGCCCAGCGTGAACGCGCCCGCGTCCGTGACCACCACCCGGGACGCCGTGCCGATGCCGCCCTTCCAGCCGAAACACACCGTGCCGGTGCCCGCCCCGACCGCGCCCTCCGCGACCGGACCGGACCGGGCGGCCGCCAGCGCCGCCCGCACGTGCTCCGGCCGCACCACCCGCGCGCGGATGTCATTCAGGACACCGTCGTTCGTTTCCCCCACCACGGGGTTCACGCTCTGCACGGCCTCGTTGCCCGGCTGCTCCAGGGTCCAGCCGATCACGCCGTCCAGGCCCGCGGCGACACTCAGGGTGTTCGTCAGCACCAGGGGCGTTTCCAGTTCGCCCAGTTCCTGCACCTGCGTGCCGCCCGCCAGTTTCCCGTACCCGTTCCCGACCGCCAGCCCGGCCGGCACCCGCTCCCGGAACACGTTCCCGCCGTGGGGAAGGATGGCCGTGACGCCCGTGCGCACCGCGTCTCCCTCCAGCAGGGTCAGGTGGCCCACGTGCACGTCCGGCACGTCCGTGATCGCGTTCAGCGGCCCGGGAGGCAGGCGCCCCACGCTCGGGCCATGGTCCCTCAGGCGTCCGCGGCGGTTCATGCGCGCATCATGCCACCGCGCTCAGCCGGTCGCCTGCGCGGCCAGCAGCGTGCGGCCGCGCTCGGCCATGACCCGCAGCGTGTCCAGCAGGGCCGGGGGGCTGTCCACCCGCACCGGGTAGGGCAGGGCCAGCAGGAACGACGCGAACCACTCCAGCTCCTCGCGCTGGCAGCGCACGCGGGTGCCGCCGGCCTCGGCGGTGATGTCGGTGTGCCAGGTGGTCAGGCGGCCCTGCAGGGCCTCCGGCGGGCAGGCCAGCCACACGCTGATGTCGTGCCGGGGCCTGGCGGGCAGGCTGGCGCGCGCCAGGGCCAGGGCGTCGAAGGTCGCGGGCGGCGTGAACGTCTCGTCCAGCACCGCGAGGTCCCGCACGCGGTCCAGCCGGAACGAGCGCAGTTCCTGCCGCAGCTGGCACAGGCCCACCGCGTACCAGCGGCCGTCCAGGTGCATCACGCGGTACACGTTCGCCCTCCGGCGCGAGGCTCGGCCGGTGAGCGAGGTGTACGCGAACTCCACCACCTGCGCGCCCCGCACCGCCCGAAGCAGTGTGGCGAGCAGGGCCGCGTCGGTGCTCACCACCCAGGGGGACGCGTCCAGCTGCACGGCGGCCTCCAGGGCGTGCATGTCCTCCCGCAGTGGGGCGGGCAGGCTGCGGGTGAGTTTGGCGCTGGCACCCTCGGCAGCCGGCGTCAGGGTGTGCAGCCCCAGCTGTTTCAGGGCGCGCAGGCCCAGCGCGAGCGCCAGCGCTTCCTCCCCGGTGAACATCAGCGGAGGCAGCCGGAAGCCGGGCTTCAGGCGGTACGCGCCGCCCACGCCGCGGCGGCCCTCCACGGGAATGCCGAGGTCCTGCAGGCGGGTCACGTACCGCTGCACGGTGCGGGGGCTGACCTCCAGCCGCCGGGCGAGTTCCGCGCCGGTCACGGATTCACGGGCCTGGAGCAGCTCCAGGACGGTCAGGATGCGCATGGACGGGTCGTACATGAGACCTCCGGGGGCGGGTGAGGGCAGTGTACCGGGAATTGCGTCACCTTCTGACGGGAATTGCCTTTACGCTCAGAACGTAAGGAGGACATGACATGACCCACACCATCACCACGCCCGCCCCGATCGTCACCCCCGAAGGCTTCCTCACCCACTGGCAGGGCCACCGACGCCTCACCCGCCGCGTCATCGAGGCCTTCCCCGAAGACCAGCTGTTCACCTTCACCGCCGCACCCCCCATGCGGCCCTTCGGGACCCTCGCCTGGGAAATCCACCAGGTCAGCGAACTCACCCTGGACGGCCTCCTCACCGGCACCTGGACCGAACCCGACTGGCGCCGCGGCACCGGCACCGACCGCGCCGAACTGCTCGCCGAATGGGACGCCCTGAGCACCCGCCTGGAAGAGAACTTCGCCGCCGTGGACCCCGCCTTCTTCGGGCAGCAGCACACCCTGCCCTGGGGCCAGATGAGCGGCTGGGCCGCCACCATCTACACCATCGACAACGAGATCCACCACCGCGGACAGGGCTACGTGTACCTGCGCGCCCTGGGCATCGAACCCCCCGCCTTCTACGAACGGTGACCCCCGCCGCGCCCAGCCGGCTGCAGTTCACGGGCGACCTCTGGCAGTGGCGGGGCCCGGCCCCCCACTACTTCGTCCGCGTGCCGGACGACCTGTGCCCCCTCCTCAAGGACGCGGCCGCACTCGTCACCTACGGCTGGGGCATGATTCCCGTCACCGTGGGCATCGGCGCGGCCGAATACGACACCTCCCTTTTCCCCAAGGAGGGCGGATACCTCGTGCCTGTCCGCGCGGACGTCCGCCAGACGCAGGCCCTCACGGAAGACCAGCCGGTGCAGGTCACCCTGACCCTGCGGTCCGGCCGGGCCTCCCGCACCGTGCGGCGCCGGGAATGACCGGCCCGGCCACCCCGCCTGGTATTCCGTGACCGGTCCCCCCACCTCCGGGACGACCTTCAGGCCGCCGCCCTGCGGCCGGTCCGGGCCGGCGTCCGGCGGGCCGCGCCGCTGGACGCCGGCCAGACCATGACCGTGAAGGTGCATGTGCAGCCCCGGGCGGCCTCCACCCCAAGAGACGCACCCGGAACACACGGCCCTGGCCGTGATAGACCGGGGCACCATTCCACCCTGTCGGACATGTGGCCGCCCGCTGCCCTGCCGGGCGGGGCTTCACCGACCATTTCCAACGAAGGAGCTTCCCATGAGTGACCTGGATTTCCTGCTGGAATCGTTCCGGCGCAACGCCCGCGTGAATCAGGCCGTGCTGGCCGCGCTGACCCCCGAGGACTTCGCCCTGAGTGACGGCCGCGGCGGCTGGACCGTCGAGCGGCACCTGCGGCACATGGCCGGCTTCCGGGTGGGCTGGCTGTGGAACATGACCCCGGAGCACGCCCGGCCCCTGCTGGACGAGACCCGCCGGGACGCGGACGGCGACCCTCAGTGGCGCTGGCAGGACAGCCCGCCCGCGGACCTGGGCGAGGCCCTGACCGCCGGGGACGAGGCGGCCGTGCGGGCCGTGCAGGCGCACCTGGCGAGCGGCGAGCCGTTCGCCGATCCCTGGAACGAGGGCACCTACCGCTCCAGCCCGGCGCATTTCCTGATGCACACCATCGTGCACGACAGCCACCACCGGGGGCAGATCATGGCCCTGCTGCGGCTGGGGGGGCGGTCCAAGGAGCAGAGGGACGCGTTGGAGGAGCACTGGGCGATCTGGCGCGAGTAAGCCGGGGGGGCGCGGCGCGTCCCTCTGGACGGAACGGCCGCAAACGTGCGTGCGCCCCCCCATTTGGGGGTGCATGATGCAAGCGTGAAGAAATCTGTTCTGACGATCCTCGGCCTCAGCCTGCTCCTCGGCTCCTGCAATCAGCCCCAGGTCGTCGATCCGAACGCCGACGACAAGACGCCCTTCATCCCCCGCACCGTCAGCGGCCCCGTCACCTGCCCCGACGGCACGCAGGGGTCCACGCGCGGCGTCGCCGGCCTGCTCGGCGCCGACCAGAAAGACCGCGGCAACCTCGTGACCCTCAGCGCCCTGCGGCAGCAGACTGACCTGCTCGGCACCGTGCAGGACATGCTGTACGCCAGCAAGAGCATCATCAACCCCCTGTACTTCGGGTACAGCACCGTGGACCTGCAGAAGCTGCACGACACGACCTACACCACCTTCAAACAGACCTACCCCAAGCACCTGGGCACCTACTACGTGGACGACACCACCGACGCCCTGATGGACGAGTACATCAACGCCATCCAGGACGGCCACACGTACTACATGGACGCCCAGATCTGGAAACTGTCCAACGACAGCAGCAGCAACGCCCCCCAGGCCACCCCCACCTTCGGGCTGCGCCAGACCACCATTCCCGGCCAGGACGGCCTGCTGGTCGTGAACGTCCGCGCCGAGGGGGCCGCCTTTGCCGCCGGCCTGCGCCGCGGCGACGTGATCCTCAGCGTGGACGGCCAGGCCCTGACCCGCACCATCCCCGCCCAGGTGGGCGCCGACGGCAGCGTGAACGACAGCGCCCAGATGGCCGCGTTCGGCAAGGTCATCTCGGCCGCCGCCGCCAGGCAGGCGCCCGTGACCTTCGTGGTCCGCCGCGGCGCCGCGCAGCGCACCGCCACCCTGCAGGCCAGCGTCCTGAACGGCATGGAGTACCCCTGGGGCGAGATCCGCAACGACACCACCGGCAGGAGCTTCTACTACCTGCGCGTGCCCACCTTCATGGGTCAGGGCGTGGCCGCGAGAGTGCATGAACTCGTCGCCGAGGCCAGGGCGCAGGGCGTCAGCGGGCTGGTCGTGGACCTGCGCAGCAACGGCGGCGGCCTCCTGACCGAGTTCGTCGGCGCCGTCGGCGCGTTCGTGCCCGACAAGGCCACCCAGCAGGTCCGCTACGTGGACGGCACCAGCACCACCTTCCGCTACAACGCCGGGAAGGTGTACTACAACTACTCCTGCTCCGCCCCGCAGGCCATCAGTGCCGTGCCCGCCGCCAGCCTCTGGACCGGCAAGGTCGCCGTGCTCCTGAACGGCGGCAGCGCCAGCGCCAGCGAGATGTTCAGCCAGAACATCAAACTCGGCGGGCAGGCCACCCTGATCGGTGAGGAAACCTACGGCGTCGGCGACACCAGCACCTTCCACCTCGAACTTCCCGGCGAGCGCGGCATCAGCGTCACCGCCGGTCGCGTGTCCGTCGGCGGGCAGGCCTCCACCCAGTTCGTCACGCCGGACATCGCCGTGCGCGATGACCTCGCTGCCCTGGCCGCCAGCGGCACCGACGCCGCCCTGCAGACCGCCTTCACCGAACTGCTCAAGTAAGCCCCCAACCTCCCCCGCCCCCGCCGCGCCCACCCCGGGCCGGCGGGGGCCCTCATGTCCCCGACGGGCCGGGGCGCACAATGGAGGGCATGGCCCACCTCACCCTGTCCGTGCTGCCCCTGAAACTCGCGGTGTGCCGGGTCCGCCCGGACACCCCCGTGCCGGCCGCCGGCGGGGACTTCTGGAGCCTGACCCACACCCCGGACGAGGTGTCCCTGGTGTGCGAGGAGTACCTCGTCCCGGACGGCATAACCGCCGAGGGTGGCTGGGCGGTCTTCAAACTGCACGGCCCCTTCCCGTTCGACCTGACCGGCATCCTCACCAGCGTCCTCGAACCGCTGCGGGACGCCGAGATCGGTATCTTCGCCCTGAGCACCTTCGACACCGATTACGTGCTCGTCAACCGCGCGCACCTGAGCGAGGCCGTGAACGTCCTGCGCGCCGCCGGGCACACCGTCCTGGAGGCTTAGTTCTCGCCGGTGGTCAGCGTTCGGGTTCCGTGGAAGCCGGGGCGTGCTCCAGCCCAGGCACGTTCTCCGTGTCCGCCAGGAAGATTCCCAGCAGGTACGGCTCCCCGCGGCACGTGCTGTAGCGCTCGTGCAGGGCCCGCAGGTCCGCCTGGAGGGCGAGCGCGTCCTGCGGGCTGAGGTGCACGAGGTGCCAGCCGCTGACCATCACCGGCGCCTGGGCGCCCAGGTCGGCCCACCGCAGGCCGTCGTCCCGCATGATGCGGAAGGACACGTCCCCGCCCGCGGAGCGTTCGGTCACGAACCCCCACCCCTGCGTGTCGAAGGGGGGCCGGGAGAACGTGCGGTGAATGGCCGACTCGAAGAGTTCGAGGTGCTGCGCGCGGTTCTGACGGCCGACCTGCGCGGGCGACACGACCGAGAACGGCACGAAGTAGGCGCCGGCCGTCGCGCGGTACAGGCGCACCGCCCGGCCCGCCCGGGGGCGCACCTCGACGGCCGCCAGCAGGCCGGCGCGTTCCAGGCGCCGCACCCGCCGGTACAGCCACTCCGTGCTCACCCCCAGGGACCGGGCGGCTTCGGCAATGCCCCGGGCCTCGTCCATGAAGGCCCCCAGCAACCGCGTCCAAGCCCGGTCCATCAGCAGTTCGGCCTGAACGGAGCTCTCCACCCGGCAGGGCCTACTTTTCATTACCGATTGCATGGCAAGTAGAGCATAGGCCAGGGTGCAGGCACGCCCCAGGACTTCTTCGGTCGCGCCCTCCTCACTGGCGCCGCAGGCGTGCTGTTCGCCCTCGGCATGCCTCTGCTCTTCGCGGCCGACCACGTGGCCGCCGCGGCCGGCGCCCCGGGCCCGGCGGTCGAAGGCCTCGCGCAGGTCGCGGCCAGCGGACTCCTCGGGCTGGGCGTCATCGACTGGTGGTGGCGCGGCAACCTGGTGGGCGGCATTGCCGGGCGGCCGCTCGGACTGGGGAACCTGCTGTGTTTCCTGAGCCTCTCGGCCACCCTGGGCCGGGCCACCCTGGCCGGTGAACTGCCCGAGGGCATGGGGCTGGTGGCGGCCCTGCTGGGCCTCCTGACCGTGGCCTTCGCGTGGCGGATGTTCCTCTGGCGACCCGCGCTGCCCCCGGCCTTCGGGCGCTGACCCCCAGGTCAGCGGGGCTTGAGGTCCTTGCGCATCAGGTAGTTGGTGTGGCCGGGCGGGTAGTCGTGCTCCTCGGCGTACACGGCATACCCGTGGCGTTCGTAGAAGGGCCGGGCCTGGAACTCCCAGGTGCTCAGTTTGACGCGGGTGCAGCCCAGCGCGGCGGCCTGCGCCTCCACGTCCGCCAGCAGGCGCGCGCCCCAGCCCTGGCCGCGCAGGTCGTCCCGCAGCCACATCAGGTTGATCTCCAGCCACCCCCACAGCGGCACCGCCCGGCCGGTGCAGCCGCCCACGACCTCCCCCGCCTCCGAGAGCACGTAACTCTCGACCGGGGTGGACTGGTGGCGGTGTTCGGGCGTCAGGCGCTGGCGCAGCATGGCGCTGTGCCGGTCGTTGTAGGCGACCAGACCGGACGACACCACATCTTCACGTGCGGGGTCGGCGCCGGATTCCAGGTGGTAGGAGGGCATGCGTCCAGTCTGCGGCAGCGCTGCGGCGCGGTGCATCGGCCAGATCGCCCAGCACCATGACAAACCCCCTGCGCGGGGCAGGGGGCCGGGGAAGGGGCGCTCGGGGTCAGGCAGTGGGTTGCGGCACGGCGTGCGTTTCGCCGCCCACGCGGGCCACGGCGTCCCGCACGACGTCCCCGGTGATGAGTTCCTGGCTCATCAGGGCGTCGGCGACCTCGTGCATGGCGGCGCTGTACTGCGTGATCAGGTCGCGGGCGCGTTCGTAGGCGCGGTTCAGGATGCGCTTGACGTCCTCGTCCACCAGCTGACTAGTGTGCTCGCTGAACATCTTGGGTTTGGCCATGTCCTCCCCCAGGAACACCGGGCCGGAGTCGGTGCTCAGGGCCATGTTCTTGAAGTTGTCACCCATGCCCCACTCCAGCACCATCTTGCGGGCGATGTTGGTGGCCTTGCGGAAGTCGTCGGCGGCGCCGGAGGTGACGTTGCCGGTGAAGACCTCTTCGGCGGCGCGGCCGCCCAGGGCCACGACCAGCTGGTTTTCCAGGCGTTCCTTGCTCATCAGCACCTGTTCTTCCGGCAGGTAGAACGCGGCGCCCAGCGCTCGGCCGCGCGGAATGATGCTGACCTTCTGCAACTTGTCGCTGCCGGGAATCACGGCGGCCGTGACGGCGTGCCCGGCCTCGTGGTAGGCGATGGCGCGCTTCTCGGTGTCGCTGATGGTCAGGGACCCGTTTTCCAGGCCCAGGGTGATCTTGTCCAGCGCGCGGTAGAAGTCGCTCATGTCGATCTGGGTCTTGCCGACCCGGGCGGCTTCCAGCGCAGCCTCGTTGGTGACGTTCTTCAGGTCGGCGCCACTGAAGTACGGGGTGCTCTTGGCGATCTCCTCGACGTCCACGGTATTCGCCAGGGGCTTGTTGCGCATGTGGACTTTCAGGATCGCCTCGCGTTCCTTCAGGTTCGGCAGGTCGATGGTGACCTGACGGTCGAAGCGGCCGGGGCGCAGCAGCGCGGGGTCCAGCACGTCGGGCCGGTTGGTGGCGGCCAGCACGATCACGTTGCTGGTCTTGTCGAAGCCGTCCATCTCGGACAGGATCTGGTTGAGGGTCTGTTCGCGCTCGTCGTGCCCGCCGCCGATCCCGGCGCCGCGTTTGCGGCCGATGGAGTCGATCTCGTCGATGAACATGATTGCCGGGGCGCTCTTGCGGGCGTCCTCGAACAGGGTGCGCACGCGGCTGGCGCCCACGCCCACGAACATCTCCATGAACTCACTGGCGCTGACGCTGAAGAAGGGCACGTCGGCCTCGCCGGCGATGGCGCGGGCGAGGAGGGTCTTGCCGGTCCCGGGAGGGCCGACCAGCAGCACGCCCTTGGGAATCTCGGCGCCAATCTGGTGGTACTTCGCGGGGTTTTTCAGGAAGTCCACGACCTCAATCAGTTCCTTCTTGGCTTCCTCGTGCCCGGCGACGTCCGTGAACTTCGTCTGCACGCGGTTTTCCTTGCCGTACTTCTTGGCGCGGGACTGCCCGAACTGCATCACGCCGCTCTGGCCGCCCTGCGCGCGGGCGAAGAAGAAGTACATCATGCCCATCAGGAGCAGGATCGGCAGGAAGCTCAGGATGATGCTCAGCCACTGGCTGGGTGCCGCGAAGCTGTAGTTCACGCCGCGGGTCTTGAGTTCGTTCAGCAGTTCACTGTCGGGCGTGGCCGGGTTGCCGGGCAGGCGCACGGTGAAGCCCTCCACCTCGCGGGGGGAGGTGCCCTGCGCGGTGTTCACGGGCAGGGTCGTTTTTTCCTTCAAGGTAACGGTGGCGGTGTCCTGACGGACGACCAGGGATTCGATCTGCCCCTGGGCCAGCGCGTCCTTGAAGACGTTGTAATTCACGGAGGACCTGCCCCCGCCGAAGCCCTGGGCGGCCAGCATCAGGGCCACCAGGACGAAAAGAACCATTAACCAGGGATTGAGCCGCCTCAAGGGTGAGCCTCCAGTGGGTGAGTCGGGGGAACGGTCGTCGGGTCGGGCACAGCCGGGGCACGCCTGGAGCGCAGCTTTGCGCGTGCGGGCACCGGCGCAGGAGCGGAAAACGGGCCGGGTGGGACGCCGGGCGCCCCATAGACTTGAGTGTACCAGACTCAAGGTGCGGGGCTGCGTGTCGGCGCCAACACTCGGTTTAGAAAACGGCAACCTTCCCCCCGTTCCTCCCCGCCCGCGCCCCACACAGGCCGGGGCGTTATCCTGAGGGGTGATGATCGACGTCGCCACCACCTGGCAGCAGGCATGCACGGCGCTCGCGGCAGGCGACTACGACACGGCCTTTGACGTGCTGGAAGCCGCCCTCAGGGAAGCGCAGCCCGCCCAGCGCGGGCCGCTGCACCTGTACCTCGCCAGCGTCCACTCCCTGTACGGGGACCCCGCCCTGCCCGACGTGCAGCGCGAACTGCAGCGCGCCACCCGCACCGACCCCGCCCTAGCCTCCACGCCGCTGTACGCCGCCCTGGACGCCGAACGCCACGCCCGCGCCCACCCGGAAGAGCCCACCCCGCCCGCCGTGCCCCCGGCCGTGCAGGCGGCCGCCGACCCCCTGGCCCGCTACCACGCCGTGTGCGCCCTGGCGCTGGGCGGCGACCCGCAGGCCGCGCTGGACGTGCACCTGCCCATCACGGAATTGCCCGTGCACCTGCGCTGGCGCCTGCGCAGCTGGCAGGCCGACGCGCAGGAAAGCCTGGGGCACACCCAGGACGCCGCGCACCTGTACGCCGAGGCCGCGCACCTGAGCGCGGGGCTGAACCGCGCCACCATGCTGCAGGAGCAGGCCGCGCTGGAACTGCAGCTCGGCAACGCCGAGGGTGCCAAGCGCGCCCTGGACCAGGCCCGGCCGCTGTACCCGCCGGCCGTCACGCAGGACGACGACGCCCTGAACCTCGCCACCTGGCACTACCTGCGCGCCCAGGCGATGCTGAACCTCGGCCGGCCCGAAGCCGCCCAGGACGCCATCCGCGAGGCCGACCGGCTGGAACGCGAGCACGGCGACCCCAGCTACGGCGTGGCGCTCGTGCGCGGCCAGGTGCTCACCCACCTGGGCCAGACCGAAGCGGCCCTCACCGCCTTCCAGGACGCCCTGACCCTGGCCGCCCCCCAGGACCGCCCCTACGCCAACCACGAACTCGGCGTGGCGCTGCTGGACCTGGACCGGCCGGTGGACGCCCGCGAGAAACTGGAAGCGGCGCTGCACGAACGCGACTACCCCTTCCAGCCGGAAGTCCTGGCCGACCTGGCCGAGTGCGATTACCGCCTGGGCCGGCTGGCCGAGGCGCAGGCCGGCGCCGAGGCGGCCATGGCGCAGGGCGCCGTGGTGCCCGCCAGCCTGGTGCTGGGCAGCGTGGCCCTGGACTACTTCCAGCTGGACGAGGCCCTGGAACACTACGAACGCGTGATCCGCGAAGCCGCGCCTGAGACCCGCGACTGGATCCTGGCGCACCAGATGGCGGCCGACATCATGGCCCAGCAGGGCTTCCCCAACCCCAGCGCCGCCTACGCCCACGCCCAGCAGGCCCTGGCCCTCACCCCGGAAAGTGACGACTGGCACGCCACCTTGCAGGATTACGTGACGCGGACGCAGGCCCTGATCGGCACGCAGGGCGGCGGCCGCACCCTGAACTGACCCACCCAACCCAGGAGGTGCCCCGCATGACCAGCCCCAGCATCCTCACCTGCCCCCACTGCCAGGCGAAAAACCGCGTGCAGGCCGTCCCCGAGGGCGAGGTGCCCGCCTGCGCCCGCTGCGGCCAGAAGCTGCCCTGGCTGCACGACGGCACCGACGAGAGCTTCGCGCAGGACACCCGCGCCAGCGTGCCCGTGCTGGTGGACTTCTGGGCGCCGTGGTGCGGCCCGTGCCGCGTGATCGGCCCGGTGCTCGAACAGATCGCCCGCGACCACGCCGGCCGGGTGCGGATCGTGAAGGTGAACGTGGACGAGAACCCCCGCACCCCCAGCGAGTTCGGGGTGCAGGGCATTCCCACGCTGATCATCTTCCGGGACGGGCAGCTCGCGGACCGCATCGTGGGCGCCGCGCCGCGCGCCACCATCGAACAGAAGCTGTTCCCGCCCGGCGCCTGAGGCCCCTCAGGCGGGCAGCAGGCGCCAGCCGGTCACGTCCAGCAGGCCGCGCGGCGTGAGCTTCAGGGCCGGAATCACGCTCAGGCCCAGGAAACTCAGGGTGGTGACCGGGTACGGCAGCGTGCAGCCCAGCGCCTGCGCCGCCCGCGTGACCTCCCGCAACTGCCGCGCGGCGTCCGCGGGGGCCGCGCCGGTCATCAGGCCCGCGTACGGCAGGGGCAGCTCGGCGCGCACCTGCCCGCCCTGCACCAGCACCACGCCGCCCCCCAGCGCCTCCAGGGCCCGTCCGGCCGCGCGGATGTCCTCGTCCGTGCCGCCCAGGAAGGCCGCGTGGTGCGCGTCGTGCAGCACGCTCACGCCCAGCGTGCCGCCCGTCAGGCCGCTCCCGGCCGTCCAGCACGCCGCCCACTCGCCTCGCCCGTAGCGGTCCGCGACGACCAGCCGCGCGTCCCCGGGCGTGGCGGCGTGCGCGGTGGTGATCTGGTCGGCGTGCACCTGCACGACCGGCCAGTGGCCCGGCACGTCGAAGCGCGCCGCGTTCCAGCCCGCCCCCAGGACCACGCCGCCCCCCGGCAGCGGTGGCGTGAGCGTGCCCGCCCACGCCTCCTGCCCGCCCACGAAGGTCCCCAGCACCTCGAAGCTCTGCAGGTCGCGCAGCAGCACGAAATCCGCCCGGTACCCCGGCGCCACCGCCCCCAGGTCGTGCAGGCCCCAGTACTCGGCCGGGTTGCAGGTCACCAGCGCCAGCGCGTCCAGCGGGTCCAGGCCGCCCGCCACGCACGCCCGCAGCAGGCGGTCCAGGTGCCCCAGCTCGAGCAGCTCGTCCACGCTCACGTCGTCACTAACCAGCATGGCCCGGCGCGGCCGCTCCCGCAGCACCGGCAGCAGCGCCTGCAGGTTCCGCGCCGCGGAGCCCTCCCGCACCATCAGCCACAGGCCCGCCCGCAGCCGCTCGCGCGCCTCGTCCGGGCTGGTGGCCTCATGGTCGGACTGCACGCCCGCCGCCGCGTACGCCAGCAGGTCCCGGCCCCGCACGCCCGCCGCGTGCCCGTCCACCCGCCGGCCCGCCGCGCGGCCCGCCTCCAGTACCGCCCAGACCTCGGGGTCGCCGCTCAGCACCCCGGGGTAGTTCATGACCTCCGCCAGCCCCAGCACGCCGGGCCGCGCCAGCATCGCCGCGACCTCCGCGGCGCCCACCTGCGCGCCGCCCCGCTCGAACTCGCTGGCCGGCACGCACGACGGCGCCGACGCGTACACCCGCAGCCCCGACGCCCGCCCGGCGGCCAGCATCCAGTCCAGGCCCGCCACGCCCAGCACGTTCACGACCTCGTGCGGTTCGGCGACCACGCAGGTCGTGCCGCGCGGCAGCACCGCCGCCGCGAAACTCGCCGGGGTAAGCAGACTCGACTCGATGTGCACGTGCCCGTCGATGAAGCCCGGCGCCAGCACCGCGCCCCCCGCGTCCAGCACCCGCCCCGCGCGCAGGTCCAGCCCGGCGCCCACTGCCGCGATCCGCCCGCCGGCGATCAGGACGTCCGCCGGGTACAGCTCCCGCGTGACCGGCTGCGCCACCTGCGCGCCGCGCACCAGCAGGTCTCCCGGTTCCTCGCCCCGCGCCACCCGCACCAGCCGCTGCCGCTCCTGCACTCCGCCGTCATCAGGCCGCATGGGCCAGTCTATGCCG
Organism: Deinococcus ficus; assembly: GCF_003444775.1. Taxonomy (NCBI): domain Bacteria; kingdom Thermotogati; phylum Deinococcota; class Deinococci; order Deinococcales; family Deinococcaceae; genus Deinococcus; species Deinococcus ficus. The sequence continues at coordinate 2,626,910 of NZ_CP021081.1, read as the reverse complement.
CGGCCGGCACGGCAACGCCCCCGGGCGGTGCCCGGGGGCAGGCACGCGGCACGTTCAGCGCAGGACGCTGAACACCGTCACGCTGCCCGGCTGCCCGGCCGTGCCGGCACCCACCATCAGCTGCTGGCCGTTCGGGGACCAGGCCAGCAGGCTAGACGTGGTGCTGAACGCCCCGGTCCGGGTCAGGACGGCGCCCGTGGCCGTGTCCAGGACGTACAGCGGGGTTTTCAGTTCACTGGTGAGCACCGCCAGCAGCTTCCCGTCCGGGCTGAAGCGGACGCTGCGCACCCGGCCGCCCAGCGGCACGGTCTTGAACGCGGTGGTCGCGCCCGGCTTGACCAGCGCCACCTGAACCGCGTCCCGGCTGTCCAGGTACGTGACGGCCAGGGTGCCGCCAGGGCTGAGCTGCAGGCCCTGCAACTCCGCGCCGGCCGGCGCCTTGAACGCCACCGTGAGCTTCCCGGTCGCCACGTCGTAACGGCGCAGGTCACCCTCGTGCGGGATGAGCAGCACGCCCTTGCCGTCCGGGGTGGGCGCCGCGGCGTGCACGTCCTCGATCTTCATGGCGTTCAGGTTGTCCTCGGTGACGCGCCGGACGACCTTGCCGGTCTTGGCGTTCAGCACCGCGAAGCCGTAGTACCCACTCGCCACGGCCACGCTGCCGTCCGGCGTGGCGACCAGATCCTCGTACTCGGCGTCCTCGTCCAGCGCGGCGATCTGCCGCACCCGGCCGCCCTCGGTGACGCGCACGGTCGTCCCGTTCAGCGTCCAGATCACGCCCCGTTGCGCGTCGAAGTCGTACAGGTCGTTCACCGGCCCGACATTCAGCGCTGCGCCCGTCTTCAGGTTCCGGAAGCCGTCGACGCCCGCGTACGCCGTCCCGTCCGGCAGGAACGCGCCCAGCCAGGCGTTCGCGGACGGCAGGTTCACCCGGCCGGACTCCTTCCAGCGGCGCGTGTCGAACAGCGCCACGCCGCGCCCCAGCGCCAGCGACGCCTTGCCGTCGGCGCTGCTCACCACGCGGCCCTCGGCGTCCCAGTCGAAGCTGCGGCCCAGCGCCTCCCCGGTTTTCAGGCTGTAGCGCTGCGCGTCACCCCAGCCGCCGTACACGAACTCACCCTCACCCAGGAACAGCACGGTGCCCTCCGGGTCCAGGGCCTCCTCCTCGTCCAGGAACAGGGCGTCCTCCCCAGCCCGCAGGATGGCAGTCTCCACGTCCGTGCGGACCACCACGCTGCCGTCCGGCGCGAAATCCACCGCCAGATCGGAGTAGTCGTCGCTGAGTTCGCCCTCGGACAGCACCTTGCCGTCCTCCACGTTCACCAGCTGCACCACCACGCCGTCCGTCACCACGGCCCGCGCGCCGTCCGGCGACAAGCGGAAGTCGTACCACTCGCCGTCCACGTCCAGCGGCAGGAACGCGCCGGTGCCGGTCGCGTCGCCGCGCACCAGCAGGCCGTCGTCGAGCAGCAGCACGCGGCCCTGCGCGTCGAAGGCGATCCCGCCGTAGCCCTCCCCGCGCCCCAGCACCCGCCCGCTCGCCAGGTCCCACACCGCCCACTGCGAGCCGGTCATGGCCGCCACGCGCTGCCCGTCCGGGCTGAGCGCCAGGTGCTCCACCACGCCCTGCAGCGCCGCCATGGTCCGCACGACCTTCAGGTCCGCGCCCAGCACCACCACGGCGTTGTCGGCAGACACCAGCCACTGCCCGCCGGGCAGTTCCAGCGCCCGCTCGACGTCCGCGCCGGGCACGGAGTACACCTGCAGGGGCTTGAGGCTCAGGGAAGACGCGGCGCCGCCCAGAGAGACGGCCAGGGTAACGGAGAGCAGCAGGGCAGGAAGTTTCACCCGGTCACTCTAGCGGCCCGCCCGCCCGGCCCGGCGCGAGTCTGCCCGGGCCGGGCCCCAGGCGCCGCGCCGCTCAGCCCCGGCCGCGTCCCGGAAGGCGGGCGCCCGGCGGCCGGAACCACTGCCAGGACCACACCACCCACTCCGCTCCCGCCTCGCCGCGGCCGGCCTCGCTCACGATCAGCTGCACCTGCGAGCCCACCCGCAGCCAGTACGCCGCCCGCCCCGGCCGGACCAGCAGCGCCAGGCCCACCCCAGCGTCCCCCGGGCCGCCCGCCTGCCCGGCGTGCAGCGCCGCGGCGTGCCGGTCCAGGTCGGCGTCCGGCAGGTCCGGCAGCCACGCGCGCAGGTGGGCGGCCAGGGCCGCCGGGTCCGGCAGGGCCTGTGCCTGCGTGCGCTGCGGCAGGGACCGCAGGCCCCGCGACAGCCGCACCGCCTCCTCCAGCGTGCCCGGCGGGTCGGCGCCGCCGTGCAGCGGCGTCAGCGCACTCCACAGGGTCCAGCGGGCCAGGTCGGCCGGCCGCGCGGCGAGGGCCGGGTCGGCCAGCAGGGCCGCGCGCAGCTGCCGCGCCCCCTGCACCCGCAGGTCCGGGTGCGCGCCCACGAACGCCGAGAGTACCCCCCACGAGCCCAGCAGCAGGTGATGCGCCCGCGCCGTGAGCAGCCCCGCCAGCAGCGCCGCCCAGGTGGGGGGCGCGCCGCCGCACAGCGTGGCGATCAGGGCGTCCGTCGCGTCGGGCGGGGCGCCCGCCCCCGGCGCGCCCAGCTGCCGGGCCCGGTCGGCCGGCATGGCCTGGTGCGCGCTGCCCAGGTGCCGCACCAGCCGCGCCACCTGCGCGGCCGTGAGGGGCGGCGGGTCCTTCAGTGCCAGCAGCGGCCACAGCGGCGACTCGTGCTCGGTCAGCAGGGTCCAGGGGTGCGCCCGGCGCGCCGGCAGGTCCGCCGGGACCCGCAGGGCCACCCGCACGCGCTCGGTCACGTCGTCGTACACGCCTGAGAGCTGCCGCGTCAGGCTGCCCGGCCCGCCCAGCACCTGCCGCTCGGTGTCCGGCAGCAGCGTCACGCCCCGGCCGGGAACGGCGTGCAGCGCCGCCGGCAGCAGGGGCACTTCTGGGGTCGGGGCGTCCGGCATGCGCTTCATGCTAGGCGCCCCGGCCCTACACTGCCCGCACCGCACAACCCCTGGCCCCGCCCGACGCCCGCGGCCCGGCCCCCTCAAGGAGACGCATGGCGACACTACAGTTCCCGCACTACCACACCTTCGACGAGCTGACCGCGTACCTCCGGGACGTGGCCGCGCAGCACCCGGACCTCGCGCGCCTGGACAGCATGGGGCAGTCCTACGAGGGCCGCGACCTGTGGGTGATGACCCTCACGAACACCCGCACCGGCCCCGACACCGAGAAACCCGCCTACTGGATCGACGCGAACATCCACGCCGGGGAGATCACGGGCGGCGCCACTGCCCTGTGGACCATCGACCACCTCGTCCGCCACTTCGGGCAGGACGGCCCGGACGGGCAGGAGGTCACCTGGCTGCTGGACCGTTTCGCGTTCTACATCGCGCCCCGGCTCTCCCCGGACGGCACCGAGGCGTTCCTGACCGGCGAGCGGCACGTGCGCTCCAGCCTGCGCCCCTACCCGTTCAGCGACGACCGCGAGGGCCTGTACCCGCACGACATCGACGGTGACGGCCGCATGTTGCAGATGCGCGTGCCCGACCCCAAGGGCCCCTGGCGGGCCAGCGACACGGACCCGCGCATCATGCGCCGCCGCCGCTTCGACGACCGGGAAGGGCCCTTCTACCAGGTGTACCCGGAAGGTCTGATCCGCGACTTCGACGGGTACACCGTGAAGCCCGCCCCGGTGAAGCACGGCCTGGACCTGAACCGCAACTTTCCCTTCGACTGGGCGCCGGAAGGCCAGCAGCGCGGCGCCGGGCCCTACCCGGCCAGCGAACCGGAGACGCGGGCCATCGCGGAATTCTTCAGCACGCACCGCAACATCAACGGCGTGCAGTCCTACCACACCTACGGCGGCGTGATCCTGCGCCCGTACGCCTCCAGACCCGACGACACCTTCCCCACGCACGACCTGCGGGTGTACCAGCTGCTCGGCGACCGCGGCACGGAACTCACCGGGTACCCGCACACCAGCGTGCACCACGGCTTCCGCTACGACCCCAAGGCCAACCTGCACGGTGGGCTGTTCGACTGGCTGTACGACTCGCTGGGGCTGTTCGCCTTCGCGAACGAACTGTGGGACGTGGTGTCCGCCGCCGGCATCGGCGAGAAGGACAAGGCCGGCATTCTGAAACGCGACTTCATCGCCTGGCCCCGCACCCACCCCGAGGAAGACGACGTCAAGCTCCTGAAGTTCAACGACGAACACGACCTGCAGGGCTTCGAGGCGTGGCGACCCTTCGACCACCCGCAGCTCGGCGCGGTGGAGATCGGCGGCTGGGACTACCGCCGCTTCTGGGGCGTGGCGCCCCTGAAGTTCCTGCCGGACATCGCCGAGCGCAACGCCCGCTTCACGCTCGCGCACGCCGCCGCCAGCCCCCTGCTGAACTGGAAACTGATCGAGGTCCACGCCCTGGACGGCGGGTTGTGGCGGGTGGTGGGCGTGCTGGAAAACGCCGGCTTCCTGCCCACCCACACCACCGCCAAGGCCCTGGAACGGCAGGCGGTGGACCCGGTGCGCGTGAAGGTCACGCCGGGGCCGGGCGCGGCGCTGGTCAGCGGGGAGGCCACACAGGACATCGGGCACCTGGACGGCCGCAGCGGCACCGCCACCGACGCGGGCGGCAGCACCCAGGAACGCAAGCTGGAATGGGTGATCCACGCCCCTGCGGGCGGGCGCGTGACCGTGGAGGCCGCCGGGCAGCGGGCCGGCGTGGCACGCGCCGACGTGGCGCTCGACTAGCCCATGCCAACGCCAAGCCGAATCCCCGTGCAGTGTTTCGTGGCCCTGGGGGACAGCGTCACGGAGGGCGTGGGGGATCCCGTGCCGGGCTTCCCGGACCGGGGCTCGCACGATCAGCTCGCCGACCGGCTGCGGCGGCTCAACCCGGCGCTGGTGTACGTGAACCTCGCCCGGCGCGGCCTGCAGAGCCACGAGATCCTGGCCTCCCAGCTGGACCCGGCCCGGGCCCTGAGCCCCGATCTGGTCAGCGTGATCGCCGGGGCGAACGACCTGCTGCTGCGCCGCTGGGACGCCGCGCGGTTCGAGGCCGACCTGGGCACCCTGCTGGGCGCCTTCCCGGGCGCCACCTGCCTCACCATGACCCTGCCGAACTTCTCGGTACCGCTGCGTATGCCGCCCACCATGACGGCCCGCTTCGAACGGCAGTGGGTGCAGGCGAACGGGATCATCCGCCGCCTCGCCCGGAAGCACGGCGCGCTGCTGCTGGACATCGGCGCGGACGAGGCGTTTCACCACGCGGCCGTGTGGAGTGCCGACGGCGTCCACCCGAACGCCCGCGGGTACGCGCAGGTGGCGCAGGCGATGGCGGAGTTGCTGGGCCTGCCCGGCACGGAAGCGGCCCCGCCAGCGGACTGACGGGGCCAGAGGGGAGCAGGGGACTTCCTCAGCCGCCGAGCGCCTCGCCGAGCGCCTGCGCCAGCGCTTTCGGGTCGGCCTTGCCGCCGGTGGCGCGCATGACCTGCCCGGTGAAGAAGCCCATCAGGGCCGTCTTCCCGCCGCGGTAGGCCTCGACCTTGTCGGCGTTCGCGGCCAGCACGTCCTGAACGGCCCGGCGCAGGTCGTCGCTGGACAGGCCGGCGTTCAGGCCCTCGCGTTCGATGATCGCCACCGGCGCGTCCCCGGACGCGGCCGCGCGGGCCAGGGCGTCGCGGGCCACGCGGGTGGTGATCCCGCCGCCGGCCAGCAGGGCCGCCAGCGGCGCCAGGTCCGCGGCCTGCACCTTCACCTCGCCGCCGCGCAGGCCCACCGCCAGGTCGTTCACCGTCCACGACGCGACCTGCCCGAAGGTGCTGTCCTGCACGGCGCCGCCCACGAAGGCCAGCAGCGCCTCGTCCCGCGCCAGGGTGCGGGCGTCGGCGTCCGCGGCGCCCAGGCCGGTCAGGCGCGCCACCTCGGCCTCCTGTTCGGGCGTCAGGGTTTTCGCGGGCCCGTCAGCTTTCGGGGTGGCGCCGGGTTTCGGGGCGGCCTTGGGCCTGGCGGGCTCGGCCTTCTGGGCTTCTTTCGCCCAGGTGTCTTTCAGGGTGATGATCCGGCCGAACACCGGGGCGTCCTCGCGGCTGTCCACCGGGTCACGCCAGAAGTAGCCCTGCCGCTCGAACTGGTAACGGGTATCGACGGGGTCGCCCGCCACGCTGGGTTCCACGAAGCCGTGCAGGACCTTCAGGCTGCCCTCGGTGAGGTAACGCATGTACCCGGCATCCACGGGCGCGGCGGTGTGCTCGGCGTCGTGCTCGGAGGGGCCGGCGCTGTCGTCGTCGTCCGCTTCCTGTTCGCCTTCGGGGTGCGGCACGCGGAACAGGCGGTCGTACAGCCGGAATTCCACCGGCAGGCCGCGCCCAGCACTCACCCAGTGGATCACGCCGCCGGCCTTGGCGTCCTCGCCGAGCAGGGTGGCGGTGACGTGGGTGACGCGCCCGGTGTCGTCGGTCTGGTAGTCGTCGGCGCGGATGATGCCGGCGCCGCGCAGGCGCACGGTGCCGCCCGGCGTGAGGCGCTTGTAGCCTTTTGGCGGCTCGGGGTTGAAGTCGTCGCGCTCGATGTAGATCTCGCGGGTGAGCGGCACGTCCCGCACGGCCTGCTCGGGGGCCACGCGCTCGCCGCCCGGCAGGGCGACCCGGCCGTCCGGGCTGTCGCGGATCACGTCGAAGGGCCAGTACGGCAGGCTCAGGGTCTTCTCGCCGTCCAGGTTGCTCAGGGTGACCTTCACGGGGTCCAGCACCGCCATCACGCGCGGCGCGCGGTGGTTCAGGTCGTCCCGCACGGCGTTCTCGTACAGGCTGATGTCCACGGTGCGGTTCGTGCGGCTCACGCCGATCTGCGACGCGAAGTTCCGGATCGCTTCGGGCGTCACGCCCAGGCGGCGCTGCGCGCGGATGGTGGGCATGCGCGGGTCGTCCCAGCCGCTCACCTTGCCTTCCTGCACCAGCCGGCGCAGCTTGCGTTTGCTGGTGATGGTGTATTCCAGGCCCCGGCGGCCGAACTCGTACTGGTGCGGGCGCGGCTGGAAGCCCAGGCGCTCCATCAGCCAGTCGTAGATGGCGCGGTTGTCCACGAACTCCAGGCTGCACATGCTGTGCGTCACGCCCTCGATGGCGTCCTGGAGGGGGTGCTCGAAGTCGTACGCGGGGTAGATGCACCACGCGTCGCCCTGGCGGAAGTGCGGGTGCTTCACGATGCGGTACAGCACCGGGTCGCGCAGTTTCATGTTGGGGCTGCTCAGGTCGATCTTCGCGCGCAGCACGTGCGCGCCGCTCTCGAACTCGCCGGCTTTCATGCGGCGCAGCAGGTCCAGGTTCTCCTCCACGCTGCGGTTGCGGTAGGGGCTGGGCGTGCCGGGCGTGTGGGCATTGCCGCGCAGGCGCGACATCTCCTGCGCGCTGACGCTGTCCACGTAGGCGTCGCCCTGGCGGACCAGCTGCTCGGCGTACTCGTAGTACCGGCCGAAGTAGTCGCTGGCGTAGTACAGCCGGTCTTCCCAGTCCAGGCCCATCCACTTCAGGTCGTCCACCATGCTGTCCACGTACTCCTGCCTGACCAGCTCGGGGTTCGTGTCGTCCATGCGCAGGTTGAACTTCCCGCCGTACTGCACGGCGGTGCGGTAGTCCAGGAAGCTGGCGAAGATGTGGCCCAGGTGCGCGTACCCGCTGGGGTCCGGCGGGAAGCGCGTGACGATCTCGGGGTACTTGCCGGCGGCCAGGTCCTTCTCGATCACTTCCGTGATGAAGTTCGGCGCGACCAGCGGCGCCGGGCCACCGGTCGCGTCCGGGGTGGGGGAGGGAACGTCCGTCATCCCGACAGGATACGCGCCCCACCCGGAGTGAACCGGAGTGGGGCGCGGGGAGGGCGGGGGCTCAGGCAGCCGAGGGGGCCGGGGCGGGGCCGCTGGGGGTCGCGTCGGGGTCGGTGCGGCGCGGGCGGGCGGGGCGTTCGGCGGTGGGGGCCGCTTCGGCGGCCGGGGCGGGGGCGGCCCCGATGCGCGCGAGGGTCTGTTCGAAGGCGCGCAGGGCGTCGCTGGCCTCGAGTTCGGCCACGGCGCGGGCGTTCAGCGCGGCGAGTTCCTCGCGGGTGACGGCGTACTCTGGGGCGTCGTGGCCCTTGAGGCCGTGCAGGACGGCGTAGGCGGTGGCGGCCTGGATGGTGGCGCCCTTGGCGGTGGTGACCGCGGCCTCGGTGTGCATCTGCGCGCCGACCAGGGTGATCTGCTCGGGGCTGATCAGGGTGACGCGGTCACCCCGCTCCTCCATGTGCGCGGCGAGTTGCAGGAGGCTGCGCAGGTCGCGCATCTGGCTGAAGAGGTCCAGGTGGGCGAGCATCGCGCCGGCTTTTTTCAGGGTGTCCATGCCCGCATTATTCTGTTTTAAGCAGAATTGTCAAGATGAATTTAGACACAATGAAGGGTGGCCGGACCCGTTTGCCCGTCACCCTCACGCCCGTCTGCCAGGACTCAGCCGCTGCGGACTTCCTGCCGGCCCACCAGCACCAGCTTCACCGTGCGCTGCGCGCCCTCCCGCACCACCGTCAGCGTCACCGTGTCCCCGGGCCGGAAGGCCCGCACCGCGAACTGGAAATCGCTGAAATTGAAGATCCGCTTGCCGTTCACGGCCGTCACCACGTCCCCGGGCGTGCCCGCCCCGCCGTTCGAGGCGATCCGCGTGGCCTTCAGGCCCGCCTGCGCCGCCGGACTGCCGGGCGCCACCGTCGTGAAGAACGCCCCGGCGGTCGTGCCCAGCCCCAGGCGCAGCTGGCGGTTCACCTCCCGGAACTCGTCCTCGGACAGCTCCGCCAGGGCCGGCGGCAGCGACACGCCGATCACCGGCACGTCCCGCTGCACGCCCCGGCGCAGGTCCGCCAGCAGCGCCGAGCCCGACGTGACCGGCACCGCGTACGACGTGATCCGCCGCGACGAGCCCTGTACGCTGATGTAACTCACCACGCCCACCACTTCGCCTCGCGCGTTGATCACCGGGCCGCCGCTGTCCCCGGGAATCAGTTCCGCCGTGAGTTTCAGCGTGCCGCTCGGGAAGTCCGCCTGCTCGGCGGCGGTGTCCAGCGCCAGCAGCCGCCCCGTCTTGGAGCGCAGGAAGCGGCCGTCCCCGTTGCCGATCACCAGCGCCGGGTCCCGCACGCTGGGTGCCGCGCCCGCCAGCGGGAAGAACGGCGTGCCGGCCGGCACCTGCACGCGCAGCAGCGCCACGTCGTTCTGCGCGTCGAAACCCACCACGTTCAGCGGGTAGCGCTTGCGGTCGGCCGTCACGGCCACCAGATTGCTGGCGCCCTCCACCACGTGGTACGCGGTGAGCGCCAGGCCGTCGGCGGAGATCAGGAAGGCGGTGCCCACCCCGTCCGGTTCGGCGCAGCTGCCGGCCGCGACGCCCGGCGTGGGGCAGTCCTCGATGCGCAGCGTGGCGGGCCGCAGCCGGGTGTACAGCGCGTCCAGCGTGCCCTGCTCCTGCACGCTGATCTTCTCGCGGCTGGCCTTGGTGTTCGAGGCGCGGCCCTGGTAGTCGCGCCGCGGGAAGTCCTGCGCGTCCCGGGTCTGGGCCGCGGCGCCCCCCGCCCCCGGGGGCGTCTGGGCGCTGCCGGCGGGCAGGCCGGTCAGGAGGGCGGCGAGCAGCAGGGCCGCGCGCCACCGGCCGGGCTGCTGTGCGGGTGTGGTGTGCGGGCCTGTGCGTTCCCCGGTCATGAGCCATTCTCGGCGCCGGGGGCCGGCGCGGCAGGAACCTGGGGCACATTGCCCGCGGTGGGGTCGGGCGGGGGCGGCGTGGCGGGCAGGCCCAGGCGTTTCTCGATCAGCTGCCCGAGCCGCGCCAGGATGTCCGGGCCGCTCCAGCCGGTGATGCAGGCGGCCGCCAGCAGCCACGCGGGCGAGACGCTGCCGGGGTCGCGGCTGAGGCCCAGCAGCAGGGCGGTGACGGTCAGGGCGGCGATACCGGCGGCGAGGCTCAGGGCCAGGGTGGGCCGCAGGCGCGGCGCGTCCGGGAGGGCGAGGCGGCGGGCGAGCTGGGTGAGGCTGCCGGCGACCAGGGCGGTGCCGAGCAGCGGGGCGAGGGCCAGGAGGGGAGGGGAGAGGACGTCGGGCATGGGGCACCTCCATTCGGGCAGGGTTGGAACGGGCGCCCTGAATCTGTTCAGGGCGTAACGACACGGCCAGTCTATATGTCCACAGGCATACCGTCAAGGCTGCGCATTCCAGTTGCTGCCCGGCTGCGCCCTTACACTCCCCTCATGACGCCCGCCGCCGACCCCGCCCCCCTGGCCGCCTGGCTGCGCGACACCCGCACCCGCCTCGGCCTCCAGCAGGCCGACCTCAGCCGCCTCACCGCCCAGGCCGGCGAGCAGACCCGCATCACCCAGCCCTACCTCAGCCGCCTCGAACGCGGCGAACGCGACCTCGCCGCCCTCACCCCCGCCCGCCAGGACGCCCTGCGCCGCGCCCTCCAGATCACCGCCAGCGAATGGATCGCCCGCACCGGCCTGCCCCTCCTGGCCCACACCCCCACCGAGGACGTCCTGGACACCCTGGAACTCGTCCGCGTGCCCGTCCGCGCCCTCGCCACCGCCGGCCTGCCCCTCGCCGAGGACGAGCACAGCATCATCGACCACGAACTCGTGCCCGTCCGCGACCACCGCCCCGGCATGCTGGTGCTGGAAGTGCAGGGCGACAGCATGACCACCGACGGCGGCGCCAGCGGCATCCGCCCCGGCGACCGCATCTACGTGGACCCCGGCGACCTCGACCTGCGCGAGGGCCGCGTGTACGTGCTGCACGTCCCCGGCCTGGGCCTGACCGTCAAACGCCTGCGGCGCTACGGCGAGCACCTGTGGCTCACCAGCGACAACCCCGACCACCCCCCCGTGAAACCCGAGGAGGCCACCACCGTCGGCCGCGTGTACTACCACCAGCCCCGGGGCCACCGCCTGTGAGCGCCCCGGCGCCCACCACCGTGTTCGTGTACGGCACCCTGATGCCCGGCGAACGCAACGCCCACGTCGCCCGTCAGGGCGGCCCGTTCACCGCGCAGCCCGCCACCCTGCCCGGGCACCGCCTGCTGCACCTGCACCCGGAAGGCTACCCGGCCGTGATTCCGGGCGCCCCCGCCGACACGGTGCGCGGCATGGCCCTCACCTACGCCCCCCACGCCTGGGCCGCTGCCCTGGTCTTCCTGGACGCCCTGGAAGGCGTGCGCGACACCCCGCCCCTGTACACCCGCGACCGGGTGACCCTGCACACCGGCACGGGGCCCCTGCCCGCCTGGGTGTACGTGTACGCCCGCGCCGACCGCCTCGCCCGGCCCGGCGCCACCCCCGTCCCCGGCGGCGACTGGCTGGCCGTTCCCGACCGGGCCCGGCCGCCCCACGGCGACCGCTAGCCGGACGCGGCACAAAAAAACCGCCGCCCCGAGGTGGGGCGGCGGCGGGAGGCGGGACTCAGCGGACGATGCGCTGGCCGCGGCGGATCTTCAGCTGATCCGTCAGGGCGATGTATTCGTCGTAGTTCTTGCGCTCCAGGTACTTCAGCAGGCGGCGGCGCTGGCCGTTGAGCAGCTGCAGGCCGCGCTGGCCGGCCTTGTCCTTCTTGTTGGCGGTCAGGTGCACGCTCAGGTTGTTGATGCGCTCGGTCAGCAGGGCGATCTGCACGGAGGTGCTGCCGGTGTCGTTGGCGCTCTTGGCGTGGGTCTGGATGGTCTTCTGTTTGTCGATCATGATTGAACCTCTTGTCCTCGAAAGTCCCGCGCGCAGCAGCCGGGGCAAAATCCACCAGAACACCTGAGCGATCCTGCGGGCCCCACCGCTCGCGGCGGCAAACGCCAGGATACCACGCCCCGCCCCCACCACAACCCCGGCCCACCACGCGGCTGTCTTGACACCCCCGCCTCGCCCCCGTACTATTGCTTTCGCCTCTCAGACACCCAGGCTGCTCGGGTGGCGGAATTGGTAGACGCGCACGTTTGAGGGGCGTGTGGGAGACCGTGTGGGTTCAAGTCCCATCCCGAGCACCAGACAGGCGCCAGCAACCGCAAGGAAGCTGGCGCCTTCTCTATTACGGCACCAGGGAAGATCGGTCTGAGGCGGCTCCTATTGTTCACAGTCGGCCGCTCCACTTGCAGCGGTCACGCCGGAGAACAGGCATAAAAAAGCATTGCCGGTGAGCAACGGCACCCGCGAAGCATCCCTTATGGCTGCTGCCTTCCGGCCCTGACCAGGTTCGAGCGTCCGCGCTGCGTTGCGCCAGCAATGCGCCAGGGAGTGTACCACACGCCCGCCAGGAAGGGCAGCGGCCCCGGGAAGTCTCAGCGGGTCAGGCGTTCCAGCACCGACTGGTTCGCCCGCGCCCGGGCGTGCCGGACCTCGCGCTCGCCCAGCAGGTGACCGGCGGGCGTGATCAGCTCGCCCGCCGGGCGGAAGGTGGGCGCCGCGCCCGGCAGCGGCCCGCCCGTCAGGCCGGCACGGTCAACGGAAAAAGGAAGGGGGAGAAGAAGTTCCGTCATGCCTCAGGGTGGCGCGCGAGTGTCACCGGACGGTCCGCGCCCGGTCACGCGCCGGTCAGCCCGCGGCGGGGGTCAGATCGTCTTGGGTTGCAGCACCAGGGCCTGCACCTCCCGCACCACCGCGAGGTCCTTCAGGCGCTCGCCGTCCAGGTCGCCGGCCTTGGCGAGCGCCTCGGCCTTCTTCCGGTCGATGCTGGCGACCTCCAGCGCGGCCGCGTCCCCGAACGTCTCCCGGAAGCGCTCCAGGGGGTACTCGACCCGGCGGCTCGTCTTCAGCGTGGCGCGGTACAGCTCCGTCTCCGCGTGCTCGCCGGCCAGCAGCGCGGCCTTGATCAGGCCGGCCAGCTCGTCACGCTCGACCTCCAGGCCCTGCAACGTGTCGCGGATGGTCGCGTAGCGTTCCAGCAGGTCACTCAGCGTGGGGGTCTCCCCGGGCTCCGCGGAACCGGTCGCGTCAGTCATGGGTTCAGGATAGGGCGCCCTTGCCCGTAGGATGGAGGGCGTGAGCGACACCCCTGCCCCTGGCAAACTGGACACCGACGAACTCAGGCGCCGCGTGCTGGAAGCCGTGCGGCGCGGCGCGAGCATGGAGGAGATGGCGAACCTCCGCGAGTCCCGCGTCGGCAACGCGGACGACGCCATCCAGGCCCTCCGCGACGGCAACGCCCGCTTCTTCACCGGCGAGGGCGGCCGCGCCGACGTGGGCGTGAACGAACGCCGCGCGCTGATCATGCAGCAGACCCCCTTCGCGGCCGTGCTGGCCTGCAGCGACAGCCGCGTCCCGGTGGAACTCGTGTTCGACGTGGGCCTCGGCGACCTGTTCGTGGTCCGCAACGCCGGGAACGTCGTCGGCGCGAGCGGCCTGGGCACCCTGGAGTACGCCACCGAACACCTCGACATCCACCTGATCGTCGTGATGGGCCACGAGGGCTGCGGCGCGGTCGCCGCGGCCCTGATGCCCGAAACGGCCATCGAGAAGGAGCCCGCCAACCTGCGGGAACTGATCCGCCGCATCCAGCCCAGCGTGCAGGACCTCCCGAAGATCCGCGACAAGAAGGCCCGCATGCGGGAGGCCGTGCTGAACAACGTGCGCTACCAGGTGCACCAGCTGCGGCAGGAACCGGTCATCCAGGCGGCCGAGGCGCGCGGGCAGATCAAGGTGATCGGCGCGTTCTACGAGATCGGCAGCGGCGCCGTGGACTTCCTGATCGACGAGGACGACCTCAGACCATAAGCGGAACAGCAGGGGGCAGGCGGCTCATACTGACCGCCTGCCCCCTGTGTACCGAACGCTCAGATCACGAACTCGCCGCCGCGCATCACCGGCTCGCGGTTGCCGTCCTTCGTGATGCCGTCCACGTCGATCTGATCGCTGCCGATCATCCAGTCCACGTGCGTCAGGCTGTCGTTCCCGCCGGCCTGCGCGAACTGCTCGTCGGTCATGTCCACGCCGCCCGCCACGTTGAAGCGGTACGCCCGCCCGATGGCGATATGAGAAGCCGCGTTCTCGTCGTACAGGGTGTTGTAGAAGAACAGCCCGGAGCGGCTGATGGGGCTGCTGTGCGGCACCAGCGCCACCTCGCCCAGGCGGTGGCTGCCCTCGTCCGTGGAGATCATCTCCTTGAGCGCCGCCTCGCCCTGCCGGGCGCTGGCATCCACAATCCGCCCGTCCCTGAACTCGATGCGGATGCCGTCGATCAGCACCCCGCTGTACGACAGAGGCTTGGTGCTCACGACCACGCCGTCCACCCGCTCGCGGTGCGGGGCCGTCCACACTTCCTCGGTGGGGATGTTCGCGGTGAACGTGATCCCGCCCGTCGTGTCGGCCGCGCCGCCGCCCCACAGGTGGTTGTCTGCCAGGCCCACGGTCAGGTCCGTCTCGCCCCCACGGAAGTGCAGGGCCGCGTACTGCTTGGCGTTCAGCGCCTCGCGGCGTCCCTTCAGGTGCGCGAGGTGCTCCTCCCAGGCCGCCACGGGGTCCGGCAGGTCCGCGCGGGTCGCGGCGAAGATCGCGTCCCACTGCTTCTCCACGGCCTCCTCGGCGCTGGCGTCCGGGAACATCAGGGCTGCCCAGTCCGCCACGGGCGCGCTGATCAGGTTCCAGTTCAGGCGGTTGGTCATCACCTGCGCCGAGTACGGCTGCCGGTACGTCGCCCACGCCTTCTGGTACGTGCTGACGCGCTTGGCGTCCACGTTCGCCAGCAGGTTCGGGTTCGTCGCGCGGATCGCAATCACCGCGCCGCCCGCGTCGGCCGTCTCCGTCTCCGCGTCCACGCGCCACCGGCTGATCGTGTCGAAGGTGCCGTCCGGCGCCAGCTCGAAGCGGGCCAGCTGAACGTCGTCGTCGTCCCAGCGGACATCCACGAAGCTCGCGCCGGCCGCGTACGCCTCGCGCACCACCAGCCGGGCCAGTTTCGCCGTTTCCACCGGGGCCTGCACCAGCACCCGCTGCCCCGGCTTGACCCCCAGGCCCACCCGGACGGCCAGACGGGCGTAGTTCCTCAGCTTCTCATCGAAAGAAAGCGCCATGACCGGCAGCATATACCCGTCCCGGCACCCTTGACGGAATGAGAAACGACACTTATAGTCTTGGGGCTGGCCGTCGAGGCGTAGCGCAGCCTGGTAGCGCACTACCTTGGGGTGGTAGGGGTCGTGAGTTCAAATCTCGCCGCCTCGACCAGCAGAAAAGTCCCTCCTAGAGGGGCTTTTTTCTTTTTACCCCAGACGGTCTACAGGCGCTTTTTTGCCCTCCGTGTGCAATACGTGTGCAATAGGGAATTTCAGGCCTGTGCGTGTGCAACAACGTTGGCGCGGTGTTGCCGCAGGTCGAAGGTGTGCGTCCGCTTCTCGTCTTCCAGGACGTCGCGGTAGGCATCCAGGGTGATGGAAGGGTTGGCGTGGCCGGCAATCGCGGACACGACCTCCAGGGGCTGCCCGGCCCGCAGCCGGTTGGTGATGTTCGTGTAACGGCCGGTGTGGGACCCGAAGGACCGCACGCCCGCTTCCTTGCTTAGCCGGCGCAAGGTCCGGTTGACATTGTGGGGGTCCAGAAGGCTTCCCAGGGCGGTCGTGAAGACCAGGCCAGAGTCCTCCCAGGCAGAGCCGGCCTGTTTCCGCTCCCCCAACTGTCTGGCTCGCCAGCCCTGCAAGACATCCAATAGGTCCGCTCCGAAGTAGACCGTGCGGCGTGAGTTGGCCGTCTTCAGCGCACCGATGATCGGGGTGTTCCCCAGCAGTTTCACCTGCTGCTCCACACGAATGCTCTGCACCCGGAAGTCCACGTCCGTCCAGCGCAGCCCCAGCGCCTCGCCACGACGCAGGCCCAGAGCGAACAGGGCGTAGATCAGCGGGTACAGCCGGTCCCCCTCAGCGACCGTCAGGAACCGTTCCAACTCCTGGTCCGTGAGCGCCTTGGGCCTCTTCTCCAGCCTCTCCGTGGCCGTGGCGCGAACGCGCAGCCCTTCGGCTGGATTCACCACGATCAACTCCTGATCGACTGCCTCCCGGAATGCCGAGCGCAGATGCTGGAAGACCTTGGAACGCGTCGCGGCCTTCAGCCCCCGGGCAGCCAGGTCGGCCGACAGGTTCTGTAAGTGCGTGCGCTTGATCTCCTGCACCTTCATACGGGTCAACTCCTCAGGGATGTACAGCCGGACATAGAGCTCGTACTGGTAGAACGTCGTTTCTGCCACTTCAGGCTGCCGGCCCTTGAGCCACACCTTCAGCCACTCCCCCAGGGTCACCTGCGAGGGGACGCTGAGGAGGCCCCTCTCCAAGTCCTGCTGCGCCCTGCGGAGCGCTTTCAGTGCCAGAGTCTTGTTGGGCTCGATGCCTCCGATGCGGCGGGGCCGGCCGTTCGGGAGCACCCCGATGGTGAGCAGCCAGCGGTGGCTGGGTCCGCCCTTGTAGGCGTACACGCTGCCCTGTCCATTGCCGCGTTCCTTCGTCTTCCGTGCCTTCTTCTGAGGCGTGGTGGCCTTGTTCGTCAAGTGAATCGTTTCCTTCCTGAGCGACCTCCTGCCCAGATGATAGGGGAGCCTTTTGGCTCCCCTCTTTGCTCGTCCTCTCCTCCTGTCAGGCCGACATGTGGCGCTGCTGCCAGATGCCATAGGCCTCCCACAAGTCGCGCAGCCGACGCGTCGTGTACCGGCCCGTGGAGTAGCCGGCAGCCTGTTTCAGCACCCAGCGACCCAGGTCGGTGACGCGGTACTCGGCCAGCTGCGCCGGGAAAGCGAGTTCACCCTGTTGGGCAGCTTCCACGAGCGGGCGGAGCAGTTTGGGGAGCTGGGCGGGTTTGTGGGCAGCGTGGAACGAACGAGTGCGCAGGTAGAACATTGTTGGGCTCCTTTGGAGTGCCGCAGTGACTAGGTCCGTTCTGGACATTCATCATGTTCACTGCGGCGAAATTTTGGCTTTGGGAGATCTTTTTCTCCCCTGACAGACATGCACTTCTCAGTGAAGGTCGGTGTACGTCCTCAGGTGGCGGGATGGCGCTCAGCCACGTCCAGATCAGGAAATTCCTCATGGTGTATGTCGTGAACGTCTAAACCTGGACTTTCTGCAAGCGGTAGTGCATCCCGCCCTTGCGCCTGCCCATGTACGTGGTGGCATACCCGGTCTTGGAGAGAGGAGGAGCCAGGCGGCGGAGCCGCTCCCCGAGAGCACGGGGATTCCGGGGCCAGTCAACAGCCGGCCGGCTGTAGCCCGCCATCAGGCCTTCCTGCTCGTTCAGCAGGTTCAAGAGCAGGTTGATCGGGCCTTCCCAGTGCCTGCGCTCATCCAGGAAGGTCCGCAAGGCCTGGGCCAGGTCGTCGCCCTCCAGGATCACGCGGGCCGCTTCTTCCTGCATGTCGGCGTACACCTGCAGGAAGTCTCCCGGTTCCCAGGGCAGCGCCGGCTCGGCCGCCACGATGAGCCTGGCGAAATCGGCCAGACGGGGCGGACGCTCCAGGTGCGTCTGCTCCAGATTCTGAAGGCCCACCGCCAGCGCCGTGAGCAGGGCGCCAAGGAGTTGCGGGTGAAGGTCGGTGAACCGCTCTTCCAAGGCCTGCTCGGTAAGCCGCTGGCTGGCATCGATGCGCTGCAACTCCACCAGCAGCGTCCGCTCGGCCAGGTCTGCCCTCGTCAGCAGGTCGGCAATCCCGTTGAGAATCGCCGGGCGCATCGCCTGCAACACGGTCTCTTCGTCGTTGGTGTGGAGCGTTCGGGTGGCGAACGCCCCACCCGTGGAGAGAGCACACAGGCTGTCGCTCAGATCCGCCGAGATACTCGACAGGTTGTCGAAGCTGAGCACGTGCGAGCTGCGGGCCGCAATGAACAGGTCCTGTTCCTTCCGAGGGGCCCGTCGTCGATTGGCTGTGGACGGATCAATCAGTCGCTGCAACGTGCTGGCCGCCGTACTTTTTCCGACCCCCTGCTCACCCTTGAACGCCAGATGGGGGTACGGGCCACGGGCCGACAGGGCACCCAACAAGAACGCCGTGCAGAGGATCAGGCCTTTGCGGTCCGTGTTCAGCAACTCGGAAAGCTGGCCCAGGCTGCCGCCGCGCTCCGGCAGGGGCAGGGCCTTCATTTGCGGCGACCTGGTGAACCGCACCGGGCAATCCGCCGCAGGCACAAGGTGCCAGTCTCCATCCTCGACCGCGACGATCAGCCAGTCCTCGCGGCCCAGGTCCAGGTAACTCTTGCCTTGCCAGTGCTTCACCCGTTGGCCCGTGGGATACACCTGTCCGGAGCGGCGGGCACGAGCGGACAGCGCATCGATCACTTCCGAGAGGGCAGGGCCGCCCAGCATGCGCTCCTCAGAGTCGAAGAACAGATCCCCCACGTAGTCCTTGGCCCCACGACTGCTTAGGCGATGGTGCTCCAGGCAGCCCTTGCCGGGCACCGTGATGTACGCCTGACCCGCGTCGTCCCGCCACGGTTCCCCTTTGTCGAGGACCAACTGAAGTGCACGGGTCCCCTTACTGATGCGCGGCTCGCTGTGGTTCCCCGCAGGGCGACCTTCATGGGACGCTTCCCCGGGTTTATTGGACTTCTTCATAAAGGGCAAGCCCAGTTCCTGCGCGGCGGCCTTCACGGCCTGGTGCAGGTTCCCGCCGTGTTCCAGGATGGTGAAGACGCTGAAGGCGTCGTGACCGTGCTCGGTGCACAGCGGGTCGGCCTGATGGTGGGAATACACCCTCAGGGGCCGGCTATCAGGCAGCAGGTGGACGCCAGCCGAGCCAGTCGTGCTGTCCGGGAACACCCAGCTGTGATTTCCGCTGCGCGTGTAGCCGTTACGTTCCAGAACTTCGCCCGGGGTGTGGTGGGTATTGAACAACTCAATGACACTCTCGTTCCCCAGCTCTTCGTGGGACTCGGTCGGCGTGCGGCTGACGTGCGCTTGCGGGGCAACATCAGTCTGACCCAGGGCAGCCAGCATAAGGGGCAGCGCGGCCTCCCAGTTCAGCCACAGGTCCAACAGCTCCCCGGAAAGGACAGGAATGTCGTCGCGGCTCCGGGGCGGGCCATTGACCCACACATACGGTTCCTTCGTTATGGGGTGAATGGACGGGGGCAACAGGTCCTGCATCTGACCCGTCCGCAGTTCGCACACCGTCACTTTCTTGCCGGTCTTGGGGCACGTGATGACCAGTTTGTGGGAGCGCAGAGTCACGCCTTCGGGGATGAGGAACAGAGGCTTCTCGCCTTTCTGGCCCCGAATGCGGTACGGGCTCTGCGCCTTGAGTTTGTCCCAATCACGCCCGAATTCGGCGAACAATTTCCGCATGTATTCCTCGTTATCCACGTCGAACGTGGCCGTGCCACTGGCCGCATGAACGAGGCCAATGTTGTCGTTCGTGCGCTCGAAGTGGGCCTGGGTGGACTGGGGATCGCGCAGGGCGTTCTCCGGGCTGTTCCAGTTGGGCAGGTAGGCGCGCTTGCCCTGGGTGGGGGTCACCCCAAAACCCAACACGCTCGTGTAGTGATAGGCATGCTCGCCCAGGGTCCGCGGGGCCGCACGGAGCGCGGCCGTGATCGTGTCGGCGTTCACCGGGCGCCCCCGTGATTCAGGAACTCCAGCACGGCGTCCCGGGGAACCAGCCACTTGCGCCCGGCGCGGATGGCGCGCAGGTTCCCGGAATTCAGCAGCGCGTTGATGGTGTTCTTGGACAGCTGCAGCAGGGGCTCCAGGTCCTGCGGCGTGTACACCAGCTGGGTCAGCAGGGCGCTCATGTTGACCGGGGTGGGGAGTTGGGGGGGTTGCTTCGCCTGGGTCTGCGTGACCGCATAGGCGTGGCCGTGATCCACGGTGTGCAGGAGAGTCGAGTTGGACGGAATATGGAGTTCGCTGTTCATATCAGAGGCCTCGTTTGGGGTGTGAGCGCCCTGCACCCTGGGGTCAGGGCGCTCGGTTCGGTGGGTTCTCCGGCGTGGGCTGATGCCTGCAGCCGGGGCTCAGGGTTACTGGGTCGGGTTGGCCCAGCGTTCCAGGGCTTGCCTGGGGATCCGCACCTGCTTGCCGACGTTCACGGTGGGCAGTTCACCCGTGCGGCACATCTCGTACACGCGGTTCAGGCCGAGTTGCAGGAGCTTGGCCGTCTGGGGGACCGTCAGGAGCAGGGGAGTGGTAGGCTCGGGGTCAGGGCTGTTTTTGGGCAGCGGCGGGGTGTCCGGCGAGCCCGGGGGGGCTTGCCTGGTGCGGGTCTTGCACATACGTCTCCTTGGGGTGTGGGTCATGACACCTGAAACCGCAGTCGTGACGTTCTGGGAAGAATCACGGCTGCCGGTTAGGCGTGGACGTAACGTAATACGGATGAGAAGTACTATGCAAGTGTTTCTTGCGCTGAGCGCGATAATGCTCTTAATGTATATATACAGATATTAGAGCTTGGAGGAGTTTTCTAATATTTATCTAATTTACTTTTTGCGTGTTGAAGCTTGTATTCCGTAATTCCTTAGATTTGCATATGAGAGAAAAAATCACATATCTGTGCACAATCCGAACTGAGAATTTCCGCGCCAAGCGATGGCATTGCCCCTAGGGTTGATAACCCTATGGATTGCCCCCGAGCGTTGGAAATCAATGGATTTCATTGCCCCATTGCCCCCTTACGCTTCGTTGGCTTCAGATGAGTGGGCAAATTTTGCCTTTCAATCTTCAGACAGGCAATTGAGCTTTCGTGTTGTCAATCCCAATGTGGCACTCGCCGTATTCCTCAGTCGCGTCGGGAATTAGTAACGTCGGCCAGATTTGGCAGCCCTAGGAGAAGGTCTTGCTGCCAGTGACATACCCCGCGGTAAGTGCAATAAGAGGAACGCAAGTGTCGCGTTTGTATCAGGCTCGATGCGTTACGCTGTACGCCGAACGGGAGGGGGTGAATCATGGCGAGTACCAAAACAGGCATCGAGTGGACGGACAAGACGTGGAATCCCACGACCGGCTGCACGAAGGTGAGCCCCGGCTGCAAGCACTGCTACGCCCTGGAAATCACGAAACGTTTCCCCGCGCACTTCCCGAACGGCTTCGAATTCACGCTCCATCCCGAGCGGCTCGACCAGCCGCGGCGCTGGCGTAAACCCAGCCGCGTGTTCGTGAACAGCATGAGCGACCTCTTTCACGAGGCCATGCCGCTGACATACCTGCAGCAGGTGTTCGAGGTCATGGCCGCCTGCCCACAGCACGTCTTCCAGGTGCTGACCAAACGCGGGGAACGCCTGGCCGAGCTGGCACCCCTACTACCCTGGCCGGAGAACATCTGGGTAGGCGTCAGCGTCGAAACGCAGAAATACGTGCACCGCGTCGACCAGCTGCGCACGGTTCAGGCAGCCGTGCGGTTCCTGTCCTGCGAGCCGCTGCTCGGGCCGTTGGACCTGAACCTCGACGGGATCCACTGGGTGATCACCGGGGGGGAGTCCGGCCGCGGGCACCGGCCCATTGAGGAGGACTGGGTGCGCAGCATCCGTGACCAGTGCCTCGCGGCGGACGTGGCGTTCTTCCACAAGCAATGGGGCGGCATCCGCACGAAGTCCAAAGGGCGCCTGCTCGACGGCGTGGAGTGGAGCCAGATGCCGCGCGAGTTACCTAGCGCAGCAGACTGACCTAGAACAACGTCGGCTGGGTACCCTTTCGGGCCTTGATGAGCTTTTCGATCTGCGATGTGGCGATTTTAATCGCCACATCGTTTTTTGCGGCAAACACCAGGCCATGCATAGCGACATTTTTGCTGTTTGAGGCGATAAGGAACTTGTCAACGTGCGTGAATCCTAAGCCCCGGAGGCCCTCGAGATAAAGAGTCAGGTAGTCCTCGAATGCCTGCTGACCTGAACGGCCTGGGATGCGGTCCCGCTCGGCAATCTCTCGCCAACGCTCGTGTCCGTAAAACGACGTGATCCGCTCGTGCATGTCTGGTCGGTCAGGACTTGCGCCTCTTACCGCTCCGCTCGCCGAGATCAGGATGAACAAGTCGGCGCGCTGCCGCTGCCCGATCTTCTCGACAGTCCTCCACTCCAGCTCCATGCCTTCTGGGTCCAAGAAGAAAAAGGTGGGGTGCCCGTCACGAATAGAGTGAAGGATGCGATCAATTTCCGAATTGATATCTCCGTGACAGAGATCTACGCGCGGACGCAGCTGATCAAAGTCAGGATGCGCAAGTTCCTGCTCCAGAAGCTTGACGTTTTTCGACTTCCACTCGACGAGGAAATAGCGCTTGAAGGCTGGAGTAATGCTAAGTGCGACTAGGGGCGACCCGAGACGCGATTCCTCACCGAAATCATTGCGGCCGGACCCGGCGAACCCGTCCACGTAATAGGTGTTCGCGTGGCCCTCGTTTTCCCTCCACCACTGCTTACAGACCCGCTGGAATGCAGGAAGGTATTTCTCCAGAAAGTCAAGCTTGCTGGCCGTCCACACGTGACCTCGCCGGTGCGTCATATTGCCTCCGTCACGCAATTACAGCATGGTCGTTTCATACATGCGTACGAATTTGCGCCTGTTGCGGGCATGCTTTTGCCAGTTGAGGGCATGTGCTGACGTTCACCTTGATTGCTACCTGGACGGCCATTTAGGCGTAAGGCATTTGAGGCACTTGTGAATTCCAGAGCCCCATCGGGCTGCGGCTCGGTCCCCCTTAGGATAGGCCGGTCAGCTCACTGGGGCGGGGTCTGAGGCTTGCTCTGTTGGTTGCGGTTCCTCGGCTGCAGCAGGCAGCACTCTGGCATGCTTGAGCTTCACGCGTTTGAAGAGACCTACCTGACTCGAACATACCGAGGCCGGTCCGAATAACACCCCAAATGGAGATTCCATGTCGACTGAACTTCGTCCCGCCGCACCAGAAGTCCTCGCGAAGACCGAAGGAGGGCGGGCGCTGCTGTTTCACTACCGCACCGGTGAGGGCCTCCCGCCGCACACGCACGCGGGTCAGGCGGTGATCGTCGCGGTCCTGCGCGGCCGCCTGAGACTGACGGTGGAGGGGAATGACACGGACCTGGCGGCCGGAGAGGTGATGCATACCCGCGGTCAGGGGCACTTCTCCAGCCTCGCGCTCGAGGACGACACCAAGGTCCTGGTCACCCTGCTCACTCTCTCCACGACCTGAGTGTCATGCCACTGGCGCATGCCCTGCCTGGCCCCGCACCTTCAAGTTTTCAGGAGAAATCGTGTGGGTTTCGTAGAGGACGGGGTCGCTGCCTGGGGGTACCGTGAGCCATGGAAGCTCTGCAGCACACGAGAGACGTCGTGCCGCTCGACCGGGACTGGCGCCGCTGCATCCACCCGGATCCCACCCGCTACCTCAAGCAGTTAAGTTCGAGGGGGTACGCCCCCGAGGTGGTGGTGAGCAGCTGGCTGCCCGAACCCCGGGTGTCCGTGGTGTACCGGGCCCGTGACGGCAGGGTGGCGTCAGTCTGCAACGAGAACTGCGCCTACCCGCCGACGGAGGAGCAGCTTTCGGCCCTGTTCTGGCAGGCGACTGACGAACTGTGCCGCGTGCTCGGTGCGCCGCTGAGTGAGTGAGGCCAGGTCTCCCGCCGGCTGCGACTGAGAAAGGCCGACGAGGAAATGACTGCCGGCGCTTGGGTCCCGCCATCCGGCTGGCCGGCTGATGGGGCCGCAAACGCAGAAGAGTGCGGGCGAACGGTGGATCAAGAAGCCTTCGTGGGGGTCGCACTGAGAGACTCCTCGGTGATGGCAGGCACCGAAATGGTTCGACGACGGGGTCGTGGACGGTGCAGGTGCCCCTGGACGGCCATCCGGGAAGGGGTCAGGTCAAAGCCCCACGGTTGAGGTGGGGCAGGCCCGGCCGCCTTCACCTGGGCGGCGCTGTGTTGTGGGTTGCGGTGAGCGTACCGGTTCTGCGTGAACGCCGGGTGCGGGCTCGACTGCCCCCGATTGGGTGCGTTTTTGGGAATTGACCTCTGTACCGGACATCTTCAAGTTGAGGCTGTGCTGGACGGGGAATTCCTGAACGTGTGATCGGTCGCGAAGCGGCACGACAAACGGCGGTGTTTTGGGTGTGACCAGCCCAAAACCCGAAGGTCTCCAGCGTACTGAACTCACCCGCCACTTCAAAGCCTGCGTGCCATTCCTGCGCCACGACACGCTGCAGCGTGTCGTGGACATCGTCCTGGCGATGGTCACCGCAAGGAGCGTGAATCAGAGTGACCTGTGCGCCCACCTTCCCGGGGCAAGCTCCATCGACGCGAAGCGACGCCGGGTGGAACGAGGGTGCCGGGATCCCCAGCTCACCGAGCCCGTCTTTCTGGCCTTTCTGCTGGCCCTGCTGCCCCCTGGGAAACTGCTGCTCAGCATGGACCGCACCACCTGGGAGCGCGGGAATTCACCGCTGAACCTCCTGGTGCTGGGCGTCGTACTGCACGGGTACACGGTGCCGCTCGTCTGGACCGCCCTGGATCACGACGGCAACAGCGGCACGGTCCGGCGCATCCAGTTGGTCTCCAGGCTGCTGAAGGCCCTTCCAGCGGCACGCTGGAAGGGCCTGGTCGCTGACCGGGAGTTCATCGGCGGAGAGTGGTTCAGGTTTCTGAGGCGCAAGGGCATCAAACGGGCCATCCGCATCCGAAAGAACGCTGTGGTCGACGAGCTGCGCGTGGACGCGTGGTTCGGTGATCTGAAGGTTGGGGAAGTCCGGTGCCTGGCTGAAAAAGCGTACGTCTACGGGGAGGTGATGCAGGTCGTGGCCACCAGGTCCCCTGCGGGGGACCTGGTGGCTATTGCCACGGATTTCAGCGTGTGGGACACCTGCGTGCTGTACCGGGCTCGCTGGTCGGTGGAGTGCACGTTCGCGAGCCTCAAGGTCCGCGGGTTCGATGTGGAGCGGACCGGCATCACCCGCCCGGACCGGCTGGAACGTCTGTTCGGGCTGGTCGTCCTGGCCTGGATCAGCTGCCTCCGGGTGGGCGTGTGGCTCCAGGCGCAGGTTCCGGTCAAGGTGAAGGCCCATGGCCGGGCGGCCATGAGCCTGGTGCGATACGGCGCGGAGCAGCTGTGCAATGCGCTGCGGTGGGAGTTGTCCCACTTACCCACTCTGATCAGACTGCTGAGCACGCCGTTTCACGCGCCAGGCGCGGCTTGAAGCCAAGATGTCCGGTACAGAGGTGCTGGCTCTGTGTCCAGAACACTCACGCTTCAGTGCCAGACTCCCCACATGCACGGCAGACAACTGGGTGCGCTAATCGGCGCTATTGGTGGCCTCGCCTTCGTGTTGGTCAATGCAGGGCAGTTGCCGGGTGCGGTCTCCTGGCTTGTCCGTCTCCTCGGCCTGCTGGCTTTTCTCTTCACCTTAAGGCAGTTGCCACACTGGCGTGCCGGCACACAGTCCCGTCCAGCTGCGCGGGCATGGCGGCTGTATCAGGTCAGTGTGCTGCTCATGCTGCTGGCCCTTCCACTGGGCGCGCGGGGCCTGACCGCTGCCGGCTGGCCGGATCTGATCATCCTGTGGGTGATCGCTGTGGTCGGCGCGCATTTCTACCCATTCGCTGGAGCGTTTCATGCGCCCGTCTTTCGACGGCTCGCTGGCGCACTGGTCGCGGTGGCGCTCCTGGGAGCCGTGGGGTGGGCCCTGCACTGGCCTCTCGCACCGGCAGTGGCGGCCGTCGTTGCTGGTTTCGTCCTCTTGGCGTTCAGCGCCGGGTGGCCAATCAGCGCCCGGACAGGAGGTCCGGAGAGGTGATGTTCGTGCTTCTGCAAGCGAGCGTAGGGCAGCGAGAAGCGTGCTGGTCAAGTTGACCATTTCGCCTCTCCGTGTGGCACGCACTCCGGGGGCAACCAAGACGCGACCCGGCTTCGGGATGATCACTGGCGGTGGTTTGTGACACCGGCGGCGAACGAGTGACAGTGGCGACATGCTGTCGTGCAGACGTGGCCACACGTTTGGGAGTGGCTCCTCTGTACCGGACATCTTGCCTTCAAGCCGCGCCTAGCACGTGAAATGGCGTGCTCAGCAGCCTGATCAGTGCGGGTAACTCGAGGAGATTCCACCGCAGGGCATGGCACAGCCGCTCCGCGCCGTACCGCACGAGGCTCATGGCCGCCCGGCCATGGGCCTTCACCTTGACCGGAACCTGCGCCTGGAGCCACACGCCCACCCGGAGGCAGCTGATCCAGGCCAGGACGACCAGCCCGAACAGACGTTCCAGCCGGTCCGGGCGGGTGATGCCGGTCCGCTCCACATCGAACCCGCGGACCTTGAGGCTCGCGAACGTGCACTCCACCGACCAGCGAGCCCGGTACAGCACGCAGGTGTCCCACACGCTGAAATCCGTGGCAATAGCCACCAGGTCCCCCGCAGGGGACCTGGTGGCCACGACCTGCATCACCTCCCCGTAGACGTACGCTTTTTCAGCCAGGCACCGGACTTCCCCAACCTTCAGATCACCGAACCACGCGTCCACGCGCAGCTCGTCGACCACAGCGTTCTTTCGGATGCGGATGGCCCGTTTGATGCCCTTGCGCCTCAGAAACCTGAACCACTCTCCGCCGATGAACTCCCGGTCAGCGACCAGGCCCTTCCAGCGTGCCGCTGGAAGGGCCTTCAGCAGCCTGGAGACCAACTGGATGCGCCGGACCGTGCCGCTGTTGCCGTCGTGATCCAGGGCGGTCCAGACGAGCGGCACCGTGTACCCGTGCAGTACGACGCCCAGCACCAGGAGGTTCAGCGGTGAATTCCCGCGCTCCCAGGTGGTGCGGTCCATGCTGAGCAGCAGTTTCCCAGGGGGCAGCAGGGCCAGCAGAAAGGCCAGAAAGACGGGCTCGGTGAGCTGGGGATCCCGGCACCCTCGTTCCACCCGGCGTCGCTTCGCGTCGATGGAGCTTGCCCCGGGAAGGTGGGCGCACAGGTCACTCTGATTCACGCTCCTTGCGGTGACCATCGCCAGGACGATGTCCACGACACGCTGCAGCGTGTCGTGGCGCAGGAATGGCACGCAGGCTTTGAAGTGGCGGGTGAGTTCAGTACGCTGGAGACCTTCGGGTTTTGGGCTGGTCACACCCAAAACACCGCCGTTTGTCGTGCCGCTTCGCGACCGATCACACGTTCAGGAATTCCCCGTCCAGCACAGCCTCAACTTGAAGATGTCCGGTACAGAGGGAATTGACGATTTGATCGTACGCGGGGATACAGAAGAGGCTAAGGTTGCAGGGTGCCGGGCCTCTCTCTTTCTTTCGTGGACGACAACGAGGCCGACCACCTCCTCCTTCAGGACGCGCTGGACGAGCTGGATCTCTCGACCCGGTGTCGTCACTTCCTGGATGCGGATGAGTTCCTGGCCGCCCTGAACCGCGGTGAGGTCGCGCCGGACGCCGTGATCACCGACCTGAACATGCCCGGCCGGGACGGCTTCGCCCTGATTCGCGCCTTGCACGCCTGCCCTGCGTGGCGACACCTGCCGGTCCTGGTGTTCACCACTTCCCCCGCGGAGCAGGACCGGGAGCAGGCCGCGGCCCTCGGGGTCGAGGGGTATTTCGTCAAGCCCAATTCCTACCGCGCCCTGGTGGAGGAGTTGAGTGTGATGATCGGTCTCCTTCAGCACCGGGCCATCGGCGGTCCTACGTCTGGCCCTCAGCCGTCCGGCCAGTGACTGGCTCAACGGCAGACCTGGCGCCCATGGCGTGGCTGCTGGGGGTCATGCTCCTGCTGAGTGCGGCCGGCCTGCTGCTCCGTTCGGCCTGGCGGGAGCGTCGGCCCTGTGAGCAGCCCTGTATCGTGCCCGCAGTCCTGGCCGGGCTGCTGTGGGGCGTGGGCGAGGTCCTGATCTGGTTGATGGTCGCGCTCGCCCAGGCCGCCGGGGAACGCGAGGTGGCCCTGTGGAGCAGCGCTCAGAGAGCCCGTGGGGAACCTGCAGACTCCTTGACGCCCTCCCCGGTGGCGGCAGAGTTGCGGGACAGCCCAGCTCGTGCGGCATAGAGTGGCGCGTATGAAACGGGACTGGCTGCACCTGACGTATCAGTGCCTGATGGCTCTCGTTGTTCTGGGGCTCGTCGTCCTCGCTGCCGACGCCTTGTACTGACCTGTTTTCAGTGCGCTACCTGTTCTCTTGAATGGTCTTCACTTCGTCCTGAGACCAGGTGATGACCGGAGTGACCGACAGTGCAGCTGAAATCTCCTTGAATTGTTAAGCGGCCTCTGAAGGAAAGTCGCGCATTTCCTGCACCGCCTCACGACACAATAATCCCCCCGAATGGGGGTATTTTCCTTTTCGTGTTCCCCCGTTGACTGCCCCCATTTTCATGTCAGTGAGTAAATCGTGAGCCAATATGCCTCACATTCCTGACCAGATAGACGTTTCATTAAAAGTATCTCATCATGAAGTTAAATTCACCATAAAGCCATGTCGAGGTTGAATCCGGTGAAAATTCTTTCATTTATCAATCAGATACGACTCGAAATTAGGCTGCTTCTCATTGTCAAGTTCACCGGATTTGCATTTCTGATTGTCATTTAGAAATGAAGCGTCACTAAACATGAGAAACGCTTGCGTGAGATTTCTGGTAGCGCTACAAGGTGCTTAGTCCATCGGAGACCCGCACTCACCTCGTCCACCAGTCGCGACACGGATCGCGTCCTGGCCGCTGGCTGCTGCAGGACCCCGAAGGTTCATTTCCCGGAGGTAAGACATGAACCACCACATGAAACTCGGCATCCTGGCCCTCACCGGCGTCCTCCTCCTGGCCTCCTGCGGCGGCGGCAGCGCCCCCACCCCACCCCCCACGTCCTCCACGGTCGGCAGCGTCGGCATCCAGAACCCCAACGGCTACACCGTCGTCGTCAAGGACGCCAACGGCAACGTCATCCCCAGCAGCAGCTACAACAACCTCACGCCCGGCAACTACACCGTCACCTACAGCCGCGACGGGTACGTCAGCCAGACCGTGTCCTTCTCCGTCGCCGCCGGCCAGACCGTCTCCCTGGTCGCGCCCACCCTCCAGGCCATTCCCGCCGGCAGCGGCGCGTTCTACTACGACGCCAACGGCCAGGCCGTGTTCATCACCCGTGACGACCTGGACAACGCCGGCAGCCGCTTCGTCTTCTACTCCTGGATGGAGAACGAAGCCGGCGGCATCGATCCCACCCTCACGGGCGGCATCACCGACCCCGGCATGCCCACTGCGGCGGAGATGAATGAAGTCGCGCCGCTCAACCGGCAGAACGTCGTCGGCGGGTACGTGGGCTACAAGGCCGCGGACGGCAACGTCTACCCGATCGTGGGCGCCAACGTCCGCTGGGACATCCTGGAAGAAACCGGTAGCGTGCGCTTCTCCGCGGCCGATGACGGTGGGCAGCCCTCCGGCGCCCCCATCACCCCCCAGGACATCAACGACAACGCCCTGAGCGCCAACACCTACACCAACAGCGCCGGCGGGAACAACGTCCGCTTCCCCAGCAGCGCCGACTACCCGCTGTACAACATGACCGGCGTGAACACCCCGGACACGGACGGCTTCACCTGGACCGCCCTGAACCACGACCCCGCCGTCACCACGCAGGCCACCGCCCGCATCCGCGCCGTGGCGTACGTGAACGGTACGGAAGTCACCAAGCGCTTCCTGGACAAGACCTTCGCCCCCAGCGCGAACCTGGTCATCACCAAGGCGCCCGAAAGCCAGACGGCCGGTCTGAACGAGGCCCGCAACTTCACCATCACCGTGACGAACACCGGTCAGGGCCCCGCCACCGGCATCGCCCTGAACGACGTGCTGCGCTCCGGGGACGCCGCCGCGTACGGCATCACCGCGCCGGCCGGCACCACCGCGAACGCCACCGACGGCTTCGACGCCACCTTCGACCTGGCCCCTGGTGAAAGCCGCGCCTTCACCTTCCCGGCGCAGGCCAGCGCGGTCGGCGTCTACTGTGACGTCGCCACCATCGTCAGCTACACCAACGGCGCCTTCGGCACCGTCACGCCGAACGGCCTGCAGGACGAGGCCTGCCTCACCGTCACCGCGCCCAACCTGAACATCGTCAAGAGCCTCGTGGACGCCAACGGCAACCCGATCGCCGACAACATCACCGTCGCCCCGAACACCCCGGTGTACGCCCGCATCACCGTCACCAACAACGGCAACGCGGATGCCACCAACGTGGTCGTGACCGACGCGCTCGCCAACAACACCGTGGCCGCCAACTACGCCATCCAGGGCGCCGTGGCCGCTGCCCCGCAGGCCGTGGGCGTCACCGCTGCCGGCGACGACGGCTTCACCACTGCGCCCTTCACGCTGGCCGCCGGTGCCACCCAGACCTTCACGTTCGCCGCGGCCGGCTCTGCCGACGGCACGTACTGCGACCAGGGCACCATGACTGCCACCAGCAACAACGGCACCACCATCGGTCCGGTCGCCTCGCAGATTCCCTGCTTCAAGGTCGCGTCCCCGCAGCTGGCCATCACCAAGGTGAACTCGCAGATTGCGGGCCAGCCAGCCACGAACGTCCTGACGCCCGGCAGCAGCTACGCCAGTACCATCACGGTCACGAACACCGGCTCCGCCACCGCCACTGCGGTCGCCGTGCGCGACCTGCTCGGCAACCTGAACGGCGTGTACATGAACTACGGCAGCGGCAGCTACACCGTCAGCGGCACCGCCCAGACCGGCAGCGTCACCTTCGACGCCGCCACCCGCACCGTCAGCACCGTCCCCGCCACCCTCGACCTGGCGCCCGGGCAGACCCTGACGCTGAACCTCACGAGCACCGTCGCCCCCGGCACGCCCCGCGGCGAGTACTGCGACACCGGCTCCTACAGCAGCACCAACGGTGGCAGCGGCCAGGCCGTCGCGTGTGTCACCGTCACGTCCTTCATCTCCGAGCAGACCCAGCTCACCGACACCGTCGACCCGATCCGCCAGGGCGACACGACCGGCACCATCGTCGCCAGCGCCGCGAGCGTGGAACCCTCCAGCAACGAGGGCGCCATCAACAACGTGCTGATCTACGGTTTCGGCACACTCGACCCGATCCAGCAGACTCCCGGCGTGTTCAACTTCTCCGGCACCCAGGTCTACTACGATCCGACTCCCGTGCGTGACCCGCAGACGGGCGCCATAACCAGCGACTACACGAACGCCACCAGTGTCCTGCTGACTGCCGGGAACCAGTACACCCCGAGCGCCGAAGCTGGTACGGGCCAGCAGACCCTGACCTTCGCGCCGTCCTTCCGCGTCGCCCCCGGCGGTGTGATCTGGGTGCGCACGATCGTCACCGCGCCCGCCGGCACGGCCGCCCGCCAGTACTTCGAAACCATGCGCTGGAACAACACCGCCGAAAGCAGCGGCACGGCCCAGACGAACTACAAGACGGAATCCACCACCGTCATCCCCTGAGCCTCAAGTTCACCAGAGAGGAAGGTCCGCAAGGGCCTTCCTCTTCTGCCGCGGGAAGCGGGTTCATCCGTTTCACCACTTGTCACCTGGGCTGGGGCGTGCGGCCCATATTCATCCAGGTGAATGGCAGTATGTCGAGCATCTGTGTCCCCTGTCAGGCGCTTACTTCCACTCCCCGGCCAGTGAAGCCGACGCGGCGGAGTTCGCGCAGACGAGCTGGGAAGAGGGCTTCGCGGCCCACGTGGCGTCCATGCTGGAGAACAGCTGCGTGTGGGTGATCGCGGGCCGTGAGGACACGGCCCGCATCGAGGCGTACCAGACTGGAGGTCCGGCAGTCAGAGGCGCAGAAGGCCTGAAGGTCCGGGGCGACCAGGCGCGCTTGCACTCGCAGTGGCCTGACCTGAACCTTTCTCCCTCTTTTGCCGGATGCCCTGCCCCGGTTCCCTCTCTACGCTGGGGCATGTCCCGCATCCTGCTGGCTTCCCTGATGTCCACCCTGGTGACAGCGCAGGCCCAGACGGGCTTCAAACCTCCCATCGTGAGCGTGTACTTCCACGACTGGAACATGGTTCGCGTGCAGGGCCCCCAGGGCACAGACAGTTATGACTACGCACTCGCCGGCATGATCACCCGCCCGGCCAGTCCCCAGAAGCCGCAGAAGACCCTGCAATGGTGCTGGCAGGCCCTCAAGTTTTACGGCTGCCAGTTGCAGGTCGTGAACAAGGACGTCGCGCCCGTGTTCCTGTTCAACAGTGACGTGAGGGAGATGGCGTACACCCCAGATGGCCGCTGGCTGCTGGGCATGGGGAACAACACCCTGAGAATCTGGAACGCCGATGAGGTGACCGGCATTCCGAAAACGAAGGTGCTGGGGACGCTGGGCGTGCAGCAGATAGAAGTGTCCCGGCGGCACGTGTGCATCACGGGCCGGGACCGGTTGAACGTGATCTACACGGTGCTCCGCTGGCCGGAATTGAGTGTGGTCAGGCAGCAGAAGGTGCCGGAGTTCCGGGATGCGAGCCGGACGACGCGGCAGGGGAACACGACGACCACCCAGTTGCGGTTCGAGCGGGTGAACACCTTTACCCCACCCAGCTGCTCGTAAATCAGGCCGGGCGAGCGCTAGGGCCGGAACAGACGACGATAGTCGGCGTGTGCAATGCGTGTGCAATAGAAGTGGGAAACGGTGGGATCACGAAAGCTCAGGTGATGAAATGACGGCAAAAAATGCCCATTTAGTGGGCATTTCTGGGAGGTCGCTAGATTAAGTGGGAGTGTGGTGGTCAACTTGGGGTGGTAGGGGTCGTGAGTTCAAATCTCGCCGCCTCGACCAGCAACAGAAACTCCCTCCACGTGAGGGAGTTTCTTCTTGTTACGGCGGGCAGCGAACCCTGGGTCAGTAGCGGCGGGAGTAGTACGTGCCGGACGCCAGGGGGGTCGTGAAGGTCCGCGCGCCGATCTGCCGCTGGCCCTGCAGGGCCACGCTGACGTTGGACGCCGTCTGCGTGAAGGTCAGGGTGCCCACGTGGTCCACGACCGGGCGCAGGCTGCCGTAGCTGGGGGTGCCGGTCAGGGTGTCGGCGCAGCCCACGTACTGCAGCAGCACGTTCCGGGCCGCGTTGTTGGCGTCCTCGGGCAGCCTGACCCATGCGTTCATTGACGCGGCGGTCAGTGTGCTGCGCGCGACGCTGAAGTACGACCGGTACTCATACCCGCTGGTGCTGGCGCACGGCGAACCGCTGGCGGGCCGCAGCACGTACAGGTCCAGGCGGCTGGCGCCCGTCTGCGCCGGCGGGGTCACGGCGATGCCGCCCAGGGCCAGCGGCGTGGCTGCCCCCGTGACGACCAGTTTGTCCGCGCGGCGGATGTCGTCGGCGATCAGGCCCAGCGCCCGCTGGATCTGCCCGGTCTGGGAGGCGACGCGGGTCTGCTCGGTCACGGACTGGGAGGTCGTGGTGAAAAACGAGATGATCAGCGTGCCGATCACGCCCAGGATCGCCATCACGACCAGCAGCTCGATCAGCGTGAATCCCTGCGCGGGAGAAGTGGCGGCTCTCGTCATGGGCGGGCCATCTCCAGGGCGGCGCGGGTGGTGGCGGTGCCCATGGCCGTGGGGGTGTACTGCACGGTCATGCGGATCAGGTCGGCGGTGGGGTTGCTGTACGCGTACGCGCCCCCCTGCGTGAAGGTGGCGGTGCCGGTGCAGGTGTCCGCGGTGGGGGAGGCGGTGCACAGGGACACCGTCCAGGTGTGCCCGGCCAGCGTGGCGGGCGCGTCGGCGGCGGTGAGGACGCCGTAGTTCGCCACGCTCTGGAATTTCTGCGCGGTGCGTTCCAGGGCGTCCTGCAGGGCCTGTCCGGCGGTGACCCGCTGGGCCGAGGCGGCGTTGAGGCGCATGTGGGAGATCAGCAGGCCGATCAGGAGCACGCTGACGGAGAACACCGCCATCGCGACGAGCACCTCGATCAGGGTGAAACCGGCGTTGGAGGGTCTGTTCATGGTCGGACCACCAGGGCCGCGGGGCCCAGAATGCGCAGGGAGCGGGTCTTGGAGCGGCTGGTCAGGGTGATGGACAGGTCGTCGGGGAAGCTGCTGCCGGGCGTGATCAGCGTGAAGGTGGTGCTGCCGGCGGCGCAGGGGCTCAGGCGGCAGGTCATGGTCCAGCTGTCCACCGGCAGCGTGGCGTTCAGGACGGTGGTGGTGCCGCCGCGGGTGACCTGCACGGTCCGGGCGGTGGTGTTCAGGGTGACGGTCACGGGCTGACTGGTGCGGCGGGCCTCGGCGACGCCGCGCGAGATGGCCTGTTCCAGCGTGGCGGTGCCCTCGTCCAGGTTCGCCTGGGCGCGGTAACTCAGGTAACTGATCAGGCCGATGCCGGCCAGAATGGCGATGATGGCGACCACGATCAGGGTTTCCAGCAGCGTGAACCCGTGGGTGGCGCCCCTCATCGGCTGTGCTCCTGCCAGCTGTTCGGCAGCCGGGTCACGGCGTAGTGGCTGAGCTGCAGGGCGACGTCCGTGTTGATCCGGGCGACGACGTCGCGGTTGTAACAGATCTTGGCGGCCTTCGTGTTGTTGCCGTTGCTGCCGGGCAGGGCCGGGCAGACCGACGAGCCGTTGCCGGTGACGGTGCTCAGGTCGTTGTTGCTGGGGTCGGTCTCGATGCCGGTCTCGGACACCACGCTGCCCACGTACGTGCCGTTGCCGGCCAGCGTGACCTTGTCGTTGGAGATGATGTAGATCAGGCCGTAGAACACGCCGTTGTTCACCTTCACCTGTACCTGGCTGCTGGATTCGGAGGCGTCCACGATCAGGACCTTCGGGCTGGTGGGGCTGCCCATGCAGTCCTGCGGGACGTCCAGGTCCGTGACCTTGAGCCACATCACGCTGCGGGTGGTGCACGCCGCGCCGGAGAACTGCCCGGCCTGCGTGCCGATTCCCGTGAAGTAACTGCCCTGCTCCTGCATGCGGCCGGAGAACTCGGTCTTCGGCACGCCGAAGATCAGCTGGAACAGCGCGCTGGGCGGGAAGCTGTAGGTGCTGCACCCGTACACGGCCGGGTCGCAGACGGTGCCGGTGTTGTTGCTGTTGGTGGTGAGCGTGGACCCGGTCGGGGCGGCCATGGCGCCGGTGTTGGCGTTGCTGAGCGTGACCGGGCCGGCCAGCAGGGCCGTGTTCATGGGCTGCGTGACGGTGGTGGTGGTGGGGTTCTCGTTCATCGCGGCCAGGGACACGTTCCAGCGCGTGGGGTCGCCGGCCACGGGCGTGACCTTCTGCACCGTGTAGTAGTTCCCGGCGGCGTCTTTCAGGGACTGCCCCGCGACGGGCGGCGGGTTGCTGGTGGTCTGCACGTTGTAGGTGTTCAGCCCCCCGGCCTTCACCTGGCAGGGGCTGACGCCTGCGGGGACCGTGCCGGTCAGCGCGCAGGTGAAGACGTGGGAGCCGGCCGGGACCTTCTCCCCGGCGACGGGCGCGGCCCCGGCGTCCTTGATATTCCCGGTGGCGATCAGGGCGGTGGGGGGGAACGCGCCGGCGCTTCCGCCGATCAGGGTGACCTTCACGTCCTGCGAGATGACCCGCGTGGCGGCGGTGGTGGTGCCGGAGGCGAGCAGGCGCAGCACGGCGTCGTTTCCGGCGACGCTGACGGTGGTGATGGCGACGTTGAAGCTCCCGGCGCCGGTGTTGCCGAGGTGGCTGGCGGGCGTGCTGAGGCCGGTGGCGGCCGCCTCGGCGGTGCTGGGCGCCAGGGTCTTGGCGCGGTTGGTGAGCTGCCGGGTGACGCGTTCGAGTCCGGACTGGGCGGCGTAGAAGGACTGGGTGCGCTGCCCTTCGTCGCTGACGGTGCGGACGCTGCTCAGGCTCACCATCTGGAGGCTGAAGATCAGCAGGCCCAGAATGACGACAGCCGAGAGCGCCAGGATCAGAGCGTAGCCATCTGGATTTTTCCGCATGAGAACAGTGTGGGTGATTTTTGTAAAAAATGTCACACCATTACGGGGGTATTGGGCACATTCTCACACCTACTCTGGACAGCCCCTTCCCCCCGTTCTCATCGGGACTTGAGGCTCGCTTGCCAAACAGCTCCCTTCTTTTCCTGGTCTGGCAGGCTGGGGGCATGAAGAAGCTCTTCCTGCTCGCTGCGGCCCCCCTGACCCTCGCTTCCTGCGGCCTGATCGGCCTGCCCCAGAGCCTCGACGTGAGCGGCTCCGTGCTGGGCACCCCGCCCGCCGGCACCGTGCGCCTCGCACTGGTCGGCGCGAACGCCAGCGGCGTCGTGCAGGACGGCTCCCAGCAGGCCGCCATCACCCTCAGCCCCTCCGACAAGCGCTACGCCGTGGATCTGCCCGCCGACTGGAAGCAGAAAGACGGGTACTACAACGTCGTCGCGTACGTGGACGCCGACAACGACGGCATGTACGACGCCGGCGAGCAGAGCACCAGCCACCAGGGCTCCTACCTCGTGTACGACGTGGACGGCCAGAACGCCCTGATCTCCGGCATCCGCGCCGGCCTGAACGAGGTCAAGGGCACGACCGCCGTGCAGTGGGGCAAGATCGGCGGCTACGACCTGACCTGGTAACCCCCACACCCTGCGCCCCCGCGTCCGACCGGACCGGGGGCGTTTGCGTTAGGGTCGCCGGTATGGCGAAGCTCGTGCGTGACCGCATCCCAGACCTGTTCGGCGGCTCGGCCCGCCCCCTGAACCCCCCGGACTTCCGGGCCGCGCTGCACGAGAAACTGAGGGAGGAAACCGAGGAGTACCTGGAGGCCGGGGACGTGCAGGAACTCGCGGACGTGCTGGAGGTCGTGTATGCCCTCGCCGCGCTGGACGGCTTGACCCCTGCGGATCTGGAGGTCCTGCGCGCCGGGAAGTCCGAGGCGCGGGGCGCCTTCCTGCGCCGCCTGTGGTGGGAGGCATGAATCGCCCGGACGGGGAGGCGCGCCCGCTCCTGAACGGCGTGCGGCAGTGGGTGAAGGTGGCCGGCGCGGCGCACGGCACGGTGCCGCTGGTCGTGCTGCACGGCGGTCCTGGCGGGAACCATTTCGTGTTCGAGCGGGTGGCCGGGCCCGGGCTGGAGGCGGCGCGGACGGTGGTGTACCACGAGCAGCGCGGCAGCGGCCGCAGCGACCCGCCCGAACCGGCGGACGCGTACAGCATGCCGCTGCTGACCGCGGACCTGCGATCTCTGCTGGACTGGCTGGGCGCGGAGCAGGCGGATCTGCTGGGGTACAGCTTCGGCGGGGGGCTGGCTCTGGAGTTCGCGCGCGCCTGCCCGGAGCGGGTGCGGCGCCTGGTGCTGCAGGCGCCGGCCCTCCACCTGCGGGACCCGGAGGTGACCGCCTCGCAACTGGCGGGCTTCGCGGAGGTGGCGCAGGGGGACGTGGCGGCACGTGTGCAGGCCATCCTGCGTGAGGCGCTGTCCCCGGAGGAGCAGCTGGAGCGCGTCTGGGGGGTGGTGGACACGCCCACCGTGGACCGGTTCCTGTTCCAGCGCGCGGACGTGGCCGCCCGGAACCGTGCCCTGTGGGCGGAGAGCGGCCTGACGAACAGCGGCGCCATGCACCGCGTCCTGGCCGCGCAGCCGCCCACCGGCACCTCACAGCACCTGACGGAGATCACGGCCCCCACCCTGATTCTGGCGGGCCGGCACGACCGGAACGTGCCCCTGGCGCAGCTGGAGCGGCTGGCGGCGGCCCTGCCGGCCGGGCAGCTGCACGTGTTCGGTTCCAGCGCTCACTTCCCGGACCTGGAGGAACCGGACGGGTACGTGCAGGCGATCCTGGCCTTCCTGACCTGACCGGCCGCCTGGACACCCGGACGCCGATACCTAACGAGCGTTAGGCGGCTGGGGGTAGACTGAACGGCATGAGCAAAGCAGTGATTGTCGCGGCGTCCCGCACGCCCACCGGGAAGTTCCTGGGCGCCCTCGCCGACGTGAAGGCCGTGGACCTGGGCGCCGTCACCCTGGCCGAAACCCTGAAACGCAGCGGCCTCAGCGCCGACCTGATCGAGGAAGTCATCATGGGACAGGTCGTGCAGGCCGGCTGCGGACAGAACCCCGCCCGGCAGGCCGCCCTGAAAGCCGGCCTGAGCCACGAGGTCGGGGCGCTCACCATCAACAAGGTGTGCGGCAGCGGCCTGAAAGCCGTGATCCTGGCCGCGCAGAGCATCCGCGCCGGGGACCAGCGCGCCGTGCTGGCCGGCGGCATGGAATCCATGAGCAACGCCCCCCACCTGCTCCCCCAGGCCAGGAAGGGCTACCGCCTGGGCCACCAGACGGTGCTGGACGCCAACATGCACGACGGCCTGTGGTGCAGCATCAACGAGGAAGGCATGGGCCTGACCGGCGAGCGCGTCGCCGAGAAGTACAGCATCGGCCGGGAGGAACAGGACGCCTACGCCACCGCCAGCCACCAGAAGGCCGTCAGTGCGCAGCAGGGCGGGCGCTTCACCGACGAGATCGTGCCCGTCACCGTCAAGGGCCGCAAGGGCGACGTGATCGTGGACGCCGACGAGGGCCCCCGCGCCGACACCAGCGAGGAAACGCTCGGCAAACTCAAGCCCGCCTTCAAGAAGGACGGGTCCGTCACCGCCGGGAACGCCCCCGGCCTGAACGACGGCGCCGCCAGCCTCCTGGTCGTCAGCGAGGACTTCGCCCGCGCGCAGGGCCTCACGCCCATCGCCGAGATCCTCGACTACGCCACCGGCGGCCTCGCGCCCGAGTGGGTCATGATGACCCCCGTGCCCGCCACGCAGGCCCTGCTGAAAAAACTCAACATGCAGGCCGGCGACGTGGACCTGTGGGAACTCAACGAGGCCTTCAGCGTGCAGAGCCTCGCCGTGAGCCGCGAACTCGGCCTGGACCCCGCCCGCGTGAACGTGAACGGCGGCGCCGTGGCCCTGGGCCACCCCATCGGCGCAAGCGGCGCGCGCATCCTGGTCACGCTGCTCTCCGCGCTCAAACAGCACAACAAGGAAACCGGCGTCGCCACCCTGTGCATGGGCGGCGGCAACGGCCTCGCCCTCGCCGTGCGGCGCCTGTAAGACGCCCAGAACTAAGGTGAACGCATGACCACCCTCTGGATGATCGAGAGCACCTACCTGCAGCCCACCGCCGAGATCGCCAAGGTCACCCCCGACCACCGCGCGTGGCTGGACGGCCACTACCGCAGCGGCGTGTTCCTCACCAGCGGCCGCAAGGTGGACGGCACCGGCGGCATCCTGCTCGCCCGCGCCGACACCCTCCAGGAACTCACCGACATCTTCGACCAGGACCCCTTCGTGAAGGCCGGCTGCGCCAAGTACCGCTACGTGGCCTTCAACCCCGTCAAACGCGGCAAGGGCATCGAACTCGACGGCGTGCCTCTGGTGGAGTAATGAGCGAGGGCCGGAAACGGGCGCGAGCGCACTGGGGAACGCCTGATCTGATGTTCGGCCCTCTCCATCTCTGGGTCCATCGGTACGAATTCCCTGACATGAACGACGAAGAGGACGGGAACTGGCTGGTCGCCACTGCCGAAGTCGTGTTGTCCGGTGCCGGTCGGGCTGAAGTCTCAGGACCCTTCATCACGACGTTGGAACTGACCAACTTCCGTGATGACCTCGTCCGCATGTCTGTTCAGGGGCATGGGTCAGTCAGTCTTGGCACGGTGGAGCCTGAGCTGAACTGGAATCTCTGGACGGCCTCCCAGGGGCACCTCGAAACCCAGCTGGAAGTTGTCGGGCATGGGCACAGGCAGCAGTTTCATTTTCAGGTTGAACAGAGTCACTTGCCCAGGCTGATCAGGCAGCTGGATGTCGTCCTCGACCGCTTCCCGGCGCGGGGGATGCCCCATTCCCGGCCCTGATTTCGCAGCATCAAGGACCGGTGTGGGTGTTGCGTGGCCTGAAATTCCGATGGAAGATCTGCGTTGACTCTCCCCGGTTGGCGGGCCAAGTGACCAAAGCGCCATTGTGGGGGCGCGGCTGACGCTGGGCGTGGAACCTCACCCCGGAACTTAACGGGGCGGCGTTAAGCTCATGAGGTTGGCAGGACTCAACTTGCGGCGGTCCGGGCTGGACGGGACGCGCCGGCACAAGGAGATAAGCATGAAATTTGGTGTGATCGGAGCGGGACAGATGGGCGGCGGGATCGCGCAGGTCGCGGCGCAGAGCGGGTTCGACGTGGTTGTGCACGACCAGCAGCAGGCGTTCCTGAATCGGGGCCGGGGCGTGATCGAGAAGTCCCTGGGCAAACTGCACGAGAAAGGCCGCCTCGCAGACGCGCCGGCGACGGTGCTGGGCCGGATCCGGTTCACGACGGAGTTGCAGGACTTCGCGGACTGCGACCTGGTCGTGGAAGCCATCGTGGAGAACCAGGGCGTGAAGAATGAGCTGTTCCGTCAGCTGGGGCAGATCGTGAAGCCTGAGGGCATCCTGGCCAGCAACACCAGCAGCATTCCGATCACGGCCCTGGCGACCGCGTCGGGCCGGCCTTCGCAGTTCATCGGGATGCACTTCATGAACCCGGTGCCGCTGATGCAGCTCGTGGAGGTCATCCGCGGGTACCAGACGAGCGACGAGACCGCCCGCATCGTCACGGAAACCGCCGAGAAGATGGGCAAGACGCCGCTGTCTTGCAACGACTTCCCGGGCTTCGTGAGTAACCGCATCCTGATGCCCATGCTGAACGAGGCCATCCAGTGCGTGATGGAAGGCGTGGCGGAACCCGAGGCGATCGACGGGATCATGAAGCTCGGCATGAACCACCCCATGGGGCCGCTCACGCTCGCGGACTTCATCGGGCTGGACACCTGCCTGGCGATCATGGAGGTGCTGCACCAGGGTCTGGGGGACGACAAGTACCGGCCCAGTCCGCTGCTGCGCAAGATGGTGCAGGCGGGCCTGCTGGGCCGCAAGAGCGGGCAGGGTTTCTACAAGTACTGATTTTC
Source organism: Deinococcus ficus (assembly GCF_003444775.1). Classification (NCBI taxonomy): domain Bacteria; kingdom Thermotogati; phylum Deinococcota; class Deinococci; order Deinococcales; family Deinococcaceae; genus Deinococcus; species Deinococcus ficus. Next base: position 2,586,123 of record NZ_CP021081.1, on the reverse strand, counting down.
TGGCCTGAGCGGGGCTGGCGTGAGGCTGGCCCCGCTCGCTTTTTGATTTTCGCTGAGACCGACCGTTCGGTAGTTCAGTAAGCCGGATTATTCTTCAAAGTGAACTAAATCGAGTACGCTTCTCGCATGACCGATTCCCCGGACCCCCACCCACCCGACCTGAAGGCCGCCGCAATGCGCTTCATGACCAGCATCTGGCGGCTGCATCGCGACCTGGGTCACGAGCTCGGCCCGCTGCTCGCCGAAGGGGCGCACACCGACCCGCGCACGTACTTCCTGCTGAACACCATCCGGGACGGCGCGCACTATCCGAAAACGCTCTCCGAGTGCCTGGGCATCCCCCCCAACCTGCTGAGCCGGCTGCTGACCGACCTGCACTCCCAGGCGCTGATCACCCGGCAGGTGGACACCCAGGACTCCCGCCGCGTGCGCCTGACCGTCACCACGGAGGGGCAGGCCCTGCTGGACCGCGCCGAGGCGATCATGCACGACCGGCTGGGCGCGCGCCTAAAGCAGCTCAGCCCCGCCGAACTGAGCGTGCTGCTCACGGCCCTGGACCGCCTCAGCAGCCCCGAGACCCCCCCGACCTGCACAGGACCCCACCCATGAATGCACTGATCCGCTTCACGCAACGCAACGCCTCCGTGGTGCTGCTCGCCTCCCTGCTGGTCGTGGTGTTCGGCGTGTTCGCCGCCCGCAGCCTGAAGCAGGAACTCCTCCCGGACATCAACCTGCCGGTCGTGACGGTCGTCACGCCCTACCCCCTGGCCGCCCCGAACGAGGTCGAAGCCCAGGTCACCCGCCCGCTGGAATCGGCCCTGGCGAACCTGAAGGACCTGGACAGCTACAGTTCCACCAGCAGCGAGAACGTCAGCGTGATCGTGCTGAACTTCCGCTTCGGCACCGACCTGAACCAGGCCGAGGCGCGCGTGAACTCCGCCGTGAACCGCGTGCGCGCCCAGCTGCCCGACAGCGCCACCGACTCGAACGTGGCCGCCATCCGCTTCGGGGACGCGCCCATCCTGAACCTCGTGGCGACCGCAGGCGGCAAGGCCGGCGAGGCGTTGCAGCAGCAGGTCGCCGCGCGGCTGGTGCCGGAACTGGAGGCGGTCGCCGGGGTGTCCCGCGTGGACGTCACCGGCAACGGCGACCCCGAGGTGCGCGTCACCCTGAAGCCCGAGGAACTCAAGGCCCGGAACCTCAGCTTCGACAGCGTCACCCAGGCCCTCCAGGCCGCGCCGCTCAGTTTCCCGGTGGGCACGCTGGCCCAGGGGGACCTGCAACTCCCGGTGAAGATCGACAGCGCGGCCAGCACCATCGCCGCGCTCTCCGGGGTGGTCGTGGGCGCCGCGCCGGACCTCAGCGCCCTGCCGCCGGCCGCACGCGCCGGTCTGGCCGCCGGGGCCGCCCCCACCGCCCGTGCCCCCGGCGCTCCGGCCGCCGCCGCTGCTCCCACGGCCGGTGTGCCGCTGCGGCCCGTGCTGCTCTCGGACGTCGCGGACGTCGAGCTGGTGACCGCGCCGGCCGGCAGCATCACCCGCTTCGACGGGCAGCCCGCGCTGGGCCTCGCCGTATACAAGACGCAGGACGCCAACACCGTGCAGGTCGCCGAGGCCGTCAAGGGCGTCCTGAACGGCGCCGGGGACCGCCTGGGCGCCCAGGTGCAGATCGTGGAGGACCAGGCCACGCCCATCCAGAAGGGCGTGAAGAGCCTGCTGACCGAGGGGGCCTTCGGGGCGCTGTTCGCGGTGCTGGTCGTGGCGGTGTTCCTGCGTAACGGCCGCGCCACGCTGATCACGGCGCTCAGCATTCCGGTGTCTCTGCTGGTCGCGCTGATCCTGCTGTACACCCAGGGCCTGACCCTGAACGTGCTCACGCTGGGCGGCCTGACCGTCGCGCTGGGCCGCCTGATCGACGACGCGATCGTGGTCGTGGAGAACATCTACCACAAGCTCGACCAGGGCCTCAGCCCCGCCCGCGCCACGTACGAGGGCGCCAGCGAGGTCGCCTCCCCGGTGCTGTCCAGCACCCTGGCGACCGTCGCAGTGTTCCTGCCGCTGGCGTTCGTGGGCGGCGTGGCCGGCGAGTTCCTGCGGCCGCTGGCGCTCGCCGTGACCCTCAGCATCCTGGCGAGCCTGCTGGTGGCGTTCACGCTGGTGCCCCTCCTGGGTGGCCTGTTCCTGCGTTCCCGGCCGGCGCGCGGCCCCGCGCGGGTCAGCACCATCGAGCGGCTGTACGCCCCGGTGATCACCTGGGTCACGCGCCGCCCCGGCTGGACGCTCACCCTGGCGCTGCTGGCGCTGGTGGGCAGCGTGTCCCTGGTGGGCCGCATCCCCACCAACTTCATCGACCCCGGCGAGTCCGACCGCATTCAGGTGGCCGTGACCCTGCCGGCCGGCACCCGCCTGGCCCGCGCCGACACGGTCGCCACCGACCTCGAACGCCGCCTGCGGGGCGTGAGCGGCCTGAGCAGCGTGGAGACCACCGTCGGGTCCGCCAGCGGGCCGTTCGCGGCGCTGGGGGGCGGCGGGGCCGGCGGCACGCCCATCCGCCTCACGCTGATTCCCGAGGGCGACCATGACCTGGACGCCCTGACGGAACGCGTGAGCACCGCCCTGCGCGGCGTGCCCGGCGAGGTGAACGTCACGCAGGGCGCCGCCGGGTCCGGGGGCTTCTCGAACAGCCTGAAGGTGAACGTGCAGGCCGAGAGCGTCGCCGACCTGAACACCGCCAGTGCCCGCATCGCCGACGCGCTGAGGGACGTGAAGGAAATCGAGAACGTCCGGTCCAGCGTCCGCGAATCCCAGCCGCAGCTGAGCATCCGCCTGGACAGCCAGGAGGCCGTGAAACGCGGCGTGATCGGCGTGCAGGCGGTGGGCGCCGTGCAGGCCGCGCTGAGCGGCAAGGTCGCCACCAGCCTGCCCCGCGGCGACGAGCGCCTGGACGTGCGCGTGGTGTACCCCGACGGGCAGTACGACAGCGTGGACGACCTGCGCGCCCTGCCGCTGCGCAGCGCCGCCGGCACCGACGTGCCCCTGGGCGACGTGGCCCGCATCGAGCGCAGCGCGTCCCCGGTCAGCCTCAGCCGCGAGAACGGCGAGCGCCTCGCCACCGTGCAGGCCGACCCGACCGTCAGCAACATCGGCGCCGCGAACGCCGCCGTGAAGGCCGCCCTGAAGGACATTCCCCTGCCCGACGGCGCGAGCTGGAGCCTGGGCGGCGTGACCGAACAGCAGAACCAGGCCTTCAGCAGCCTGGGCCTGTCCATCGTGGCCGCCATCGGGCTGGTGTACCTGATCATGGTCGCCACCTTCCGCAGCCTCCTCACGCCCCTGATCCTGCTGATCAGCATTCCGCTGATCGCGGTGGGTGCGTTCCCGCTGATGGCCGCCACCGGCACGCCGCTGGGCCTGAGCACCATGTTCGCGTTCCTGCTCCTGACCGGCATCGTGGTGACCAACGCCATCGTCCTGATCGACCTCGTCGAGCGGCTGCTCACCGGCGGGCTGGACGTCCGGCAGGCACTGATCGAGGGCGGCGCGCGGCGCGTGCGGCCCATCCTGATGACCGCCCTGGCGACCATCTTCGCCCTGGTGCCGCTGGCCCTGGGCCTGAGCGAGAGCGCCGGGATCGTGGGCCAGCCGCTGGCGATCACCGTGATCGGCGGCCTGACCTCCAGCACCTTCCTGACCCTGGCGGTCGTGCCCGCCCTGTACCTGCTGCTTCAGGGGCGCCGGCAGCAGCGCGTCCGCGACCGCCGCGGCGCGGAGCCCGCACCCGCCACCGTGAACTGATCGGCGTGGTGCCAGCGCGGCCGGGGGTTCGTCCCCGGCCGCCCTCTGTTTGGCGGGGGGCGCTGTGCTTCCGGTCACCTCGCCCCCGCCCCCGGCCCACTAGACTGAGGTCGTGAACCACCGCGCCCCCCACCCGACTGCCGTGCGCACGCCCCCGCCCTCCCCGCGGCGCGCACCCGCCCCGGCAGCCCGGCCCCGGGGGACGCGGTGAGCGCCATCTACCAGCGCGCCCGGCCCATCCGCTGGGACGAGGTGGTCGGGCAGGAACACGTCAAGGACGTGCTGCGCAGCGCCCTGGAACAGGGCCGGGTCGGGCACGCGTACCTGTTCAGCGGCCCGCGCGGGGTGGGGAAGACCACCACCGCGCGCCTGATCGCCATGACCGCCAACTGCACGAGCGGGGGCCTCAAACCCTGCGGTGAGTGCGAATCCTGCCTGAGCGTGCGCGCCGGCTCGCACCCGGACGTCATGGAGATCGACGCCGCCAGCAACAACAGCGTGGACGACGTCCGCGACCTGCGCGAGAAGGTCTCCCTGGCCGCCATGCGCGGCGGCAAGAAGATCTACATCCTGGACGAGGCGCACATGATGAGCCGCGCGGCCTTCAACGCCCTCCTGAAAACACTGGAGGAGCCGCCCGGGCACGTCATCTTCATCCTGGCGACCACCGAACCGGAAAAGATCATCCCCACCATCCTCTCCCGCTGCCAGCACTACCGCTTCCGGCGCCTGACCGCCGAGGAGATCGCCGGGAAACTCGCCGGCCTCGCCCAGAAAGAAGGGGTGAGCGCCGAACCGGACGCCCTGCACCTGATCGGCCGCCTCGCCGACGGCGCCATGCGCGACGGCGAGAGCCTCCTGGAACGCATGCTGGCCGCCGGCAGCGCTGTCACCCGCGCGGGCGTGGAAGAAGCCCTGGGCCTCCCGCCCGGCGAACGCGTGCGCGCCATCGCCGCCGGCCTCGTGCTCGGGGACGCCGCCAGCGCCCTGGGCGGCGCCGCGCAGCTTTACCGCGACGGCTTCGCCGCCCGCACCATCGTTGAGGGGCTTGTCGCCGCGTTCGGCACCGCCCTGCACGCCGAACTGGGCCTCACCCCGGACGGCCGCCTGGACGGCGCCGACCTGCCCCGGCTGCTCAAACTGCAGGCCGCGCTGGACGAACAGGGCGCCCGCTTCGCCCGCAGCGCCGACCAGCAGAGCCTGGAACTGGCCCTCACGCACGCCCTGCTCGCCGCCGACAGCAGCCCGGCCGGAGCCTCCACGCATGCTGCGGCACCGGCCGCGGCCAGCGTGCCCACCGACCTCGTCCAGCGCCTCAACCGCCTGGAGAAGGAACTCGCCACGCTGCGCGCCAGCGGCCCCCGCCCCGCCGCCTCCGCCGCGGCCGTGCCCGACTTCGACCCGGGGGCCCGCCGCGGCCCCGCGCCCGCCCGCGAGGTCGTGCAGGACGCCGCTGCCGGCCTGAGCGCCGCGCCCGTGCAGGGCAGCTGGACGGACGTCGTCCGGCACGCCAGCATCCAGATGAAGGCCTTCCTGAAACCCGCCCGGACGCACGCCGAACCCGGATACGTCAGCCTCACCTACGACGACCGCAACGCCTTCCACGCCAAGCAGATCGTCGGGAAGTTCGATGACGTCGCCAAACTCGTCCAGCGGGTGTTCGGCCCCGTCACCTTCGAACTGATCGCCCCGGAAGGCAGCCGCAAGGTGACCCTGGGCGGAACTCCCGGAACGGCGGGCATGAGCGCGGCACCTCCGCCCGCCCCCACCCCCCCGGCCCGCGCGGCCGCCGAGCCCACCCCGCCCGGGCCGGACGTCGCCCCTTTTGAGCCGGCGCCGCGCCGCGGAAGCGCCCGCGGCCCGGCCTTCGACCCGGTGCCCCCGTCCGCGTCCGCCGCGGCCGAGCCGCCGCTGCCCCACGCGCGCCCGGAGACCCCACAGGCCACGGCGGCAGAACCGGTGCCCCTCACGCCCGGCCTGCCCCCCCGCCCTCCCGCCCGCGGGGCCCCGGTGGCGACCCTCACCCGCCCCAGCCTCGCCCCCACCGCCCGGGCGGAGGTGCGCGTGCCGCCGCCCAGCCCGGACGACGCGGCCCCCGCGCCCCTCCCGGCCCCCTCCCCCGAGCCGTGGGACGCCGAGCCCCTCACGGACGGGCCGCCCGCCCCCGCCGACGCGCAGGGCGGCGACCGCATCACCCCGCCCGGCCAGTCCCGGGACCTGTACGTGGTGGAAGCCATCACGCAGGAACCCGACTGGGGCGACATCGGCGGCAACGTGGGCGGCCCGCTGCTGGAAGCCGCGCCGGACCTGGACGACTCCCCCTTCGCGGAATTCGTGCCCAAACGCCCGGACCCCGCCCCCCGCGCTGCCCCTGCCCCCGCGCCCACCCCGGCCACCGCCCCGGCAGCCCGCGCGGTGATCGGGGACATCCGCGCGCACCCCATGTATGAGGACATCCGGGGCCGCTTCTCCGGCCGCGTGCGCGAGATCGGCAAGAACCGCCGCATCCAGGCTGCCCCCGACCCCACCGACGCCCCCCCGCCCGAGGAAGAAGCCGGCGACAGCGACAGCTGAACATCAACAACGAAGGGCGCTCCGACAACTCGTGGTCGGAGCGCCCTGTCTGCTCAGGCCGCTTACTTCAAGCGGAAGTCCCCCCTGGCGACCGGCACGCCCTGGAAGCTGATCTCCGCACGGTAACCCATACCAGCGCGGAAGAAGGGATTTTTCGTGCTCAGGTTAAACACGTACTGTCCGGCCGTGAGGTCATACCGCCACGCCGTACTGCCGCTGGACAGGTCCGTGGTTTCCTCCTCAGCACTGTTCCCGCTGGCCGGTACCGTCGTCACGACCAGCCGCAGCCCGCCAGCCAGCCCGGTCGCTGCATCTCCTCCCGCGAAGGTGGGCGGCAGGAACTTCAGAGGGATGGTGGACCCGGCCTTGAACAGGCTGATCGGCAGGCCATTGCGCGTGTCGTTGACGGGTTGCAGCAGGCCGCGGGAGGCGCTGGCGAACGTCACGTTCACGGTAAAGCTCTGCGGGTCGGACCGGTTCCCCCGGCTGTCCGTGGCGGTGCACTCTACCGTCTGTTCAAGGCCGATGGGCAGGCTGGCGGGCGTGCACACGGGCATGGGCGTCTCCTCTTCGTCCACGAGGTCCCAGGCGCTCACCCACTTGCTGTAATCAGGAGACACGCCGTTGATGTCGATTGCTGGGATGGAGACTGTGCCCTGGGGCACCGTCAGGTCTGGCGCCGTGTTGTCCTCCACCGTCACCGTGAAGGAGGCTGTGGTTGTCAGGACTTCACCGTCCGGCCCGGCGCTGCCGTCGGTCCGCAGGCGCTTGCCGGAGTCGCTGACAGAGCAGGTCACCAGAGTCGCGCCCACCGCGAAGCCGCTGCCACTGACAGGCGTGCAGGTGATCTTGTCGGTCAGATTGCCCTCCTCCCTGTCTATTGCCGACAACTGCTCCGCGAAGTCCACGACCGTAACGCGACCGGTGGCTTCTCTACTGAAATCTTGCGGGACGGTGAGCACTGGGGCCTTGTTGTCCAGTACGGTGGAGGCAGGTGGAGGCGGAGCACAGGTGGTGAAGGACACAGTGACCGTGGCTGATGAATTCACTTCGAGTTTCCCCTGACTGATGCCCTCGTTGGACACCTCTGGTTTGAAGCTGAGGATCTGGTCACCGCTGGCGTTGGTGGAGCCGACCGCAAGCGTGATCGGTTCCGAAGTCACCGTGACTGACGAATACCCGCTGGATGAGTCTTTGTCTCTAGAAGGCGCCACCACATCTTTCCAGATGATGCCAGACGATTGCCATGCTCCGTTCTCATACGTAAATTTCGTAGGGAATCCTAGCTTGGCTGTCCCGCCTTGTCTTCCAGTCACGGAGTATGAGACGCGGATACTGGGTTGTTCAGGTGTTGGTGTGGTAGCACACCCGCTCATTGAAAGAGGGGATGTCTGCGAACCAGTTGCTATGAGAGAAGTGAAGCTCGCGTCGGAAAGGATTTTCACGGAGACGCTGCTCCGGGGCGCGTCTGCACCAGCGGTGATGGTCAGGCTCTCGCTGCTGGGCGCGGTGGCGATGGGGGTGGTGCCGCAGGCGGCAAGCAGCAGCAGGGTGAGGAGGCTGGCGGCGGGGGCAGGGCGTCCAGGGCGGGCTGATTGCATGAATCCTCCACGCTGGGGCGGGCTCACCACTGGCTCGCCCTGCCCCAGGTGACCGCGTTACGGAGCAGAGGTCGTCGCCTCCCAGACTTTGTGATTTTTCACAGTGTGTGCCCCTGATGAGTCGTGGATCAATCACCCCATTGGGGGAGGCGCGGGAGTGAACTTCTTGCGCGGCCGGGGCGTTCACGTGCGGGTCAGGGGGGTGCGCTAGCCTGCCCGGGCACATGAGTCTGTTTTCCCGCCTTGCCCTAATGCTGGGCCTGTTCACGCTGGGCGTGAGCGGCGCCCAGGCGACGACGCCTTCTTCTGCTCCGGCCGCTGCGGTGGTGGGCGGGAACCTGCGCGGCCTGTGGGTGGACGCGTTCGGGCCGGGCCTGAAGACGCGCGCGCAGGCGCAGCGGGTGGTGGAGGACGCGGCGCGCATGAACGTGAACACGCTGTTCGTGCAGGCCATCCGTCGCGGCGACTGTCTGTGCCTGAAAAGCACTCTGCCGGTCGTGACGGACAAGGACCTGGAGAAGAACTTCGATCCGCTGGGGTTCATCACGGCGGCGGCGCAGGCGCGGGGCATGCGCGTGATCGCGTGGGCCAGCGTGACCGGGATCGCGAACACCGCCACGCCGAACACCAGCCCGCAGCACGTGATGAAAACGCACGGACCCACCAGCAAGGACTCGTGGATGGCCCGCCGGCAGGACGGCTCCTGGCAGGAGGGCAACGACGGCTGGCTGGACGCTGGGATTCCCGCGGCGGCCGATTACGTGGTGGCGGGGCTGGTGAGTGTGGTGAAGAACTACCCGGTGGACGGCGTGCAGCTGGACCGCATTCGGTACCCGGACGGCGGGAACTGGGGGTACGACCCGAAGGTGCTCGCGCGGTACCGCACGGAAACCGGGCAGAAAGGTACGCCCGCCGGGAATGACGGCACCTGGCAGGAGTGGAAACGGCATCAGGTCACGGCGCTGGTGCGCCGCATCAGCCTGGAGGTCAAGGCGGTGCGGCCGGAACTGTGGGTGAGTGCGGCGACCATCGCCTACACCCGCCCGCCGGCGCCGGGGGACCTGGGTGCATTCCGGCGTACGCGGACGTACACCGAGGTCTTTCAGGACTGGCCGACCTGGGTGAAGCAGGGCCTGATCGACCTGAACGTCCCCATGAACTACAAGCGGGACGGCGTGAACGAGCAGGGCGTGTGGTTTGACGGCTGGAACGCCTTCGCGCGCAGCATGACGGCCCGCGCCGACGGCCTGACGGGCGGCGTGGCGGCGGGCACAGCCATGTACCTGAACTCGCCGGAGGTCACGGCGTCGCAGGCGGCCCGCAGCGTGAAGCTGGGCCTGGGCTGGGTGGGGTACTCGTACCGCACGCCCACCCTGAACGTGTTTAACGCCAAGGAAAGCACCGCGCAGGGCCTGGAACTGGTGCGCGCCGCGCTGACCGTGCCCGGCGGGGCGCTGGCCGCGCCGCTGGCATGGAAGGAAGCGCCGCCCAGCACGCGCGGGCTGTACGGGAAGATCAACGGCACCGGCATTCCCGGCTACCAGCTGGTGCGCGCCAGCCAGAACGGCAAGGTCGTCGGCGAGACCCGCACGGACGGCAACGGCTACTACGGCTTCCTGGCCCTGCCGGCCGGCAGGACCGAGATCCGCGTGAGCGGGCAGCTGTGGGTGGACACCGTGCCGGCGCGCGGCGTGGTGCGCGTGCCGAACCTGTTCGTGCGCGAGATGAAGCCGGTGGCCGTGCCGGTCATCCAGACGCCGGTGGCGCCGCCCGAACCCGTGAAGGACGGCGACGACGTTCCCCCGCCCCCCGAGAACTGAGCGACGGGGCCGCGGGCCGTCCAGGACTACCATGCCGGCGCCGGGCCCGAAGGGGGGAGCGCGTTACACTGCTCTCATGACCGACCACGCGGGAATTGAGCCGTTCGAGTTCCGGCAGACGCTGGGCCGCTTCGCCAGCGGCGTCACCATCATCACGGCCGCCGACCGGGACGAGCGGCGCGGCATGACCGCCAGCGCCTTCGTGTCGGTGAGCATGACCCCGCCCCTGATCCTGATCAGCGTGGACAACCGCGCCCACATGAAGACCCTGCTGGACGAGGCGGAGGTCACGCACTTCGGCGTGAACGTCCTCTCGGCCGCGCAGCGTCCTCTCAGTGACCACTTCGCCGGCCGGCCCGGGCCGGAGGAGAGCATCCCCTGGTTCGAGCACGAGGGCCTGCCGCTGATCGGCGGGGCCATCGCGCAGCTGGTGTGCCGCAAGCAGCAGGTGATTCCCGCCGGGGACCACACCCTGTACCTGGGCCTGATCGAGTACAGCCGCTACACCGACGACGATCCGCTCGTGTACTTCCGCGGGCAGTACCACGAGCTCGGCTGAGCCGCCCCGCGCCCGCCGTGCCGCCCTTCCTGCCGTCCCTGCTGGTCGCCGCGGCGCTCACCGCGCTGACCTTCGTCGCCGGGTACCCGCTGGACCTCGGCGGGGGCCGCCGCGTGGACGCCCTGGACGCGTTCCTGCTGGCGTTTGCGCTGATCAACCTGCGCCTCGCCTGGAGCGGCGCCACGCACGGCCCGGGCCGCGTGCCCGGGTGGTTCCTCCCGGCCGGGCTGCTGCTCGCGGCCCTGATCACGTACCGGATGTTCAGCGCCCTGACCGCCGCGCCCTGACCGTGCCGGCCACTTGCGACCGGGCGGGGCGCGGGCGCGGGCTACACTGCCGGGAATGATTCGCCTCGCCATCCTCGCGGACCTGCACGCCAACCTGGCGGCCACGCTCGCGGTTCACGCCGACATTCAGCGGCGCGGCGTGACGGAGATCTGGGTGCTGGGCGACCTGGTCGGCAAGGGCCCCCGCCCGAAGGAAGTGCTGGACTGGACCCGCGAGCACGCCGCGCGCGTCATCCAGGGCAACTGGGACGCCCGCGTGGCCGGCGCCACGCACCGCCCGCAGGACCTGTGGCCGCGCAGCAAACTCAGCGTGGACGACCTCGCCTACCTGTCCGGCCTGCCGTACGGCATCGAGGAGAGCTTCGCGGGAGCCTGGTGGCGGTTCGTGCACGCCAGCAGCCACGGCCTGTTCCACCGCCTGTACCCGCACAGCAGCCTGCCCGAGCAGCTCCGCGCCTTCGAACCCAACCCGCAGTACGGCCTGCACCAGCACGCCGACGCCCTGGTGTACGCCGACACGCACGAAACTCTGATGCTGGACGTGGAAGGCCGCCCCCTGCTGAACTGCGGCAGCGTGGGCAACCCGCTGGACAGCACCCTGCCCAGCTACCTGATCCTGGAGTTCGACGAGCGCACGCCCAATCACAGCGCCACGTACGTGCGCCTGATCTACGACCGCGACGAAGAGATCAGCGCCGCCGAGGCGAGCGGCATGCCCTTTACCAAGGAGTACATCGCCGAACTGCTGACCGGCGCGTACCAGAAACGCCGCGCCCGCACCGGCGAACCCGCCAGCTGAACCCAGGCCCTCAGCTGGGCGGGGCGTCCGACGTGCGGTCCTTGCGGGCGCCCTCCGTCCGGCGGGGCTTCTTCTCCGGAGCGGGACGCGCCTCTTCCGGCGCGCGGCGCAGTTCACCCGCCGGCACGCCCGTCAGCACGCCCTGCTCGGTGTGCACGTCCACCGTGCCCGCCAGCGGGTGCAGTTTCGTGACCTTCCCGCACGCGCCGCTCGCGTCGTGGCACACCCGGGCGTTCTTGCGCGGCAGGTCCTTGAGCAGGTCCAGGTACTGCCCGTGCTCGAACTGCAGGCAGCACAGCAGGCGCCCGCAGGGCCCGGAGAGTTTCTCCGGGTTCAGCGGCAGCTGCTGGTCGCGCGCCATACGGATACTCACCGGCGCGAACTCCTGCAGGTGATGACTGGAGCAGTTCTCCCGGCCGCACGCCCCCAGCGTGCCGATCATCTGCGCCTGCTCGCGCGGCCCGACCGCCGCGAAATTCACCCGGGCCCGCGTGTGCGCCCGCACCTCGCCGATCAGGCCGGTCAGTTCGATCCGCTCGTCCGCGCTGTAACTCACGGTCACCAGGCTCTCGTCCAGCGTGAACTCCACCGCCACCAGTTTCACCGGCAGGCCCCGCTCGCGGGCGCGGGCACGCAGCAGCCACTTCAGGTCCTCGCCCTGGCGGTGCAGGTCGTCCCAGAGCGCCAGATCGTCCGGCGTGGCGGCGCGCAGCACCGTGCCGTACCGTTCCTGCGGCCGGCGCTCCTGCGCCTCACCGCGCACCACCGCCACCTCCGGGCCGCGCTTGCCCTGCACCACCACCCGCGTGCCGACCGGGTGAGCGTCCTCGCTCAGCATCGGGTGCAGGCGGGGGCTCCGTTCAAAGCGCACAGGGAGGACAACCATCACCGCGCACAATGTCACGCCCGGCCGCGCCGTGCCAAGACCCGAGGCACAAATGAGCCGGTCCGCCGACGGTGACGAAGGAGGAGGAGTGACCGGCCGCCCGTGAACGGGTGAGGCCATCCAACCTCAGAGCGCGTCCGGCAAAGGCAGTCCCAGGGACTCGGTCTGTCCGCGCCGTCAAATGGACAGGGGCGAAGGGATGTCCCTTCGCCCACTCTCCTTGCCCGGCAGGGAATTCAGTGCCGTTCGGCGAGCACTTCGATTTCCACCCGCACGTCCCGCGGGAGGCGGGCGACCTGCACGGTGCTGCGCGCGGGGGAGGGCGCGGGGAAGTGCCGCTCGTAGACGGCGTTCATCTCGGCGAACTCGTTCATGTCGGCGAGGAACACGGTGGTTTTCACGACGCGCGCGAGGTCCGTGCCGGCCGCGGCCAGGACCGCCTTCAGGTTCTGGAGGACCTGTTCGGTCTGCTCGGTGATGCCGCCCTCCACGAGCGTGCCGTCGGGCCTGAGGGGAATCTGGCCGCTGGTGACCACCAGGTTCCCGAACGACACCGCCTGGCTGTACGGGCCGATCGCGGCGGGCGCTTCCGTCGTGCTGATGACGTCTTTCATGACCCCACTGTAGCGGGCGGGCGCCCCGGCCGGCGTCAGCGGCCGCCCCGGGAGGACGCTGAGCCGGTGGAGCGGCGCGGGTCCTCGTCCGTGCGGGCCCGGGGGGCGTCCGGGCTGCCGGGGCGGCCCCGCGCGGCAGCGGGTTGCGCCAGGAACGCCCGGGCCTGCCGGGCCAGAGAGAGCCGCTGCGCGACCATCAGGCCCACCATGACCGCCACGCCCAGCGTGCCCACCAGCGTGCGGCTGCTGGGCAGCAGGATCACGCCCAGCAGCGTGAAATACGCCAGGGTGAGCAGCAGGTACGTCTGCATGCTGTTGCCCTTCTGGGTGTTGACCAGCACGTCCACGTGCACCGGGCCCTCGCTGCGCCGCACCGGGAGTTCGTACCCGGGCGGGCGGCCCTCGCGTTCCACGTCCACGACCACGGCCGTGATGTTGTCGGGCCCGCCGCCGGCGTTCGCGGCGGCGATCAGGCGCTGGGCGGTGTCTTTGGGAGGATGTCCGGCCGAGAGCTGGGTCAGCAGCGCCGATTCCTTCACCACGCTGCTCAGGCCGTCGGAGCACAGCAGCACGCGGTCCCCGGTCTTCAGGATCAGGCCGTACAGTTCCAGCCGCACGCGTTCCTCGGCGCCCAGGGCGTTGCTGACCACGCTGCGCCACTGGTGCTGCCGGGCGTCCTCCTCGGTCAGGTGGCCCAGGCGCACCTGCTCGGCCACCCAGGAGTGGTCCTCGGTCAGGCGGTACAGCTGCCCGCCGCGCAGCAGGTACGCGCGCGAGTCACCCACGTGCGCGATCAATAGGGCCCCGCGGTCCACCAGCCCGACCAGCAGGGTGGTGCCCATGCCCACGTACTCCCCGACCGCGTGACGCAGCACCGCCATGTTCGCCGCCTGCACCGCCTCGGCCAGGCGTACCGGCGCGGCCGAGCGGTGCAGGCCCGGGGCAAGCTGCTGCCGGACGGTATCCAGCGCGAGATTCGCGGCGAGCTCGCCGGCAGCGTGCCCGCCCATGCCGTCCGCGACGGCAAACAGCCCCCCGTTCGGGAGGCTCTGCGCCAGCACGGCGTCCTGGTTGATGCCGCCCTGCCGCTGAATGCCGACATCAGACAGCGCCCCGAAAGACAGGGACGGGGTCGCCGGGCCGCGCATGAGGCCAATATAAGCCACGCTCCTGCCTCCCTCCGCCCCGCCTGCCCGGGGCGTCATCCGTTCCGGTCGTGCCCCCGCGCGGCCAGCCACGCCACCAGCGCCTCCGCCGTGGCCGGGTTCGTCGCCAGGGGCACGTCGTGCACGTCACACAGCCGCACCAGCGCCGACACGTCCGGTTCGTGCGGCTGCGCGGTCAGCGGGTCCCGGAAGAAGAACACCGCCAGCACCCGGTCCTGCGCGATGCGCGCGCCGATCTGCTGGTCGCCGCCCAGCGGCCCGGACAGCACGCGCTCCACCGTCAGGTTTGCCTGCTTCTGCAGCACGCTGCCGGTGGTGCCGGTCGCCACCAGCGGGAACGCGCCCAGCACCTCGCGGTGCCGGAGGGCGAACATCGCCAGTTCCAGTTTCTTGCGGTCGTGCGCGATGAGAGCCACCTCCACCCGCGTCGCGAGCTGCGGCACGGGTTCCTGCACGGCCGGGGCCGGCAGGTCCGGGGACGAGGAGCGGCCGGTCACGAGGCCGCGCTCCCTTCCACCCGGATGCGGCGGTACAGCGCCTGCACCACGCACCACACGCCGTACAGCAGCGTGCCCAGGGCCAGCACGAACAGCAGCACGTTCCCGGCTGGCTGCTCACGCAGCCACGTCAGCACCTCCGAGATGCCCGGCACGATCCCGGCGCGGTTGCGCCACGCCGCGACCAGCAGGAACGCCCCGATGATGGCCAGCATCACCGCCCGCGCCGCGATCCCCACCTGCCCGATCCGCTTGAGCAGCTCCGGTTTCGGCGCGCCGGCGAAGTTCAAGCGCTTCATGAACTTCGCCCCCCACGCCGTGTACAGCCCGCTGCCCGCCACGGCCAGCAGCGCCACGCCCGCCAGGCCCAGCAGCAGCTGCCCGCCCGGCAGTTGCAGAACCTCCCGGGCCGTCTGCGCCTCGCTCGCCTGGTTGCGCGCGGCCGAGCCGGCCATCGCCAGCCGCGCCGCGAACAGCGCCAGCGCCAGGTTTCCCACGCCGCTGACCGCGTACCCCACGCGCTTCACGATCCCCTTGGCCTCCGTGCCCTGCCCTTCGGGGTCCAGGGCCGCGCGGATCAGCTGCCACAGCGCGTACCCGACCAGGCCCAGCACCAGCAGCCACACCAGCGCCGTGCCCAGCGGCAGGTCCTGCAATCTCAGCAGCGCCCCCTGCGCGTCCGTGGTGGCCCCGCCGCGCCCCAGCGCCACGCCCAGCGCCAGCAGCCCGATGGTGCCGTACACCACGCCCTTGCTGGCGTACCCCACGCGGGCCAGCGCCTCCAGCTGCGGGGCGGCCTCGTGCGTCAGTTCCCGCGCGGCCGCCTGCCCCGCCGCGCCCACGTGCTGCGCGCCGGCCTTCACGCCCCGCGCCACACCCTTCCCGGAATTCTTGACGTCCATGATGGGTTCAGTGTGCCGCCCGCGGCCGGCCGGGCGGGCCGGAACGCGTTCGTGAAAACTTCACCGCCCTGCCCGCCCCAGGGCGCATCATGAACGCCATGAGCTCCTCCGCCGCCCCGCCGGCTCCCCGGCGCAAACGCACCTTCGGGGTGTACATCGGCCGCTTCGAACCCCCGCACCACGCCCACCTGCAGGTGATGCTCGAGGCTCTTCAGAGCGTGCAGAAACTGATCGTCGTGATCGGGTCGGCCCGCGCGGCGCGCAACACCAAGAACCCCTTCACCGCCGACGAACGCCAGCACCTGATCACCACCATGCTCCAGCAGGCCGGCGTGTCCCGCAGCCGGCTGCTGTTCGTGCAGGTCCGCGACTACTTCTACAACGAGAGCCTATGGCTGTCCGAGGTGCAGGCCGGCGTGCAGGCCCACACGCACGGCAGCACCGACGTGGCCCTGATCGGGCACATCAAGGACGAGAGCAGCTACTACCTGCGCTCCTTTCCCGCCTGGGAGTTCATTCCCACGCACGTGATCAGCGACCTGAGCGCCACGCAGGTCCGCAACGCCTACTTCGAGGGCCGTGCGGCGGACGTGGCCGCCATGGTCCCGCCCGCCGTGGGTACCTTCCTGCAGGACTTCGCCCGCACCGCCGATTACGCTGCCCTGAAAGATGAGTACGACTACCTGCGCACCTACCGCGCCGCCTGGAAAGACGCGCCCTTCCCCCCGGTGTTCGTGACCACCGACGCCGTGATCATCCGCAGCGGCCACGTCCTCCTGATCCGCCGCGGGCACATGCCCGGCCTGGGGCGGCTGGCCATGCCCGGCGGGTTCCTGGAACCCAAGGAAACCCTGCTGGAATGCTGCATCCGCGAGGTGCACGAGGAAACCGGCCTGAGCCCCAGCACGCCGCTGCACACCCACCTCAAGGCCCAGCAGGTGTTCGACTACCCCGACCGCAGCCAGCGCGGGCGCACCGTCACCCACGCCTTCCACTTCGACCTGGGCATCGGGCACCTGCCGCCGCTGCAGGGCGGCAGCGACGCCAGCGACGCCCTGTGGATGCCGCTCGCGGACGCCCTGCGCCACCCCGAGGTGTTCTTCGAGGACCACCACGCGATCATTGAGCACTTCCTCATGCGCGGATAAACCGGCGTCAGCGCATCAGGAGAAGCGAGCGACCGCCCTCGAACGGACGCGCGGCTGACCGCCAGGACCCTGGAGAATGACCGGCATGGATGACGCGGTGAGGACGGACGTCCTGAGGAAGATGCGGGTCAAGTCCGGCATGGGCGTGCAGGTGTGGCACGCCCCGGCGGCCCTGGCCGGACTGGCCGTGGACGCGCCGGGACTGGGGGTGGTGCTGGTGTTCGTGGAGCGGCAGGCGGATGTCGTGCCCCGCTTCCTTGAGGTGCTGGCGGGCGGGATGCCCGGCGTGCCGGTGTGTGTGGCTTACCCGAAAGGGGGCGCCAGGGCGGGCGTGGACCTGAACCGCGACACGATCTGGAAGGACGTGCAGGGCGCGTGCGGCTGGCAGCCGGTGGCGATGGTCGCGCTGGACGCCCGCTGGTCGGCGCTGCGGTTCAGGCCCGGGCCGTAAGGCCCCGGGGGTTACAGCCGGGCGTACTCGCGGGCGATGCGGGCGGCTGTGGCGGCGTTGTGCTTGACCAGGGCGATGTTGGCCCCCAGGCTGCGGCCCTCCGTGATCTCCACGATGCGGCCCAGCAGGTAGGGCGTGGTGTCCTTGCCGGTCAGGCCCAGCGCGTCCATGTCGGCCAGGGCGCGGGTGATGTGCGGGTCGATGTCCGCGGCGGGAATCTCGGCTTCCTCGGGGATGGGGTTGGCGATCATCACGCCGCCCGCCAGGCCCAGATCCCATTTGGTTTTCAGGACGCGGGCGGCCTCGGCTTCGGTGTGCACGGTCAGGGGGGAGCGGAAGCCGCTCTGGCGGGAGTAGAACGCGGGGAATTCCTCGCTGCCCAGGGTGATGGCGGGCACGCCCTGCGTCTCCAGCACTTCCAGGGTCAGGCCGATGTCCAGGATGCTCTTCACGCCGGCGCTGACCACGCACACGTCGGTGCGGGCGAGTTCCAGCAGGTCGGCGCTGATGTCCATGGTGCTGCCCGCGCCGCGGTGCACGCCGCCGGTGCCGCCGGTGGCGAACACGCGGATGCCGGCCAGGGCTGCGATGCGCATGGTGCTGGCGACCGTGGTGGCGCCGTGACCGCCCAGCGCGACCGTGACGGGCAGGTCGCGGGTGCTGATCTTCTGCACGGCGGGGTCGGTGGCGAGGAGGTGCAGTTCGTCCTCGGTCAGGCCGACTTTCAGGCGGCCGCCGAGCACGGCGATGGTGGCGGGCGTGGCGCCGTGCTCGCGGACGATGGCTTCCACGCTGCGGGCCATCTCGACGTTCTGCGGGAACGGCATGCCGTGGCTGATGATGGTGCTTTCCAGCGCCACGACCGGCTGCCCGGCCTGCAGGGCGGCGTGCACTTCGGGGTGGAGGTCGAGGTAGGGCAGGGCGGTCGGGGTGATCTGGGTCATGGGCAGGGTCCTTGGGGTGGGGGAGGGCTTCGGGGTGGGTGCGGGGTGCGGGGCCGCTCAGCTGTTCAGGCGGCGTTGCAGGAGGTCCAGGGTGAGGTCCGGCACGACCGTCGCGGCGTGCTCGATGGTCAGGGCGGCCGCGGCGTGGCCGAGGCGGGCGGCGTCCTCCGGCGCGAGGCCCTGCGTGAGCCCTGCCAGGAAGGCGGCCAGCATGGCGTCCCCGGCGCCGGTCACGTCGCGGGGCGTGGCGGGCAGGGCAGGCAGGGTCACGCTGCGGCCGGGCGTGCACAGCAGGCTGCCGTGCCGGCCGCGGCGCACCCAGACGATCTGCGCGCCGCGGTCCAGCAGTGCGCGGGCGGCACGTTTCAGGTCCGGCAGGCGGTCGGTCACGTCCTGCCCGAGCAGTGCGCCCAGTTCCCCGACGTTCGGGGTGAGGACCTGTGGCGCGGCCAGGCCGGCTTCCAGCGCGGCGTGCAGGTGCCGGGCCTTGGGCACGCTGACCGGCTCGAACACCACCTGCAGGCCCCGCTCGTGGCACAGGCCCAGCAGGGCGACCAGGGTGTCCTCGGGCAGGTTGCCGTCGGCGACCACCCAGTCGGCGCCCCGCAGCAGCCGGCGGCGTTCGCGCAGCGCGGCGGGCGTCAGGCGCGCCATGACGCCCATGGCGGCCACCGCGATCAGCATCTCGCCGCGGTCGTTCAGGATGGCGGTGTACGTGCCAGTGGTCTCGCCGGGCACGCGCAGCACGCCGCTGACATCCACTCCGGCGGCCTGCGTGTCGTGCAGCAGCGTGTCGCCCAGCGCGTCGCGGCCCACGGCGGTGATCAGGCTGACCGGCACGCCCAGCCGGGCGAGGTTCTCGGCGATGTTGCGGCCCACGCCGCCGGGCGCCTGTTCGGTCACGCCGGGGTTGCTGGTGCCGGGCAGGGCGGGGGCGCTGGTGCGGGCCTTGAGGTCCACGTTCGCGCCGCCCACCACCACGATCCGGCCGTCGGAGCGGTCCGGGTCCTCGGGGAGGATGTACCCGCGGCCGAGCAGGGCGCCCTTGCGCACGAGGTTGCTGACGTGGACGTTCACGGCGGCGCGGGTGCTGCCGAGCTGCTGGGCGAGTTCTTCCGGGGTGGCGAGGGGCTGGTCGCGGATCAGGGTGAGGAGCTGCTGCTCCTTGCGGGTCAGGGCCATGTCCTCAGCAGGATAAGCCTGCTTGCTGCACTGAGGATGTGAAGAACGTCCCGTCAGCGTCCCGGGGCCACCACCCTCACGCCGGCCGCCTCCAGCGCGCGGCGCAGCGCCCCGGCCACCTGCGCGGCCTCCGGGCCGTCCCCGTGCAGGCACAGCGTCCGCGCCGGCACCGCCACCCGCTCGCCCGTCACCGCCCGCACCGCGCCCCGCACGGCGATCTCCACGCCCTGCGCCACCGCCGCGTCCGCGCCCAGCAGGTCACCTGCCTGCCCGCGCGGCCACAGCGTGCCGTCCGGCGCGTATCCGCGGTCCGCGAAGCCCTCCCCGACCTCCCCCAGACCCGCCGCCCGGGCCGCCTCCAGCAGTGCCGACTCCCCGGCCAGGCCGTACACCACCGGCACGCCGCAGGCCACCACCGCCCGCACGACGGCCGCGGCCACCGCCCCGTCCCGCGCCGCGAGGTTGTACAGCGCCCCGTGCGGTTTGACGTGCGCCACCGTCACCCCCTCGGCCGCCGCGACCGCCTGCAGGGCCCGGACCTGCGCCGTCACGAAGGCCGTCACCTCGTCCGGCGTGCAGGGCAGCGCCCGCCGCCCGAAGCCCTCCCGGTCCGGGAAGCCCGGGTGCGCACCCACCTCCACCCCGTGTGCCGCGGCCAGCCGCACGCTGGCCCGCATGGTCGCCTCGTCCCCGGCGTGCCCGCCGCAGGCGACGTTCGCGCTGGTCACCACCGGCATCACCTGCGCCTCGTGCGGACTGCCCTCCCCCAGGTCCGCGTTCAGGTCCATGCGCCGGAGGGAGTCGCTCGGGGTCATGCGTCAGTCTCGCACTCCGGGGCCGCCCGTCCGCCAGTGCCACGCCAGCGTCTGCGCCACGCCCCGCAGGAGGCGCTCCTGCGCGCCCAGCGCCGCCCGCGCCGCCTCCAGGGTCACCACCTGAAACCCCACGCGGTCCCCGGGCCGCAGCTGCCCCAGCCGGGGCACGTCCACGCCCGCCACCACCAGCGGCACCGGATACCCGCCGTGCGTGCCGGCGTCCGGCAACAGCAGGATCGGCTGCCCGTCCGGGGGCAGCTGCACGGCGCCCGGCACCGTCGGCAGGCTCAGCCGCCCCGGGTTGGCCGCCGCGGGCAGCCGGCCCGCGAGCCGCACACCCATCCGGTCGGCCTGCGGCATGACCCGGAAGGCCCGGCCCGGCAGCGCGCGCAGCAGCTCGGGCGTGGCCTCGGCCGTCGGCAGGACCCGCAGCACGTGTGCCGGCCCCACCGGGGTGCGCCCGGCCGGCGCCACCACCCCGGCCGGCGGCACGCCCGGCCGCACCGCGTGCCCGCTCAGGACGTCCCCGGCCCGCAGCGCCCGGCCACCCTGCCCCCCGAAGCCCCCGCGCAGGTCCGTGGACGCGCTGCCGGCCACGCTGGGCACGTTCAGCCCGCCCCGCACGGCCAGCACCGCCCGCAGCCCGCGCGGCGCCGTGCCCACGTCCAGCACCTGCCCGGGTCGCACCGCCACCGCCCGCCACAGCGGAAAGGGCCGGCCGTCCAGCGTCGCCGCGAACGGCGCCCCGCACAGGGCCAGGACCGCCGGGGCGTGCACCCGCAGGCGTGGGCCCCGCAGCGTGACCTCCAGCGCCGCCTCACCCCGCGTGTTGCCCACCAGGGCGCCCGCCAGCCGGAACGCCACCGGGTCCGCCGCGCCTGCCGCCGGGAATCCCTGCGCCCGCGCGCGGCGCCCCGTGTCCTGCACCGTGGTCAGCAGCCCCGGGTGCAGCACCTCCAGTGCCGCGCCGGTCTCAGGCACGCCGGAACCTCACCTGGTCCCCCGCCCGCCACAGCACCGGATCCGGGCGGGACAGGTCCAGAATCGCCGCGTCCGTCTGCCCGATCAGCCGCCAGCCGCCCGGCGTCGCCCGCGGGTACACGCCCGCCCACGGGCCGCCCAGGGCCACGCTGCCCGCCGGCACCCGCTCGCGCGGCGCGTCCAGGCGCGGCACCTGCAACCCCGGCGGCAGGCCCGTCAGAAACGCGAACCCCGGTGTGAACCCCAGGAACGCCACCTCCAGCGTGCAGGCGCACACTGCGTCCACGAACGCCGCCCGTGACAGGCCCGCCTGCGCCGCGCAGTCGTCCAGGTCCGGCCCGTCGAAGCAGACGGGAAGCACCAGCATGTGGGTCGCGCCGGCGTCCTGCTCCGCCAGGGCCGGCCAGCGGGCCACGGCCCCCGCTGCGATCCTCTCCGCGTCCGTCACCAGCGGGTCGAACAGTACCGTCACGGTGCCCAGGGCCGGCACGGCCTCCCGCAGGCCCGGCAGGGGCCACGCGCTCAGCTCCGCCCACAGCGCCCGCGCCCGCGGCGTGTGCAGCACCACCGCCGCCTCGCCCAGCCGCTCCGCCCGGACGTCCGGCCCGCCCCCGGGCGCCGCGCCTTTTGCCGCCCGGCCCGCCTGTTCCCCGGCCGCCTTCATATTCCCGGCATCATTTCACGCCCGCCGCCACTACCCTGAAGGCATGACCCGCCACTTCCGCGTGATCGCCGTGCAACCGAAGTGGCACCCCCACGACTTCACCAGCGACGGCGCCTTCCGCGCCTGGATGCGCGCGCAACTGGACATGGCCCGCCCGCACATCCGCCGCGACCGGCCCACCCTGGTCGTCCTGACCGAACTGAACGCCATGCCGCTCATCCTCCGCGGCGCCCCCTGGGCCGCCCGGCTGCGCACCCTCTCTCAGGCCGGCACGCTGCTGTTCCTCGCCCGGCTGCCCGGCACGCTGCCCCTGCTGCTGCGCGAACGGGTGTCGCCCGCCCGCGCGCTGCAACTGGACGGCACCTGGGCGAACACCGCGCTGTACCTGCACACCTGCCGCGCCCTCGCCCGCGAGTACGGCGTGTACCTCTGCTGCGGCTCCGCGCCCATGCCCCGCCTCGCCCTGCGCGGGGGCCGCCTCACCCGCGAACCCGGTACCCTCACCAACCAGACGGTCATTCTCGATCCGCAGGGCGACCTGATCGGCGTGACCGACAAGATCCATCTCACCCCCGACGAGCAACAGGGCGGCCTGGACCTCACGCCCGGCCGCCTGGAGGACCTGCGGGTGTTCCCCACGCCCGTCGGGGACCTCGGCGTCGCCATCAGCCTCGACGCCTTCCGCGCGGACGTCATCGGCCGCCTGGAAGCGCAGGGCTGCACCGTCCTGCTGCAACCCGACGCGAACGGCAGCGCCTGGACCGCCCAGGAAGGCCTCCCGCCCGACCCCGCCCACCTCCGCGACCAGCCGGTCGCGTGGCTGGAAAGCAGCCACCAGGTCACCACCACCAGCGCCCAGATCCGCTACGCCGTGAACCCCATGGTCGTCGGCAACATCCTCGACCTCACCTTCGACGGCCAGAGCGCCATCACCGGCCGCCCCGAGGACGCCCCCGCACCCCGCCACTACGTCCTCACCGACCCGTGCCCGGGCTTCATTGCCCTGACCCCCTGGGTGGAGGAAGGCGACCCCGACACCCTGCGCCGCACCGGCGAGCACCTCGCCGCGCACAGCGGCCACCCCCGCGAGAACGCCTACCGCACCGACGTCCTCCACGCCGACCTGACCCTGCCCGCCAGCCGCCTGCCCCAGCCCCCCCGCACCCCGCACGAGAACGCCGTGCAGGCCCTGCTCAGCGGCAAAGCCACACCCCCTGCCGCGCCGCGCCGCTGGCCGGTCGTGATCGCCGCCCTTCTCCTCACGGTCCTGGCTGTCCGGCGCCGCAAGCGTTGACAAGCCCGGGGTCCCCCCCTATACTTCCCCTCGCGCTCAGGACAGCCCCTGCGGCGCACCCACCGCAAGGGGGGTTGGCCGAGTGGTTGAAGGCAACGGTCTTGAAAACCGTAGTAGGGCAACCTACCGGGGGTTCGAATCCCTCACCCCTCGCCAAACAGCAGCCACAGAACGGAGAGGTGGGTGAGTGGCTGAAACCGCGTCCCTGCTAAGGACGTATACCGCAAGGTATCGGGGGTTCGAATCCCCCCCTCTTCGCCACACGCACCACAGAATGTGCCCGTAGCTCAGCTGGATAGAGCGTCTGACTACGGATCAGAAGGCCAGGGGTTCGAATCCCTTCGGGCACACCAAAGAAGCCCCCGCGCAAGCGGGGGTTTTCCTTTTCAGTTTCAGCTGGCGGTCAGGTGCTTCACAGGCCCTGTGCTCCCTTCTCCCCGGGCAGGACGGGGGACGCCGGATAAGGCCGGAAGTATTCATCCAGCGTGACGGTCCGGTGGGCCTCGGTGGCGTACGGGAATTCCGCGTTCTCCACCTGCGCAGCGATCACGTGCGCGGGTACGGCGTGCATGCGGGCGGGGTTGCGGGCGAACAGGCTGCTGAGGGGCGGCTGGAAGACCACCAGGGTGGTCAGCCCCCCGTAATCGAAGCCCAGGCGCAGGGGAATGCCGCGGAAGTCCCGGCGGGTGTTCGTGGCGTCCCACACCACCCGGCGCCGGGCCCGCAGGGAGACCCGCAGGCGCTCCTTGGCTTCCTGAAGCACGCGGCCGTTCACGCTCTGGTCCGCGCGTTTCCCGGCCAGTTCCTCCCGCAGGAGGTCCAGGGACACCACGTCGAAGTCCGGCAGGTGGTCGGCCACCCAGCTGCTCTTGCCGGCGCCGCTGGGCCCGCAGGTCACCACCAGCTGCGGGAAGCCCGCGCGGGCCGCGTACCCGCGGGCCACGGCCTCCTCGGGCGTCTGGATCAGGCCGGCCTCGTAATCCAGGATGCCCTGCCCGAGCACGAGGTCCCGGTACTCGGGCGCGAAGGCCGCCAGCTCGCGGGTGATCACCTCCTGCCACGCGGCGTACGGGTCGG
This sequence comes from Deinococcus ficus, assembly GCF_003444775.1. Lineage (NCBI taxonomy): Bacteria > Thermotogati > Deinococcota > Deinococci > Deinococcales > Deinococcaceae > Deinococcus > Deinococcus ficus. The sequence continues at coordinate 2,562,068 of NZ_CP021081.1, read as the reverse complement.
TATTCTCCGCGCTCTCCCACACGCCGTACTCCTGCGCGCCGAGGCGGAACAGTTCCAGGTCCTCCAGTTTCGACGCGCGGTCGGCCGCCACCCGACCCCGGATGTCCGCCTGTTCCAGCAGGACCAGCAGCTGCAGGTCAGCCTGCCGGGCCAGCCGCCGGTAGGCCGGGGCGGTCCCCGCCGTCAGGGTCCGGCCGAGGTCGTGGTGGTGCCCGACGAGGCCCATCACGGCGGTGATGATGGGGGCGGGCAGTCCGAGCTCGGGCAGGCGGTAGGCGAGGAAGGACCGGCCCCGGTCGGCGTGCCGGGGGGAGATCACGCGCATCCGGCCCTGGTCGTCCTCGGCGCGGCGGGTGGTGAGCGCCTTCCCGAGATCGTGCAGCACGGCGGCCAGCACGAGCGCCAGCCGCCGGTCCGGGCCCAGCGCGTGCGTGTCGGCCAGCCGGTACGCCTCGCGGAGCACCAGGGTGGTGTGGGCGGCCACGTCGCCCTCGCCGTGCCATTCGGGGTCCTGCGGCGTGCGGTGCAGGTCGGCCAGCAGCGGAATCTCCCCGCCCAGCGCCTCCACGAAGTCCCCGAAGGCGGGCGCGGCACCGGCGTGCAGGTCTCGCAGGAAGGGATGCACGGGACTCATGATGCCCCCTTCAGCCCGTTCGGGGTCACGGCCCGGCGCAGCCAGTGCTCGTCCGTCTGCACGTGGTCGGCCCGCACCCACTTCGCCACCCGCTCCCCGAACCGAGCGTACGGGAAGGCCGCGGCCGTCCGCACCACGTAACCCTCCGTGCGGGCCTCGTCCACCTCCAGGCGGCGGATCAGCGCCTCGTTCCATACCCCCCGGTACAGCACGGTCGGGACCGGCACGCCCAGCTCCTCCGCCCACAGCAGCGTGTCGTCCCAGCTCAGGCAGGTGTTCGCCTCGTCCCACACGCTGAACAGGTAGAAGTACGACTCCAGGTTCTCGTACGCCAGGGAATGCCGGGCGTACAGGTTCTCCCCGCACGCCCGCCAGCCGGCCGGCAGCCGGTACCCGACCCGGCCCTGCAGCGCCTTCACCCAGTCCCGCGACGGGTGCGGCCGGGGGTCGAGCGACCGGGCGTGCAGGCCGTCGCGGTACAGCGTGGTGTTCTCGCCGTCCATCTTCTCCGTCACCACGACCTCCTGACCCTCGAAGTGCCGGACGTCCGCCATGCGCGTGTCGTCGCTGCTCGCCCCCGGCGACCACGGCAGGTGCGGCGTGCGCGGGTACTTCACGCGGTCCATCAGTGCCCTCCGGGGACCGCCGCAGCGGCCGCCGGCCAGTGCCCACGTCGCACGAGGTGGGCGATAAGCGCCGCGATGTTCCAGGCGTCGTCGCCGCCCTGGTGGCGGGTGCGCACCAGCGGCAGGCCGGCGTGCACCAGCGCCTGCGCCATGCCGGGCCGGGGCAGGCCGAACGCCGCCGCGTACACGGCCTTGGCGTTCGTGTGCCGCGCCCCGAAGGGGAAGGGCGCCTGCCCCGCCTGCCGCTGAAACTGCCGGCGGTCGTACTCTCCCCAGCTCGCCCACGGGCGCAAATCACTGCGGTAGTCCCGGCGCAGCACCCCACAGGCCTCTGGGAAGGTCAGACCCGCCGCCACGGCCTCGGGCGTCAGGGACGTCAGCGCCGTGCAGAAGGCACTCACCTGCGACCGCTCCGGCCGCACGATCAGGCTGCGCCGTTCCACGCACTCCAGGGTGCGCAGGTCCAGCACGCACACGCCCACCTCAATGATCTCGCTCACCTGCCCCGACGGCGGCGGGCCCGCCCAGCAGGTGGCCTCCACATCAATCACGTTCAGCAGCGCATTCAGGGGTTCCGGAGTCATGGCAGGTGTCCTTCCGCCGCCTTCCGGCAGCTGTCCCGTCACAGTAGGGCGCGGTGACTGAAAGGGCATCCGCCAGCGGCCTATCACGCCCTAGGCGCAGTGGCGGACCGGTCCGCTCAGTTCGGCAGCGGCGGGGGCGTGCCCTGGGCCAGCACCACCCACAGGCGGCGCAGGTCCTCCTCCGCCTGCCCTTCTTCCAGGTGCAGGGCGTTGGTGGTCAGGTTCGCCACCGTCCACCAGCCGAGCCGCTCGGCCAGCGCGCGGGCGATTGCGGCGTCTCCCTGCACCTCGCTCCACAGCCCGGGCAGGTCGCCACCGGGACTCGTCGCCTCGTCGGCTGCCTCCAGCAGGTCCGGGGGCAGCGCCTCCCCGGCCTCGTGGTACCGGTCCCAGCACAGGGTGTTCACGGTGTCCAGCAGCACCCGGCCGTCCAGGTCCACCCGCGCCAGACTGCGCGTCAGGTAGACGCCGATGTCGAGAAACACCTCCGTTCCCTGCGCGAGTCCCGGGGTGGCGGGCTGGCGGGTCCGGACCACCTGGGCGGCGAACGTGGCCTGAAGGGCGCTCAGGGCCGCCCGGGCCTGCTCACTGGTGAAGAGGCCCTGCAGCCGCGCCTCGATCTCGGCCGCGGCCCGGTCCTGACGGGAGCGTGGGGTCATGTGAGTCCTCGGGCGTTCATGGTCGGGGTGAAGGGCGGGAAAGAGGAGCAACAGGCTGGGCTTCACTCTGCCATGCCGGGGCATGGGGAGACCGGGCCGGGAAGTCCCCATGCCTCACGGTTGCTCTCACGCATTTTCACTTTCCCTTCACGTATCAGCGCACTATCATCGGCAATTGCGATGTCAGACCTGCATTACCTGCTGATCCTGCTCACCCTCGCCGCCTGGTTCTACGCCGTGGTGACCATCCGCAACGACGCCAGCCGCCTGCACTACCGCGACCGTCCCCTGTTCTGGCGGGCCGTGACGCCCCTGCTGGCGGCCCTGGCCGGCGTGATCATGCTGCTGGGCCTGGCCCTGCTGCTCGAAGGTCAGGCGGCGCTGCTGTGGGCAGCCCTGCCGGTCGGCGCCCTGGGCGCCGCGGCGGCCTGGTGGGTGGATCTGGACCCCCAGCGCGTCGTGCGCCGCTCCCGCTGAGAAGTCTACACACCCACCCCCGGCTGGCCGCACAGGTCAGACCGGGGAGTTTTCCTTTCTTGGTCAGTTCAGGTTGATCATGCTGCCGCGGATGTCCACCATGCCGCCGCCCCCGTCGATGGAGATCCCGGCGTTCGCCTTGAGCTCGATGCGGCTGTTGCCCTTGATGCGCACCGTGCCGGACGACGTGTCAATGATCACCTCGTTCCCGCTCTTGTCCTTCAGGTGAATGCTGGGCGAGGAGCCGTCCTTGAGGGTCACGGTCTGGTTCCCGCTCGTCTGGATGGCGACCGAGGGGGCCTTCTTGTCGTCGTTCAGGACGACCGTGTGATTCCCGCTGGTCTTGATGGTCACCTTCGGCGGGTCGCTGCCCTCGGGGTCGTCGAAGACGAGTTCGTGACCCAGCCGGGTGCGCAGGGTGCGTTTGATGACCTTGCCGTTCTTCACGGTCTTCCCGGACGGTTGCGGAGGCTGGTCGTTGCCGTTCCAGAGGCCCCCGAGGATGTACGGGTGGTGAATGTCGCCGTGCTCGAAGCCGACCAGCACCTCGTCGTTCACCTCGGGCAGCACGTGCGTGCCGCGGTGACTGCCGCCGCCGATGTTCACCACGCGGGCCCAGTCGCTCTCGTCGTCCTCGGTCAGGGCGGGAAGTTTCACCTTCACGCGGCCCTGGTTTTCCGGGTCGTCGTTGTTCGTGACGATCCCGATCATCAGGCCCTGGATGGGCGTGTACCCCTGCTCGCCCTGCCCGGCGCTGGAGCGGACCAGGGTGGCCAGCGAGTCGGCCTGGCTGCCGCTCACCACGAACTCCGTGCTGTAGCCCTCGCCGTTGCGGTACAGGTGGCGCACGCTGCTCGCCACGTACTCCCCGCTGAAGCGCTGCCCGACGTTCCGGACGCTCAGAATGTTCCCGGCGGTCAGGCGAGGGTACCCGGCGCTCGTGCCGCGCGCTTCCAGCAGGTGCTCGGCCGTCACGTTCCGCTGCGCCTCGGCGATGGCGGCGGCGTAGCCCTGGTCGCGCACGATCAGGGTGCTGGACGTCTCGTCGGCCGGCATGTTGAACGCCTGCTGCGCGACCTGCTCGCTCTGCGTGCCCTCGGCCACCTGCGCCTTCCCGCGGCCCTTGGTGGCCTGCCCCACCACCGCGCGTTTCTGCTGCGGGTCCCAGGAGCGCACGGTGTGCTTGCTGGTCTGCTTCATGCTGGTCAGGCGCGGCAAAAACTCGTACAGGTTGTCGCCCCAGGTCAGCGTGATGGGCGTGTCCCCCTTCAACGGCTCGCAGTGGAGGTTGTTTCCGTCGGCGTACAGGATCATGCCCAGCCGCGAGGCCCGCTCCCGCAGGAACGCCAGGTTCGTCTGGTTGTGCTGCAGCACGTACGGGTGCACCACCCCGCCCCCCTGCACCTTCGCGCTCATGCCGGCCTCCCCGGCCAGCTTCTTCACGAGGTCCATGTCGCTCACGTTCTGAAACGAGCGCGTGTGCGTGCCGCGCGCCAGGCGGTGCAGCCGGTCGAAGGCCCGCAGCCGCAATTGCTGCGTGGCCTGCGTGTAGCGGGGCTCGATCTCCACGATCTCCCCGTCGAACACCGTCTCCTCATTCTTCTGCACGCGGGCCACGACCTTGATCTTCGTGCCCAGCTTCAGCTTCTCGTCGTCCACCAGGTTGCCCAGCGGATCGCGGAAGGTGACGGTCGCCACGTCCGGCAGCTGCAGGCTGCTCTCCACCTGGATCTCGTCGATCTGCTCGAACAGGCCGCGGTCCATGTCCTGCCCGTCGATCTTCAGGAACAGGATGCTGACCGCGCCGTCCGTGGGGCGCTGGGCGGTGCGCGCCGCCGTCACAGGCGGCCCTGGCCGGCCGCGGTGTAACGCGGGTCGTTGGCCGGGTTGGTGTTCTTCCGGATGTCTGCACTGATGGAGTACGTGCTCAGGCCCTTCTTGCCGTAGAAGTGCGTGGCCTCGTCCGCCTGCGTCAGCGTGACCTTCACGATGGACCGCACCGGCGTGCCGTCCGGCATGAACAGCGTGAACTGCTGCTCCATGCTCTCGATGAACGCCGCGAAATGCCACGTGCCGCCCCACTGGAACAGCACCTTCGGCGGCGTTTCCTTGTCGATGGCCTTGTTCGCCGCCGGCGACTTGCTGCCGGGCTTGATGCGCGTCAGCGCCCACAGCCGCTGCGTGTACTTGCGCACGTCCTCGACCTGCCCGGCCGCCTTGCGCTGCGCGTACGTGTCGAAAAACAGCTCCAGGGTCATGCTGGCGGGCGTGCCGCCCTGGTACACGCGGTTGCCGGCCTCGCTGGTGTCGTTGGACTGGTTGCCCCACTTCACGGTGCGGGACACCGTGTATTCCCGCGGGTTGAACATGCACTCGATCGGTGCGCCCTCATTGCCGTTGCCGTCGACGGGCACGATACAGGCTTTTGCGAACATGGGACCCTCCTGGAATGGCGTGAATAAGGCGGGGAAGGAAAAGGGGGGGTGCCGGGCGGGGCCGCGCCGGCCGACCCTGAGAGTCTACTGGCAGCCGCTGGGCTGCGCGACGCCAGGCCGGTACGCGCACCAGCGTTCCTGCGGTCCGCGCGCGGTGTACGTGCCCCGGAAGCTCTGCCGGGAGGTGTCCAGGGTCAGCACGATCTTGAAGTCCTTCAGGTCCGGGGAGGACGCCACCAGCGTCTGCCCGGCGAAACTGATGTCCAGCGGCAGGTCCCGCAGGTTGTCCCGCTCGCTGACGAAGGTGCCGCTGGCGCTGCGGCCCTGCACGTTCGTGATCGTGAACGTCCCGAAGGGGTGCTTCCAGGTGCCCTGCAGGTCCCGGTAGGGGCTCTGCCCGTCCACGGCCTGCTGCCGCACCGGCACCCGGAGCGGCCACACGATGCTGCCGATCTTCAGGGTGTAGGTGGTCGTCTCGCCCGGCATCAGCGTGACGCTGCCCACGGCGGGCTGCGCGCCGGGAATCCCGTCGATGACGACGTTCTGGGTGTTCAGGACCTTCCAGCTGAGCTTCACGCTCTCGCCGGCGCGGATGGTGGGCGGGTTGGCAGTGAAGTACACGAGCTTCGGCGCGGCCTGCGTCGTTTCCGGCGGCTGGGGCGGAGTGACCGGGGCGCCCGGGCGGACGACCACGCCGGCGGAACTGCTGGCGTTCCCGGCGGTCAGCTGGAACGTGCTGGTCTTCGTCACCACGAAGCTGATCTTGCCGGTGGCGGGGTAGGTCCTGTTCGAGAGGCCGGCCGGCAGGTTGGCGATGCGGACGGTGGGCACGCCACTGGCCTTCCAGGTCAGGGTGACCTTCTCGCCGGCGTTCACCACGGCCGGTTCGGCCTTGAAGCCCTGGATCTGCGCGGGGAGCGGCGTCACGGTGACCTGCGCGGTGCTGGTGGCCTGCCGGGCCCGCAGGGTGTACGTGGTGGTCTTGGTGACCCGCACGGTGGTCTTGCCCTGGGCGGGCCAGCTGCCGTCCGCGTTCGGGCCGCGCACGCCGTCGATCTTCACGGCGGTGGCGTTCGCCACGTCCCAGGAGAGCACGGCGGTGCCGCTGCCGCTGAAGCTGCCCGGCGTGGCCTGGAACGCGCGGATCTGGGCGGGCGGCAGGTTCAGGGCGACGGGCGCCCGCGCGACCTGGTCCCCGGCGGTGAGCACGAAGGTGGTGCTGGCCTTCACGGGCACGCTGGTCTGACCCTTGGCGGGCCACAGGCCCTTGGCGAGCGGGCCGGGCACGCCCTTGAGGCGCACGGCGTCCGCGTTCGCCACGTCCCAGGTCAGGGTGACGTTCCCGGCGGCGGTCAGGGTGGCGGGGCTGGCCGTGAAGGTGTTGACCTTCACCGGGAGCGGCACGACCTTCACCGTGCGGGGAATGTCGATCTTGCCGCCTTTGCGCAGGTAGACGCGCAGGGTGTAGGTGGTCGTGCGGTTCAGGTTCTCCACGGTCTGTGAGCCGGTCGTTTCAAACACCCCGTCACGCGGGCCTTTGAGCGGCAGGATCAGCACGTTCTTGAACCCGGGCGCGTTCCAGTTCAGGTTCACGTCGCCCTTGCCCTGAATGAGCATGGGGTCGGCCGTGAAGGTGATCTTGCCGATGTTGGCCTTCTCCTCGGCCTGCAGGCGTTTTTCTTCCTCCTGCTTGAGGCGTATCTCTTCGGCTTTTTTCTTCGCCTCGGCGTCCACGGGGCGGACCGTGAGGGTGACGGCCTTGGTGTCCTGCACGCCCTCGTCGTTCATGGCGGTCACCACGATCTGGGTCGTGGCGGGCGGCACGGTGGTGAGGGTCTCGGTGCCGAAGGCGCTGACGGTCTGGGCGCCGCCCATGCCGCTTTGCAGCGTCACGCTGCTGGCGCTCTCGGTCTTCCAGCTGATCTGGATGGGCTGCGTGGAGTCGCTGTCGATCACGGTGGGCGAGACGGTCAGGGCCGTGACCTTGGGCGCGGCGGCGGCCACTTCCAGGCGGGCGGTGGCGGTGGTGGTCGTGTTGTTCCCGCCGCGGGCGTTGATGGTGTAGGTGGTGGTGGCGCTGGGCGTCACGGCCTGCATGCCGCTGGCCTTCACGGTGCCCAGGCCCTCGATGGTAACGCTGGTGGCGTCCTCAACCTGCCACTTGAGCATGGCCTTGCCGCCGCGGGTGATCTTCTCGGGGTTGACCTTGAAGAACAGGATCTGCGCGCCGGCGACCGTGACGGTGGCGGAGTCCTCGGCGGTTTCGGTGCCGTTGCGGGCGACGATCTTGAGGTTCAGGTCCTTGCTGGGCACGAAGGTGCGCGTGCCGCTGGCGGGGACCTGCCCGAGTTCGCTGATGCTGACCTGCCCGGCGTCCTTGACGCGCCAGGTGATCGTGACGGGCTTGTTCCCGGCGACGCGGGCGGGGCTGACCTTGAATTCCTCGATGACAGGCCGCGCGAACTTCGGGCTGATGGTCAGGGTCCGGCTGCGTTTCGTGCCGATCAGGTTGCGGGCCTCGATGGTGTACTTCTGTTCCTTGCTGATGCCGGCCGGGAGTTTGAAGGTGCCGTCCACCGGGAGGCTCTGGCCGTTCTCGCCGAGTTCCACGATCTTCACGCGGCGGGCCTTGTCGGTGTCCCAGCGCAGCGTGAAGGGCTGCCCGGGCCGGATGGCGTTCTCGGCGACGTCGGTGTCGAAGTCGTTGATGGCGGGCGGGCGGGTCAGCCACCAGATCAGCAGGCCCAGCAGCAGCAGCAGGATCGGCAGCAGCCACAGCGGGATCAGCGGCATGTGGTGCAGCTGCGCCTCGGCGCTGGTGACGTTGGGTTTGTCCTCGCGGTCGTCCAGGGCGTCCTTGACGTCCACGGTGAAGGGGTGCTGCGAGGCCATGCCCACCCAGCGCAGCGGCACGCGGACCTGCATTTCCTCCTGCACGCTCTGCCCGGCCTTGAGGGGAATCACGGCGGGGAGGTTTTCGAGCTTGATGCGACCCTCGCCGGCCAGCGCCTGCCGGAACAGCTGCCCGCCGCGCATGAGCGCCTCGGCCTGCAGCTGCCGGGTGGCTTCCCGCGCGACCTGCGTGGGGTCCACGACCCGCGGCATGACCATGCCGGGCCGCCCGACGAACTGGTCGAGGTGAATCAGTTCCTGCGGGCGGGGCAGCCAGCGGATCTGGCCTTCGGTGTCCTGCAGTGCGGGCGTGAACACCCCGTCGATGTTGCTGCGGTTTTCCAGTTTGAAGGTGTAGCGGGTGCGGCGCCAGGTGCGGCGCATGGGCGGCGTGATGGTGGCGATCACGTCCTGGAACGGCGCGACGTCCACCTTCAGGGCGGCGCGGCCGTACTGGGCGGTGTCCTCGCGGGAACGGGCCAGGATGGTCGCGTCGTACGTGCCGGCGCGGCTGTCGCTGGTTTTCGGGGCGAGCAGCGTCAGGGTGGCGCTCGTCTGCGTGCCGGGGTTGAGCTGCACCTCGGTGTACGGGTTCTGCAGCCACGCGGCGGGAATCCCGTCGATGCTGAGCTGGAAGTGGTCCACCGTCTGCCCGGTGTTCGCCAGCAGCACCTCGAGCTGCCGGGCCTGCCCGGGCACGAGCGTGAGGCGCTCTTCCTGCGGCTTGACCACGATGCGCGCCCGGGCCTTCTGCTCTTCCGGGCCCAGCACGACCAGCCAGTAGGGCCGCAGGTACAGCGGCGTGCGGTACGGCCAGCGCAGCCGCGTCATGGGCGTGAGCGGCAGGCCGTCCATCAGCGTGCCGTTCGTGGCGGTCAGCTCGGTGACGTACGGCACGCCATTCGTGAACTCCACGCTGAGGTGGTGGCGGCTCACACCGGCGTGCTCCAGCAGCACCGTGTTCCCGGGCGCGCGCCCGACCGTGGACGTCCCGGCCGCCAGCGGCACGTTGCGCAGCAGCTCGTGGCGTTCGCTGTACACCAGCAGGCGCGGCTGCGTCCCGCTGGACGGCTCCGTCACCTCCGGCGGGGTGGGCATGACCGGCAGTGTCGGCAGCCGCACGGTGGGCTCCGGCCCGCCGGGCATCAGGCCGTTCAGGACGAGTTGCAGCGCCTGTTCAAGCTCCTCGGCGCTGGCGTAGCGGTCCTCGGGGGATTTCGCCAGGCAGGTGAGGATGATCTCCTCGAGCGCTTCGGGGATGTCCGGGCGCAGCGCGCTCGGCTGGCGCGGCGCGACATGCTGGTGTTTTTCCAGCGCGTCCGCAGCGTCCCGGATGTCGAAGGGCACCATCCCGGTCGCCAGTTCGTACAGGATCAGGCCCAGCGTGTAGATGTCGGTGCGCAGTTCGTTGCGCACCCCACGGGTCTGCTCCGGGCTGGTGTACGCCAGGGCGTTCACGACCACCCGGTCGTGCGTGCCGCTGGCGCCCACGCGCAGCTCGGCCAGCCCGAAGTCCGCGAGCTGCACCAGGTACCCGGTGTGGCCCAGCAGGGCGCGGCCCGGCTGGAGCAGCAGGTTCTCGGGTTTCAGGTCGCCGTGCATCAGGCCCTGTGCGTGCGCGTGCGCCAGGCCGTTGGCAGCCTGACGGATCATTTCCACGACCGTCACGATCGGCAGGCCCTGCGCCGCGCGGCCCTGGCGCTGCAGCAGCTGCCGCGCCGAGCCCTGCTGCGCCAGGTCCATGGCGTAGAAGGCGTGCTTCTCGCGCTGCTCCAGCAGCCCGGTGGGCAGGATGTGCGGGTGGCGCAGCGTGCTGACCTTGATCAGCAGCCGCTCCAGTTGCATCAGCAGGAAGGACTGCGCGACGTTCGCGTCGTCCACGAGCCGCACGGCCACCTCGCGGTTCTCGTCGAGGTCGGTGGCGGCGTGCACGGGGCCGAGCCACCCGCCCCCCAGGGGACGGTGCAGCTGGTACTGGTAGAAGAGTCGGCTGTCAGTCATGGGGCAGGGAAGGGGTGCGGCGGGGACGCGGGAGAGGGCTCGGGAGCCGGGGCGGGGGAGCCGGCGGCAGCTCGGTGGGGGGCGGGGGGGTGGCCTGCGGGGCGGCCAGCACCGGTTCCGGTGGCGGGGGCGTGGCCTCGTCCGGCTGGTCCGGCGCGGCCGGGCGGGCGGTGGGGGCGTCCACGAATTCCACCTCGATCAGCGCGTGCGCGGGCGCGTGCTGGTGAATGAAGCGCGTGACCGCGTCGCGGCCCGCCAAGTCCTCCCCGTCCGGGGAGTCGGGGAGGCGCACGGTGAGCGTGTGCGGCCGGGTCTGGTCCTCGATCAGCACCGGCCGCACGCCGTACACGGTCTCCAGCGCGCGGCTCAGGCCGTAGCGGGTGCCGCGCCAGCGGTACAGGTTGACCACCTCGTGCATCCAGGCCCGCTGCCGGCCTTCCGGCCAGTGCCCTTCCAGCGGCGCGCCCAGCCAGCCGGCCATCCAGCCGAGCACTTCCGGCGGGCACAGCCGCGCGTCGAAGTGCGCGTCCAAGTGGTTCTGCCGCACCTGCAGCGGCTCCCAGATCGTCTCGAAGACCTTCAGCAGCTGCCCCAGCAGCGGGGATTCCTGAAAGAAGGGCGGCAGGAACTGGTGGTACAGCGCGGCGCCGCCCGGCTGCGGCTGCGGCGCCGGATACGTCGGCACCGGGGGCCGGACGGGCACGGTGCCCAGTTCCCCCTGCGCGACCACCTGCCCGCGCGGGCGGGGCTGCTGCACGTCCGGGGCGGGGCGGTCCTCGGGCAGGAACGCGACCGTGAACGGCCCGATCTGGATCTCGTCGCCCTGTTCCAGGCGGTGCGGCTGGTGCGGGGAGAGCCGCTGGCCGTTCACAAAGGTCAGGTGCGGCTCGGCGCTGAGCATGGTGAGCAGGTACACGCCGCCCTCCACGCTGATCTCGGCGTGCCGGATGGCGACCGCCGAATCCCTCAGCGGCAGGCCGTTGTCGGGCGTGCGTCCGATGGACAGCAGCCGCATCTCCAGCGGCAGCAGGCGCAGCACCTCGCCCTGCCGGCGAACCTGAAGCTGCGCCATCAGCCGTTCACCCGCCCGGGAGCAGATTCACGCGGCTGCATCAGTGGTCCACCCGGACGTGGTGCACGTCCGACACGATGATAGCCTGCGGCGGCAGCGGCAGGCTGCCCACGATGTGTTCGCGCTGGTCCGGCTGGCCCGGCTCGGTCAGGACGATCTGCACGTCCTCCGCGACCTCCACGCCCGGCACGCCGCGCAGCAGGCCGTACAGTTCACTCACCGACAGCGCCCGCCCGAACGGCCACCCGGTGCCGTCCGGGCCGCCCGTGAAGGGGTTCAGGTACGCGTACAGTGCCCGCAGCGCGCGGCGGCGCACGTCCTCCCGCACGGGCCGCGCCGCCCCCGAGTACGCGCGGATGGTGGCGGTCACGCTCACCCACACGTACTGGGGCGCGCGCAGGTCCAGCGTGGTGCCCACCGGCCGGCGTGGGTCCAGTTCGTCCTGCACGGCCGCGCGCAGCTCGGCGCTCAGCGTCAGGCGCTCCGGCGCGATGCGCCCCGAGAGCGGCGAGAGCGGATCGATCACCACGTCGTCCAGCGCGATCAGGTCGTCGGTGCTCACCTGCGGCAGCAGCGCCAGCGTGACCTGACCGGGCGGCACGCTCAGCGACCGGATCTGCCCCGGGTACGTCTGCCCGGGCGTGGCCATGTTCGGTGTGATGCACTTCGCCCGCGCCACACCGTCCACGTGCGCCGCGAGGTACTCGTAGTCGTCGGCGGTCACGGCCCGCGTGCGGGTGCGCAGCACCTGCGGGACCCGCAGGATCGCGTCGTCCAGCGTCTGCGCGTTCCGGCCGCCGGCGGCCGCCACGTGGTTCGTCACGCGCGCCACGTACGGAATGCTGGACTTGAGCACCACCAGCGACCGCGCCGGCACGTTTCCGACCGTGCCCCCGCCGAACTGGTAGCGGCGCATGCGCAGCACCGCGTCCTGCGGCGGAATCGCCCCGAAGCGGTACATGCTGCCGTCCGTCTGCAGCACCGCCGGCCCGAACGACACCGCCGCCGCCAGGTTGTCCAGCATGAAGTGCCGGTCATTCGGCGTGGACTCCGAGAAGTCGCTCACCGGCCGGTACTCCTGCACCACGCCCTCGGGCAGCACGCACTCGATCACGTCCGCGTCCGGGTCCAGGTTCAGCACCGGGCTGTTCAGCAGCGTGAAGCGCTGCCCCGGCAGGCCGTCACTCTGTCCCAGCACCTCGCCGTGCACCACGGTCGCGTGCCGGGCCGGCAGGGTGATGCCGCGCGCGTCCACCTTCAGCGACTCCACGTCCGGGCTGACCTTGTAGCCGTTGTACATCTGCTCGCTGGTCAGGCGGCAGCGCAGCCAGTACCCGCCCTGCTCGAAGAAGGTCCCCTCCCGCATCGTCGGCACGCGCAGGATCAGCTCGCCGGACATGTTGAAGGCGTGCGTGCCGTCGTACTCGATGTCGCACGGCGCCCAGCGGCCCACGCCGCCCTGCCACGCCTCCCACACGTACGGCGGGAACTGCGGGTTCACGCCCGCCCCGCCGGCCAGTTCCACCTCGAAGGTCAGGGCCAGCACGTGGTCACTGAGGTCCCCGGCGAACTGGATGAAGAACGCGTCCCCGGCCTGCGGTTCCGGCTGGAACACCGGGAACTTGTGCCCCGGCAGGCCCAGGCGCGCCAGTTCGTGCTGCTGCACCTGCGAGACCAGCCCCTCCGGGCGGACGTCCTCGCCGGTGCCCGCCTGCGGCTGCGCCAGCGTGTTCGCGGTGAACAGCCCCGACACGACCGGCGGGTGAATCACGCCCTCGCGCTCGGTCGTGAACACGATCGCCTCGTTGATCTCCGTGCGGATCGTGGCGACCTCGGTGCCCTGCGACAGCGCCAGCGGCACGTCCTGCGGCGCGCTCAGGTAAAACGTCACCGGCGCGGACGCCGCGCGCGGCGGCGAGAGCTGCACGCCAATCATGTCCAGGAACGTGACCAGCAGCTTGTCCGGTATCTGGTTCACGCGGTACAGCAGCAGGTCGGTCATCCAGGCAAACACCTCGATGATCGCCATGCCCGGGTCACTGGCGTTGTGGTCCGTCCACTCCGGGCAGAACTGCGGGATCAGCCGCCGGGCTTCTTCCAGAATGTCGTCAAAACGGCGGTCATCGAGATTCACGGTCGGTAAGGGCAAAACGCATCACTCCAGCGGAAAGAAGACGAGAAACGGCGAACAACAAGACGAAACAGGGGAGTGCCCCCGGACCGCCGCGCTCCAGGGCAGGCGCGTTACAGGGTCCGGTAGAACGGGAAGACCAGCGACCGCGGCTCCGGCGACCCCTTCAGCCGGTACGCGATCTCGATCAGGATCCGGCCCACGCCGGACGGGTCCACCGACGCGTTCACGCGGTCCACCTCGATCCGCGGCTCCCAGCGGCGCAGCGCCTCATCCACGTAAAAGGACGCCAGGCCCAGCGTCGTCGCGTCCCCAGGGGCGAACACCAGCTCATGAATGCGGCAGCCGTACTCCGGGCGCATCACCCGCTGCCCGCGCGCGGTCATCAGCAGCATCACGATCGCCTGCGTGACCGCCTTCTCCCCGGACACCATGCCGATCTGCCCCCGGGCGTTGAGCGCCACAGGGAACGCCACGCCCGTGCCCAGCACGTCCACGCCCGGTTTCCCCGGCGCCACCGATGCTCCCGTCATTCCCGATCCTCCCTTCAGCAGAACTCAGAACCCCCACAACGTACCGCATGCCCCCCGCCCCTGCAGACGCACTTGACCACCCCCAGGGCCTCACAGCACCAGCCGGCCCAGCTTCCGGAATTCCAGGCTCAGCGCCTCATCCACCAGCGCCTGCGACAGCGGCTCCCGGCGCGCCAGTGACAGGAACACCGCGTTCAGCGCCACGCTGCGGATGTTCCCGCCCGACACGTCCGCCTGCGCCAGCCGCCGGAAATCCAGTTCCGAGGTGTCCAGCGCCGGCGGGAACGCCTGGCGCCACAGCACCTCCCGCTCCGGCGCCTGCGGCACGCGGAAATTCAGCACGAACTGAATGCGGCGCATGAACGCCACGTCCATGCTGCTCTCCATGTTCGTGGTCAGCACGGCCAGCCCGTTGAAGCTCTCCAGCCGCTGCAGCAGGTAGTTCACCTGAATGTTCGCGTACCGGTCGTTGCTGTCCCGGACCTCCCCGCGCTTCCCGAACACGCTGTCCGCCTCGTCGAACAGCAGGATGCACCCGCCGTGCTCGGCCGCGTCGAAGATCCGCTTCAGGTTCTTCTCCGTCTCCCCGATGTACTTGCTGACCGTGCTGCTCAGATCGATCCGGTACAGGTCCAGGCTCAGGTCGTTGGCCAGCACCTCCGCGCTCAGCGTCTTCCCCGTCCCGCTCGGGCCGCTGAACAGCGCCGTGATCGCCCGCCCCCGCCCCGGCCGGGCCATGCCCAGCCCCTCGTACACCGCCGACCGGTGCTTCACGTACGCCGCGATCTGCTGCAACACCGCCAGATCCGACGCCGGCAGCACCAGGTCCGCCCACGTCGCCCCCGCCTGAATGCGGTCCGCCAGCGACCCCATCGCCCGGCGGTTCGCCACCCGCGCCCGCTCCCACGCCGCCTCCAGCCGCCGTTCCGCCCCCGCGTTTTTCGGCAGGCTGACCCGCACCTCGTTCGCCAGCGCGTCGATGCGGTCCAGACTCAGGTGAAACTGGTCCCCCAGCTGGTGCAGCAGAGGCAACTCCTCCGGCACGCCCAGGCCCAGCGCCCACTGCTCCCGCTGCTCCCGCGGCGTGGGCGCCCGCACCTCCAGTGGCAGTAGTGCCCGGGTCGTCGGCACGCTCAGCGGCGACCCGGACAGCACCACCACCCCGCCCGGCACCGCCCCCAGTGCCCGCTGCAAGGCCCCGTCCAGCACGCCGGGCTCCGGCCCCTCCCCGGTCGCGTCCAGCGCCGCCTGAAACCCCTTGAGCCGCAGGTCCCGCCGCAGCGCGCGCACCAGCCCCGCCTGGTCCTCCCCCGCGAACGCCGACAGCGCCGCCACGTTCAGCTCCAGCACCCGGCCCGCTCCGCTCAGCAGCCGGAACGCCAGGGACCGCATGGATTCGTGATCCACGCCGTACAGCAGCACGCCCCGGTCCTCCGTGCCGCCCTCCATGAATGCCTGCGCCTCCCGCAGCAGCGCCTCCTGTGACCCGCTGAGCGTCATGCCGCCCGGCACCTCGGTCGCCAGCAGACTCAACTCCGGGTCCACGCCAGCGTGCCCCTGAAGGAACATCAGCACGCCCGGCGCGACCGTCAGGGACCGCATGCTCGCGTCCGGCGTGAGTCCCGGCCCGAAGCGCACCACCCCCCACGCGAACAGGGGTTGATCCTCCGTGAACACCAGCGGGTCCCCGTCCTCCAGGCACTCCAGGCACGCCAGCGGCGTGAGGGACACCGTGAGTTCCCCTTCCGCCAGCCCCAGCAGCGCGGCCACCAGCCGCCGCGTCCGCACCGGGAACAGCTCCTGCGCCAGCGCCAGGGACAGCACCAGCTGCTCGAACGCCGAGAGGTCCAGCGCGGCCGTGATCAGCGTGAACCGGTCCTCGAACCCCGCCGGCCAGCGCATCACCGCCTCCGCCCCGTCCTCCACGTCCGTCAGGCCATTGGCGACCTCCAGCGCCGTCAGGAACCCGTCCAGTTCCTGCGACAGCGTCAGAACGGCCGCCCGGCGAGCAGGCTGCGGTCTGCTGGCCGGCGTCACGCCTCTTCGACTTCCGCCAGCATGACGTCCCGGAACGCCCGCACCGCCTCCTGAATGAACCCCAGCACGCGCGGCAGGCCCCGCACGAACACCTCCGGCGACTCGTGAAACGCCTCCACACCCGCCCACACATCATCGTCCAGCGTGTGCAGCTTCACGGCCTTCACCTCGCGGTTCACCGCGTCGCACGCCACCAGGGCCTTCACGAACGCCTCCTCGTCCGCCAGTTCCCAGAAGTTCGGGAAGATCACGTGGTAGTAATCCTCCCCCTCCGCCGGAACGGACAGGTAATACGTGCCCCCCTCGAACGGGAAGGACAGCGTGGACTCGTTCTCCTCCTGCACCCGGAAGCCACTCCCTTCCAGCAGCGCCACCAGAGGCGACGCGGCCTCGGACACCACGGCCTTCTCCTGCGCCTTCTTCGCCTTCTTCTTCAGACTCACCGGTTCCTGATTCGTCATTTCACTCCCACCTTTCAGACGGAATGCACGCCCCGGCCGATCCCCGGCCCCGGACCTGCACCCCTCACGTTCAGTTCGGCCGGTTCCGCTCGTCGGAGTACAGCTCCTCCGGCAGTTCCTCAGCCAGGTACGTCATGTAGTACACGTCCACCATATGCGCCGTCGCGATCCGCTCGAAGGCCTGCTGGTTCGCGTCCGTGCGGGTATTCCCGAACCCGTACTGACCCAGCACCAGCGTCCCGTCCGGCTGGAAGTACAGAATGGACGACGACAGCGGCCCCCTGTAATTCCGGCCCGCCTCATCCGGCCGGTCCGGATTCCGGATGACCTCGGACAGACGCTCCTGCACCCGCACATACCGCTCATCATCCCTGTACACGTGCTTGAAGCCGCGGGTCGCCACCTGCACCATGAACCCACTCGGCCACCCGAACCCCCGCACCTCATACTGCACCGGGCCCGACTGCAACAGCACCGAATCCCCATCCCGGCTGATTTCCTCACACCCCTGGTGCTTCTCCATGTACGCAGCAAACGCATCCCGCGCCCCTGGGTAGGTCCGCAGGCCCTCACCGAAGTGATACCCCCCGGACCACTGCTCCACCTTGATTCGTTCAGCCGGTTCCGCCGGGAGCCCCAGGTACGTCCGCGCCTCAAAGACCGCGTCTTCCAGCATGAACAGCGCCAGATCAATCAAGGTATCCGCCCGGAACTGCTCCTCAAACCCCGCGCACTTCACGCCCAGCACCAGGTCTCCGGACTCCGGGTGAAAATACCCCCGGACCCCCGGCACCTTGAAGCACACGTGGTCGATACACCGGTACGCAAACGCCTTCTCCGCCACGGTCGCCGCCCGCAGGAGACTGCACTCCGGGACGGTGGTCTCAATTCCGAAACCGGAGATGTTCTGGACGAGGTCCATCGTGATTGGTAGACCGCGATACTCGGCGTAGAGCATCGCCTCCTCGTCTTCCTGCCGGAATTTCAATCCCGGGTCGACCTTCCCGAGATTGATCCACGCTCCGAGGGCTCCATTGCGGAACTCTCCGACCTCGATCTCTTTGCGCAGGTGAGGTTCTGGGGCCTTTTTCTTGAAGAGCCCGAACATCACTCGTCACCCTTCATTTCTATGTTCCCCTGCTTCAGGACATCATTGATGTACTCCTCCATACTGGTGGGCAGGAAACCTTCAAGAGCGCTGTCGAGGATCTTCATGATCTCAGAGGTGTCCTCCTCCTTGACAGTCTTCTTTTCTTCCTTGGGCTTCTCTTGTTCGGGCTCGCCCTTGAACTTCTTTGCCCACTCCTTTACCGGTGCTTCCATCACCTTTGTGATGGCTTTCTCTGTCTGTTCCTGAACGGCCTCCGTTCCCAGAAGGGCCACCGATTGCAGCGGTGTGGCGCTTTTCACCGCCTCCACCACCTTCGTGTACTTCTCCAGCCGCTCGGTGATGGGCACGCGGACCGGCGTACTGATCGCCAGCCCGGTTTTCTCCAGGAGCCCCTTCTGACCATTGCCCTTGCCGAAGTAGTGCTCGGTGACCTTCTTCGACGATTCAAGAGCCTGGACTTTCAGGGCATGCTCTTCCAGCTGCACAGTGGGATGGCGAGCCACGGATGTTTCTGCCTGGCGGGTCAGCTTCTCAGCCGACTGACTGACGGCATCGTCCGCCGCCGCACGAGCCTTCTCTTTCGCGCCCTGACGAACCGCATCGGTCAGTGTGGCCCCTTGCTTCGCCGCTTTCAGCAGCTCAGTTGCTTCCACGTCCTCCATGACCTTGGTGCGGAGGCGTTGTTCCATCACGGAGCGCGCGCGCTGCACTTCCACTTCGTACAGTTCGCGGCTGCCTTTCTCGGCCAGGTTCTTGAAGTCTGCCTGAACGCTGCCGTGGCGGCCAAGGAGGCGGGAGAGGTCCTTGTTCAGGTCCTTGCTGGCGTCGTCCCAGACCTTGCCGAGGTGGGTGCGCATGGCCTTCCCGCTGGCGCGGAATTCCAGGATGGCCTTCGCGTAGTGACCGTCCGGGTTTTTCTTGACGACTTCCTCGAAGTACTTGATTCTGCCGTCCTTGTAGTTGCGCAGGTACTGCATGACCTTGGTCTTGCCGAGCTTGTCCTTGGTGGCGGCGGCCAGGTTGTCCAGGCCGTCCGCGGCCTTGACCTTCAGGTTCACGAGGCTCTTGCTGGCCTTGTCGCCGAGGCCGTCGACCTTGTTGCGCACGAAGCGGCCGATACGCACCGTCGGGCTCTTCTCATACTGTGCCTTCAGGACGTTCATCATCTTCCGGTCGGTCCAGCGGAACCTGACGACAGCGCGGTGGATTTTCTTGCGGGCGGCGTCGGCCACCTGTGTGGGCGCGTTCCCCACTTTCCGCGCGAACTTGCGCAGCGTGCGGGTCTGCTGCATCAGGTACTTCCGGGTGAAGCGGGTCTTGGCGTAGGCGGCATTGGCGCCTTTCTTGACGAAGTCCTTGACGCTTGTCACGGCCTTCCCGGCGCCGTTCTTGAGGCTCCGCGCGGCGTTCATGCCCCTGGCAGCCGCACGCTTGGCGAACTGCGTGATCTTCCCGGCATGCTTGCTGGTGAAGCTCCCGACGGCCTTGAGCGCGGTTTGCACGCCAGCGGGCAGGTAGCGGCGGGCGGCGCCGCGGGCAGCTCCGACGCCCAGGTGCCCGAGCCCCTTGGCGAAGGGCAACGCGGCCTTGCCTACGGCCACACTGCCGCGGACGAGCACCTTGCCAGCGAACTTGAAGGCCGGGCCGCCGACACTGCCGACCACGGCATCAATGGCGATGCTCTTGGCGCTGACCCCTTCGAAGGTCTTGCGCTCCTTGAACTTGTAGTTCTTGTCCTGCTGCTGCTTGGCCTTGGCGGCGGCGTTGTAGACCTTGTTCTCCACGACCTGCGCGGCAATGCCGCCTCCGGCGCTGACCGCAGCGGCCAGGGCCAGGGCCGGGGCGGTCAGCGCGCCGCCGGTGGCCACCGTGGCGATGGCGATGCCGGTCATGGCCACGCCCTTCCAGAACTTCGCCTTGCCTTCCGGGGTGGCGTACCAATCCTTGAACTGCTTGACTTTCTTGCCCACGGCGTCCCGGGCGCTGCCCAGGGTCTTTGCGGCCGCCGCGGCCAGGCCGGTGCCGGCATTCTTAAGGCTCTGCACTGGGTTTTTCGCAAAGGCCTTGGCGTCACCAACGAACTTCCGGGCAGAGGTATGGATGGTGCTGAGCTGCTTGCTGCCCAGGTTCCGCAGGGCCTTGAATTCCCGGCTGAAAAACCCGAACACGCCGGTGGCGGCCTTCGGGGTCTCTGTTTTCGCGGCCGCTTTCTTCGGCTGAACGGGCGGAACCGTCCGGGTGGGCGTCGCCTGCTTGGCTTTCACGGCCGGAGCGGTCTTCTGGGCAGCCTTCTTCACGGCAGGCGCCGGCCGGGCCGCTGCCTTTGTGGGGGTTTTCTTCTGGGCGGTCTTCTTGGGCGGGTGGGCTTTCTTTTTCGGTCCAGCGGGAGCAGCAGGTTCGAGCATGAGGGTCTCCGGAAGACTGGGGCGGTCGGGGGCTGGGTGCCTACCCGCCGATGTTGACGTTGGGGGCGCCGGCAACGATGACGCCGCCGTGCACCGTGGTGTCACCGAGGCGGGCGGCCGGCAGGCCGTTGATACGAACTGTGCCGCTGCCCCGGGCAATGCTGTCGGGTGGGCCCTGGCAGGTGCACATGTCGCCCACGCGGGCGGCCATGCTGCCGCCGATGCGGACGTTGCCGCTGCCGGCGACGATGGGCCCCCCGACGTGGGGGGTCCATCCGGTGCTCATGGGGCAGGTGTGGTTGTCTCCGATGCGGGCGGCAGGGGGCATGAGGTCTCCTGAAGGGGTCAGCTGCGCAGGCGGCGAAGTTCCTCGCCGAGTCGTTCGCGCAGGCGGGCGTACACGTCGCGGGCCACCTGATCGAGGTCCACCTGCGGGGTGGTGGACTGGCGGCTGCCGACCGCGACGTCCTTCTCGCGTTCCTTGCTGGGGGCGGGGGCTGGATTGCTGGGTGGCTGAGGCGCTGGGCGGTTCATGTCGGCCGCATGCACCTGTGGAGCGGGGGAGGAAGTCCGGGCGGGGGCAGCGGGAGTCACCGGGGCCAGCTCAGGCCGCGTCGGGGCCGGCATGATTGGCGCGCGGGGGAGCGACATGTCCCTTGGGGTACGCCGCTCCCGCGCGGTCAGAGGGAGGGAGGAGGTCCGGGCCGGGGCCCGGGGGGCATCCTGGGCTTCCTGATGCGCGAGGTGCTCGGTCAGGACCGCGAGCTCCTCCTCGTGAGCCAGGGAGGGCGCAGCCGGATCGGCGCGGCGCACGACGTCCGGCATGAAGCCCGGCTGGGTGCGCCGCAGCGCATGCGTGAACTCATGCGCGGCCAGGGCATGCCCAGCGGGCGTGGTCAGGTCCACATGGGCCGGCAGGAACACGGTGCGGTCCACCGCGAGCCCCTCCGCGTTCGCGGCCGAGAGCAGGGCCGGCACCTGCGCGTTGCGGACCACGCGGATATCCCGCACGGACGTGCCCAGCGTGCGCTGAAGGGCCTCCTGCACGCCCAGCGGCAGGGGGGTGCCGTGCCCATCGGCCCGAAGTGCCTGGGCGCCAAGGTGAGTCAGGTCCGGTCGTGCTGATTGGGCTGGCAAGGGAAATACGGGCCCAGGGCGGCCGGGAAGGTCGGGTTGGGAGAATGCCGTTATCTCCGCCCACGAGGTCCAGACCGGCGTGGGGAAGGCCTGAGATGATTCTGCTGGAGACACTGAAGGCCGGAGTCCGCTCTCCCTTCCCGGCCACACGTGGGCGTCCGGAGAAGTGAGGGAAGGTGCGGTGGGCACAACCGGCGGAAGACCGACCGGTACCGCAGGCCCGAAGCGCGGGCGGGTGGCTTCCGAGTCAGGCGCGCCCAGCATCAATGGCGTCGGTATGCCAAATGGGGGATTCCCCGTCCTATTGGCCTGATCCGAGGCGTGCCCTGGCAGCGGCAAGAAGGCAGGCGCTTGGCCCACGGCCAAGCGAGGTGTGGTGGCTGATTGCTCAGCGGGCCTCTGTACGGGAGAAAAGACCGGTTGTGCCGGCCGAGACCATGCAGAGGTGTCTGCGGCCAGTGATGTCTCGGCTCCGCTGTTGGTCGGGTTAGGAAGGAGGCCTGAACGCTGAACCGGAAGGCCAGCAGGACGGGGGGAAGACAACGGCGCGGATACCTGTCCTACCACGGGAGCAGGGACGAGCGTTGCCTGTGTCTGGCCGGCGCCGGCCCCGTCACCAGTTGCTGTACTAGGTACGAAGGAGCCGTGCCAGGCCTGAACGGATGTGCGCGTCACAGGAGCGGCGGGGCTCAAGGCCGTTGCCTGACGAGCCACCACCTTAGGGATGGGCTCTGCCCCTCGCGGAGCCACGAAGGCTGGCACTGAGGGCAGTTCTTCAAAGGGCTGAGATTCACGGGGCATTGCCAGGACCTGTGCCGACGCGCTTCGGGCAGGCATGACCGCTGGGGCAACAGGAGTAGCGGGGAGCAAGGAGGCGGCCCGTTGAGCCACCACCATGGGGGCGGTTTCTGCAATCTGCGAAGCCAGGAATGCTGGCCGTGAAGGCAGTCCTTCGGATGACTGCGCAGGGACCTGGGTCGGCTCACCTCGTTCCGGCATTGCCGCTGGAGTGACGGGAGCGGCGGAGATCAAGGGCGTAGTCTGTCGGGTCACCACCAAGGGAGCGATCTCGACCTCTGACGGGGCCAGGACTGTGGGTGCCAACGGTGGACTTTCGATTGATCGGGGTCCACGGGAGAGCGCAGTGATCTGTTGCGGCGGACGCTGATCGGCGGCCGCTTTAGCGGTCGGCAGGGCAGGAGACTCCGCTGGGATTGAGGCAGCATGGGGCCCTTCTACGGATGGAATCAGAGGGGGTCCTGAGGGTACGGAACCCTCCAGAGGCAGACTCTGGGCATTTTCTACCGGACGATCCTGGGCAGCAGGCATTGAAGGGCTTACTTCAGATCCCAAGGGCAAGGAGAGAGATGACACAGGCGAAGTGACAGAGGCCGTCCGGTGAAGGCTGACCTCCTCCGTGCCGTGTTCGCCCTCACCCTCGGGAATCGCCTCCGTCCGTCGTGTGGATTCGGATTGCTCCAACGGATCGGGAGTGAGGATCGGGCTCGCCATGGAAGGTGTTGGCTGCACTTCAGGCCGCGCTTGGGTGATGTCACCGGTCTCGTGATCCGGCACGCTCAGCAGAGGGCGGGTTTCCTGCACCTGCTCCTTGCGGCTCTGGATCGGAGGGGCGACCACCGGAGCTGCATCAGGCCAGGTGCGGTTCAGGATGGGGGTTGGTGTTCTGCCCTCCGTGTCGTCGGCATCCGGCGACGGGCGGGGACGGGACGGCGGCTGGCCTTCACGGGCGCGACTCGTGGTGGTCGTGCGGGGTTCGGCCTTCAGGCGGTGCCGTTCGCCCACTTCCAGCGCCTTTTGCAGGCGGGCGGCCGGGGCCGCGGGAAGACCGGCTGCAGGATTCGTGGCCGGCACCGGCGGGGCTGTGTTGTGCCGGACAGGGGATACAGGGGAAGGGGCCGTGCGTTCGTCTACCGGAATGGCCTGCGCGGGCGTGGGTGCCGTGTCGGGCGGACTCACATCCAGGTAGTCCTCAATCCGGGCGTTGTTCTCCGGGTGGTGGTCCTCCCAATGCTCCAGGCGGTTGTACAGCAGGGGGGCCTCGCTCGTCTCGCCGCTCTGCTCCATTTCCGCGAAGCGGTTCAGGCGGGCCAGGAAGTTTTGCGCGACTTCCAGCGGGATCTCGGGCAGGGGTGGGGGGGGCGGCTCGGCCGGCTCGGCCTTCACGGGCACGTTCGGCCGGGGGCGGCGGGGCAGGCGGACCGGGACGCCGTTGTTCATGCGGCGCATCAGGTCCTCCAGTTCCTGGCGTTTCTTCTGCTCTTCCTCTGCCTGCCGGGCCTGCTGCACGGCGTCCTCTTCCGGGGTGGCTGGAGCGACATTGCTACTGGTGTCTGCTTCAGCGGGCGGCGTGACAGGTGATGCGGTTTTGGACTCCGGAGCAGTGGGAGGCGCCACCTCTACAATCTCCTCCGCCTCAGCAACTTCAGAAGAAGGCTCGGCCATGGTCCCAGCGGATTCTGCTTTCTCGGGGATGACCATGGGCTCCGACGGGGTCGGGACGGACTCCGGGCTACTTGCGGCTCGGACAGGCGCGATTTCCGGGATCGGAGTCGATGCCTGTTCCGGCGTCTCCTGATTCTCAGGAACGGAGACCGGCTGAGCCAGCGCTGTGACTGTGTCGGCAACCGGCTCAGTGGCATTCCGCGCAGGCGCAATGGACTGAGGCAGGGGTTCTGGGCGAATCGTCGGCTGTGCCTGGACGGCTGGGGCCAGGGCGGGAGCCGCTTCGGTTGCAGCGGTGGCGGCGCGCAGCCGCTCCTCCAGGGTCACGCGCGGCTGTTGCGGGCTCTGCGGCTGGAAGGGCGCTGCCGAATTGGACGTGGGGGGCACAGCCTGGGGACCAGAGGCGCGTGTGGCGGCTGTTGCCTGTTCCGACAGCGTGGGCGGCACACCGGGCGCAGGCACGGTCCTGTCAGCGGGTCCAGACGCGCCGAGACGGCCGTTCAGGGCCATCGCCTCCGTGAAGGAGGGCATGCGCGGCGGGGCGGGCGCAAGTTCTGGTTCCGGTGCGGCTGGCGCAGGGGCCATCGGGGCGTCCGGAGTCCATTGAGGCGAAGGCTGGGGGTGTTCGGGTGGGGCGGTGGTCAGGCCGGCGGCCAGGGCTTCGGCCAGGTCTCCGAACGGGTCAAGCGGATCGGTGGGCCCGCCCGCCGTGGGACCGCTCGGGTCCTCCGTGAAGGTCGGCTGGGCCAGCGTGTCCGGGTCGAACATGGGGGCCTCAAACCCCGGGTCGAAGGCTGCCGGCTGACTGGCGTTCACAGCTGGCCAGAATTCCGGTTGTTGCGGTACCACGGGCTGTGGAGTGGGGAAGGCGGCGGGGGAAAAGGCCGGCGCCGCGGGTTCCCATTCGGGCTGGCGGGGAGTGGCAGGCGCGCGGAGCAGGTGGGCGCGCACGTGCAGCACGCGGGGCGCTGCGTGCGGCGTGGTCGGCTGGACCGGCACGGAAAAAGGCCGTGCGGGCCCGCTGGCGTTGCCCGGCCGTTGGGGGCTGGGCATCATCCCGGGGGTCAGGCCGGCGGGGGCGGCCGGCGGGCCGGGGAGAGGCAGCGTGAAAAGGGCGGCGGGAGCGGTGTCGCGCTGCGTGACGGCCATCAGGTAACTGAATTTCATCCGTTGCAGCCGCTCGTTGAAGATGTTCACAGTGTCCCTCCCTTGAGGCCTGTGGGCGCGTGTGGCCCTGGAGGCTCGGCCCCCTGGAGTTCCGGCGGGGTCGGGTGTGGCTGCCCGTCCCGGGCGTGTGGCCCGGCGGCCTGTTCAGGCGCGGGGGCGGGTGGTGCGATTGTCCGGTTCTCGTGTTGTGGGTGTGCGGGTTGGTGGGGCCGGGGTCAGTTGATCTGCAGGAAGCCGGAGTGCGCGAGTTCCAGCGTTTCGACGGCCACGGCGTCGCCGCCGCCGGTGAACTGCGGGCCGGACCACTTCACGGGGAAGGCCTGCATCAGTTCGAAGCGGGTGAGGACGTCGCCTTTAGTGTTGTACACGTAGATGGTGACGTTCTTGAGGTCCAGGTAGCCCTGGACGATCCGCAGGTGCCATTGCAGCAACTCGTTGCCGGAGGTGATGCCGCGTTTCAGGGTGAGGTTCCCGACCTTGGAGCGCACGGGGAGGCGCAGGACGCGGTCGTTGAAGCCGCCCTCGATGAAGTCCATGGTTTCGGTCTCGATCTGCAGGCCGCTGACCTCGCTGAACGCGGCGTACTCGATGCCGTCGATGGCAACCCGGTAGCGGCAGTTGGCGAGCACCTTGTACGCGGACTCGGACGCCCGGGAGTCCTGCTGGGTGCGGTTCTTATACTGGGCGTAGGTCTCGGCGACCTGGGCCACGATGGTGCTGTTCTTGTCTGCATTCATGGGGGCTTACCTGACCTTTCCGGTGCGGCGGGCCAGTTCCAGGCGCAGGTCCTCCAGCATCAGCAGGTAGACCCGGTCGCTGAGGGCGGCCAGGTCGAGGTCACTGCGGGTCTGCTGGCGGTTGCCGACGCTGGCCGCGTCACTGGGGGACGCGGCCGAACGGCCGGAGCTGGCGGGACCGGTGGGGGCGGCGGGCCGGGTCATGCGTGGCCCTCGTCCAGGTTGAGTTCCAGCAGCGCGCCGCAGTGCGGGCACTCGGTCTCGATGATGGCCGGGCCGGCTGCTGTTACTGGCTGGGTGGGCGCGGCCACGGCGCCGCCGGGCGCCATTCCGCTGAAGGCCTGGCCGTTCACGCTGGCGTACAGGCTTTGCAGGTAGGCGTAGTCGGCGGCGGGCAGCGCGGCGATCACCTCGGGCGGCACGGGGCTGTAGGGCCCCAGCCGGGTCACGACGCGGGAGAGCAGCAGCAGGCCGTAGTAGGCCTCGTTGCGCCGGACGCGGTCGTCCCCGATGGGTTCGATCTCGTCCAGGGCGGTGGCGGGGCGCAGCTGGCCGGCGCGGTGGAGCTGCCCGTCGGAAAGCAGCAGTCCGACGGGCAACATGAATGGGGTTTCATTCACGTGTCAGCTCCGCCCGCTTACTGCTCGCGGGTGTAGCCTTCGTGGGTGATGGTCAGTTCTTCCACGGCGACCTCGTTGCTCTTGGCGTCGTAGGTCGGGCCGTTGAGGTTGCTGGGCCAGGCATTGCGGAAGGTCCAGCGGGCGATCGGCTCCCCTTTCTGGTTGTGCAGGGTGATGGTGCCGCTGCGGCGGGCGCCGGTCAGGTCGCCTTCTTCCACCTGGCGGCGCCAGGACCACATGTCCATGTCGTTGGTGATGCCGCGCTTGAGGACGATGTCGTTGTACTTCATGGTGCCGGGCTCGCGGATCAGGACGGGCTTGCCGTTCTTGTCGGTGGCGCGGTACTCGACGACCTGGCTCTGGCTGCCCAGGCCGGTGCATTCGCGGAAGGCGCCGACGACCTTGCCGTCGAATTCCACGCTGAAGTAAGCGGCCACCAAGGGGTCTTTGCGGTTCGTGTTGTCACCAGTCATGCTCTACCTCCTGCCTTTTCGGGGAAACGGAATGGGAACTTGGGGAAGTGGTGTTCGGGGCGCGGGCAGACGGGCTCCCTTCCGGGATGGGGGAAAATGAAGGGGAAGACGGAATCCGTGGAAGGGAGCCGGGGAAGTCGTGCGCCTGGGAACGGGCGGGGGGGCGTGCTTACTCGCCGCCGCCGGCGTGCTGGCTGAAGCGGATCACGATGAACTCGGCCGGTTTGACGGGCGCGAGTGCCACTTCGATCTGCATGATGCCACGGTCGCGCAGGTCGGCGGGGTTGAGTTCGGCGTCGCACTTCACGTAGAAGGCCTCGCGGGCGGTGTTGCCGAACAGGGCCCCGTCGCGCCACACGCCGGTGAGGAAGTTGGTGATGTCGCGGCGAACGCGGAACCACAGGTTCTCGTCGTTGGGTT
This sequence comes from Deinococcus ficus, assembly GCF_003444775.1. NCBI lineage: Bacteria > Thermotogati > Deinococcota > Deinococci > Deinococcales > Deinococcaceae > Deinococcus > Deinococcus ficus. The sequence goes on along the minus strand of NZ_CP021081.1, from coordinate 2,534,993 downwards.
CGAACACCGCCCACTGCGTGCCGCGGTTGATGCTCTGCTCCACGAAGTTGAACAGGCGGCGGACCGGCACGTAACGCCAGCGGGCGTCGCTGGACAGCGTCCGGGCGCCCCACACGCGCACGCCCATGCCCGGAAACTCGCGGATGCAGTTCACGCCGATGGGATTGAGGATGTCCTGCTCGCTCTTGCTGATCTGCAGCGCGGGACGCAGGATGCCGTTCACCAGTTCGTTCGCGGGGGCCTTGTGCACGCCGCGCTCGATGTCAGTGCGGGCGTAGATCCCGGCCACGAAGCCGCTGGGGGGCACGGTCATGGGGCGGCCGTCGGGGCCGGCGATGGTGACCCAGGGGTAGTACATGGCGGCGTAGCTGGAGTCGAAGTTGGTGTCCACGTTGCGCCACTTCACGACCTGCTGGGGGGTCAGGTCGGGCGGGGTGTCCAGGATCGCCATGCGGTTGGCGTTGCGCTCGCAGTGGTCGATCAGGGCGCGCTGCACGGCCTTGACGCCGTCCAGGTCGAGCAGGCCGCGCTGGTAGGCGCCCATCAGGTCGGGCACCGCGATCATGGCGACTTCCTCGGCGATCTCCAGGCTCTCGATGCCGCTGCGGCCGTCGGTGGAGCCCACGAAGTCCTGGTTGTTCATCTCGCCGCCGCTGGTCAGGACGTTCGTGGCGGCCTGCAGGACGTACGTGCCGACTTCCGGCACGCGCTCGGCGAGGGGGCCGGCGCCGGTGACTTCCTCGATGGTGATCAGGGTGCTTTCCTTGGTGAGCACCTCGGTCACGTTGCGGGGGTGGCGCTTGCCGATCGAGACGTTCTCGAAGCGTTCGGTCTGCCCGTCACGGGTGACCTTCATGGTGAACAGGCCGTCGCCCTCGCCGCTGTCGGCGTCCTTGGCGTCGTTGCCCTTGGCGTCCTTGCCCTTGCCCTGGTTGCCCTGGGGCGCGTCGGGTTTGGCTTCAGGGGTGGCCGGCAGGATCTCGACGATCACGTCGCTCTGCACGCCGCCGCGGGCGACGATGTTCAGGCTCGGCACGGCGCTGCTGGCGCGGCTGGGCAGCTGCAGGCTGCGGGCGGCCTCCACGGTCTTCTTGCCGCTGGTGACTTCGCCGGGCACGAGGCGCACCACGTAGCAGCGGGTGCCGCCGTTGTTGAAGTACGCGTACACCGACTGGGCGAGGTACGCGCCTTCCATGAAGGGTGTCTTCCTGCCGCTGGCGTCGATGGTCCCGAAGGTGTCCACGAACTGCTGCCAGTTGGCGATGAACACCGGCGTGTTGGCCGGCCCGCTGGGCGCAAATCCCACGAAAGCGGCGGTGGTGGTGCTGACACCCTCGATTGGCCGGGGTCCACTCGTGGACTCCTCAATGAAGACGCCAGGGGAAAGATATTCGGCCATGTTCTGGTCTAACCTCCTAGAGCTTGGGTGGTACAGGCGCAATCGTAACGGACGATTTTGTAAGACGCCAGTAAGATTGACCAACCCCCCCATGCGCGCCCCGCCCGCGTCCGATCTGTGGTGTGCGGAGAACGTGTGGGACGGGATTTGGGTGGCCCTGGTGCTTCCCGGAATGAGTGGATCTGGCGCGCCTGACCCCCCCCGCCCGGGCTGCCCGCCCCCCCCAACGCCCCTTCTGCCGGTGTGTTCCGTCCGTCCTCCCGCCCCCTTTACCCCCCGAGGAGACCCGCCCTTGATTGCCGACGTTCAGGACGCCCTGCGAGAACTGCTGTACACCGAGGCCCGACTGCCCCGCGACGCGCTGGACATCCGCTTCGCCACCCCCACCTCCAGCTGGGTGTCGTCCCTGACGCGGCCCACCCTGAACTTCTTCCTGTTCGACCTGCACGAGAACGCCGCGCTGCGCAGCATGGAGTTTCACAGCATGCCGCTGCCCGGGCAGGTCAGCCGCACCCTGGCGCCCCGCCGGATCGACCTGAAGTACCTCGTGACAGTGTTCTTCAAGTCGCAGGTGGACGAACTGGGCCGCGACGAGTGGAACGTCCTGTGGCGCGTGCTGGGCGCCCTGCTGCGGCAGGAGGAGTGGGACACGGCGCACGTGCCCGCCGCCGTGCGCGCCCTGGACCTGGACCTGCGCGGCGTGGTCAGCAACGCCCCCAACCAGACGAACTACAGCCTGTTCTCCAGCCTGGGTCTGCCGGTGCGCCCGCACCTGACGTACGCCCTGACCGTGCCGCTGGACCTGAACGTGACCAACCAGAGCCCCCTCACGCTGGAGCGCCAGATCAGCCTGGGCGAGGTGACCGGCCCCGGCGGGCCGCGCGGATTGCAGGTTCAGGGCGCCGAGCGGATCGTGCGCTCCAGCTGGCGGGTGCGCCTCCCGGACGGCACGCCCGCCCCGGAGGCGCTGGTGCGCGCCAACGGCAGCGAGGTGGGCTTCACCGACGCGACCGGCACCGTGCACCTGCGCCTGCCGCGCGAGGAGGTGCGCGAACTGCACGTCCTGACCCGTGACGGGCAGAGCCTGAGCATTGACCCGGGCGAGGCCTTCGTGACCCTGCCCTCCCCGAACTGACCCTGCCCGAGCTGACCGGGCGCGGCAACCTTTGGCGGGCCCGGGGCGTAGGAAGGAGCATGAGACGCCTGTCCCGCCCCAGCCGGCACATGCGGCCCGGCAGTCCGGCTGCTGGGCCTATGGTAGAGCCCATGAAGGACGGGCCTTTCTCCCCCCGGCGCGGCCGCGCCCCATGACGGACTTCCTGCAGACGGCCCTGACCTTCCCGACCCTGATCTGGAGCGTGCTGTTCGCGCTGTGCGCGGTGTACTGGCTGGTGGCCGCCACCGGCCTGGTCGGGCACCACCACGGCGACCACGGCCTGACCGACCCGCACTTTCACGCCGGGGAAGTGCACCACTCGCATGGCGCCCCGGACGCCACGGACGCGGGCCTGCTCACGCGGCTGGGCCTGAACGGCGTGCCCATCACGGTCGTGCTGACCCTGCTGTCCTTCTGCGCGTGGGTGATCACCTACTTCGTGCACCTGCTGCTGCTGTCCTCCCTGCCGGCCGCCGGCCGCGAGCTGCTGGGCCTGCTGGTCGCCGTGGGCGCCCTGATTCCCGCGCTGCTGCTCACGAACGTCCTGGTGCGGCCCCTGCGCCCGGTGTTCCGCAGCCTGAACACCCCCGACCATCAGCCCGTGGTGGGCCGCGTGGGCGTGGTCACCACCTCGCACGTCGATGGCCGCTACGGCCAGGCGGCCGTGCAGGACGGCGGCGCCGGGCTGCTGCTGCAGGTGCGCTGCACGCCGCCCGAACGGCCGGTGCGCGGCGACCGCGTGGTGCTGCTGGAGTACAACGCCGCCGACCACAGCTACTGGGTCACCACCGAAGACCGTTTCAACGCCTGAGTCCCCTGCCCCGCCTCGTCCCCCTGCCAAGGAGCCCCCCATGCCCGAATCCCTGTCCCTGATGCTTCCCTTCCTGATCGGCCTCGGCGTGCTGCTGATCGTCGTGTTCGGATTGATCGGCCTGATCCGCGCCTTCTACGTGAAGGTCGAGCAGGGCACCGCCCTGATCGTGAACGACCTGTCCGCCCGGCCCAAGGTGCGCTTCACCGGCGGGCTGGTCATTCCCGTGCTGTACAAGGCCGAGGTGATGCGAATCTCGCTCATCACCCTGCAGGTGGACCGCCGCGGCAAGGAAGGCCTGATCTGCCGAGACAACATCCGCGCGGACATCACGGTCGCGTACTACCTGCGCGTGAACGAGACCACCGAGGACGTCCTGAAGGTCGCCAAGGCCATCGGCGCTAACCGCGCCTCGGACCGCAACGCCGTGGACGAACTGTTCAACGCCAAGTTCAGCGAGGCGCTCAAGACGGTGGGCAAGAAGTTCGACTTCATCGAACTGTTCGAGAAACGCGAGGAATTCCGGGACGCGGTGGTCGCCGTGATCGGCCGCGACCTCAACGGGTACGTGCTCGAGGACGTCGCCATCGATTACCTGGAGCAGACGCCGAAATCCATGCTGGACGAGAACAACATCATGGACGCCGAGGGCATCCGCAAGATCACGCAGCTCACCGCCACCCAGAACGTCGTCACCAACGAACTCGAACAGAACCAGCGCCTCGCCGTGACGAAGAAGAACGTCGAGACCCGCGAGGCCACCCTGGCCCTGGAACGCCAGCAGGCCGAGGCCGAAGCGAGGCAGCAGCGCGAGATCCTGACCATCCAGGCCCGCGAGAGCGCCGAGACCGAGAAGGTCAAGGAAGAGCAGCGCCTGCTGATGGAACAGGCCCGCATCCAGACCACCGAACAGGTCGAGATCCGCGAGCAGGAACGCCAGCGGCAGGTGCAAATCGCCGAGCAGAACCGCCTGCGCGCCATCGCCATCGAGCAGGAACGCGTGAACCGCGCCGCGCAGATGGAGGCCGTCACCACCGCCCGCGAGGTCAAGCTCCAGGAAGTCGAGCGGGACAAGGTCGTCGAGCAGGGCGTCATGGACGTCGCCAACATCACCCGCGAGCGCATCGCCATCGACAAGACCGTCGCCATCGAGGAAGAGCGCATCAACGAGGTGCGCACCGTGTCCGCCGCCGACCGCGCCAAGCAGGTCAAGGTGCTGGAAGCCGAAGCGGCCGCGCAGCAGAAACTCCTGCAGGAGATCAAGGCCGCCGAGGCCGCTGAGCAGGCCGCGAAACACCGCGCCGTGGAGATGACCACCCTCGCCCAGGCCGAATTCGATGCCGCCGCCCGTCAGGCCGAGGCGAAGAAGATCCTCGCCGAGGCCACCAAGGTGGAACTCGCCGCGCCCGGAATCGCCGAGGCGCAGGCGCAGGAGGCCACCGCCACCGCCATCGAGAAGGTCGGCGCCGCCGAGGCCCGCGTGCTGGAAGCCAAGGCCGAGGCCGCCTACAAGCAGGGCAGCGCCGAAGCCCGCGCCCTGGCCGAGAAACTCGCCGCGCAGGCCGACGGCGAGGCGAAGATGGGCCAGGCCCGCGCCACCGCCACCGAGGCCCTGGGCCTCGCCGAGGCGACCGCCATCGGCAAACGCATGACCGCCGAGGCCGAGGGCCTGACCAGCAAGTTCGACGCCATGGGCCAGATGAGCCCCGCCGCCCGCAGCCACGAGGAATACCGCATGGCGCTGGAAACCAGCCTGCAGCAGGCGCTCGCCAGCATCGAGGCCGGCAAGGAAGTCAGCAAGGAGAACGCCACCGTGCTGGCCGACGCGCTGCGCAATGCCCGCATCGACCTCGTCGGCGGGGACGGCGGGATGTTCGAGGCGCTGTCCAAGGCCATGTCGCTCGGCAAGGCCGTCGAGGGCTTCGCCGGCAAGAGCCCGCTGGTGCAGCAACTGCTCGACCAGTACCTGGGCATCCGCGTCGGCGACGACCGCGACCCGCCCCCCGCGCAGACGCTGGAACGGCGCGAAACCGTCGGCGCCGACTGATCCGGCGCACGGCCCCTCACCCCCGGGCCCGCCCGGGGGGATTCCCCGCCGCCCCGGCTGAGCCCCCATTGCTGCCACAGGTGCCCTTTCATGACCCAACCCCCGGCTTCCACCCTTGCTGACCCCCAAGCCCCAGCCCTGACCGACGCGCCGCCCTCCGCCGTGGACCAGGCGGTGGCTCAGGGCGGCGCGTACGAGGTGCTGCGCCAGCGCCTGCTGACGCTGGGCGCGCGGGTGGAGGCCGTGGCGACCGACCTGAACACCCGCCGCCTCGCCGAGTTCGGGGACAGCACCCTGGCGCTGCTGGGCCGCTTCCGGATCATGACCGAGCACAGCAGCCTGGGCCGCGACGTGGTGGAGGTCCCGGACGGGCGGGGCGGGAGTCTGCTGCTGTTCGGGTTCAACGTGTTCACCGGCCTGAAGACCCAGACCCGCGTGAGTGACGTGTTCGGGCTGTACCACCTGTCCGACCTGAACGGCCAGTACGACGTGGAACCCGTCTCGCCCGCCGGCACCTTCCTGGCGGACGCGACCTTCCAGCGCGATTTTGAGGAGCTGTACGCGTACTACAAGGACGCCCGGCTGCTTCAGCTGGCCGTGCGGGACGGGCGGCTGCTGGCGGCCTTCCAGATCGGGGCGCGCAGCAGCGACATGCGCGTGTTCCGCTGGGCGATCCGGCCGGACGGCACGCTGGCGTACCTGGATGCCCGCGGCAACGCCGACCTGAAACTGCCCGCGCCGTTCGACTTCGCCTGGACCCGCGCCGGGCGGGAACTGGAGGTCAGCGGCCGGCACCCGCACCTGAACATCCTGGACACGCTGTTCGTGGAGACCAGCGGCGGGGACCTGACCGTGAAGGTCGAGAACAACACCGAGACCGGCGAGGGCATCTACAGCGAACCCGTCGAGGACCGCACGCAGTCCCTGGACGACGCTCAGTTCGAGTTCGCGCAGGTGGGCTCCCTGATCCTGCTCAAGGTGCTGCCGTACCGCGAGACGGCCTGGCGGGGCCTGGTGTACAACACGGTCACGCGCCGCGTCACGCGCCTGGACGCCATCACGCAGGCGTGCGTGCAGCTGCCCGAGGACCACGGCATCATCTTCCCCGGCGGGTACTACCTGCAGAACGGCGAGCACAAGGCCTTCGACGCGGTGATGCAGGGCATGCACTTCGAACGGGCCCTGCGCTCCCCGAACGGCGAGGACGTGCTGTTCTCCTTCTACGAACCGGAGGAAGGCCGCTCGGCGCTCTTTGTGTACAACCTGATCGCCCGGCAGGTGCAGGCGCCACTGTTCGCGCACGGGTACGCGCTGATGCCGGACGGCCGGATGGTGCTGTTCACCGCCGAGTCCGCCGAGGCCACCCGCGTGCACCAGATGCAGGTGTGGCAGACGCCCTTCACCACCGACGAGTTTGCCGCCAGCCGCCCGCCCAGCACCACCGCGCTGGGCCGGCTGGGCAACGCCGAACTGGTGCGCGGCATCTCCAACCTGTTCAACCTGGCGCGCGAGATCGGGCACCCGGACGTGTCCGCGCCTCGCTACCAGCTGCTCACGCACAGCACGCGGCGGCTGTTCGACCTGCACCACTGGTTCACGGGCGAGGTCGCGGGCGAGCTGCCGCAGGTGCTGCACGACATCACCGCCACTGCCGAGAGCGTGCTGGACGAGTTCGAGAAGGTGCAGGCGATCCGCGCTCAGGCGCAGAAGGCCCTGGAGGACGCCCGCGCCGAACAGCGGCGCCTGCTGGGCAGCCTGCAACCCGAGGGCTGGACGCGCATCCAGGAGTACGTGGACGCCCTGGCCGGCCTGACGGCGCAGCGCGGGCGGCTGATGACCATCCGCGACCTGCGGTACATCGACACGGCCGCCATCGATGCCATGGCCACCGAGGTGCAAGGCGCGCACGCCCGCCTGGGCGCGGCCACCGGCACCTTCCTGGCCGGAGAGCAGGCCCTGACGCCCTTCACCGAGGCGCTGCGCAGCCTGGAAGCACAGTCGGACGCCGCGCAGACCACCCGCGACCTCGCCGCCGTGCTGGACGCCATGACCGACGCCGCCGGCGACCTGGACATGCTCTCCGAACTCATGACCGGCCTGAAGGTCGAGGACGCCACCGAACGTACCCGCGTGGTTGAGGCCATCAGCGGCATCTACGCCCGGCTGAACCAGGCCCGCGCCCGCACCGAGCAGAAACGCCGCACGCTCGGCGAGGGCGAGGCGGTCGCGCAGTTCGCCGCGCAGTTCAGCCTGTACGCGCAGAGCATCACGGGCGCGCTGGGCCTGAGCACCACGCCCGAGAAGGCCGACGAGCAGCTCGCCCGCCTGATGGTGCAGCTGGAGGAACTCGAAGGCCAGTTCGGGGAGCACGAGCGCTTCCTGGGCGACATCCTCGCCAAGCGCGAGGAGGTGCTGGAGGTCTTCGAGACGCACAAACAGGCCCTGCTGGACGAGCGCGGCCGCCGCGCGCAGGCCGTGCAGGACGCCGCAGGCCGCATCCTCGCGGGCCTGGGGAAACGCACCGAGCGCCTCGGCACCCCGGACGACCTGAACGCCTTTTTCGCCGGGGACCCGCTGGTCGTGAAACTCCGCGACCTCACCGCCCGGCTGCGGGACCTCGGCGACGCCGTGAAGGCCGACGACGTCGAGGCCCGCCTGAAGGCCGCCCGGGACAACGCCGTGCGCACCCTGCGCGACCGCAGCGACCTGTTCGAGGACGGCGGGCACGTCATCCGCCTGGGGCCGCGCCACCGCTTCAGCGTGAACACCCAGCCGCTGGACCTGACCCTGCTGCCCCGCGGGAACGAACTGGCCGTGCACCTGACCGGCACGGACTTCATGCAGCCGCTGAACCACCCGGTCATGAACGAGCTGCGCGATTACTGGCCGGTCACGCTGCCGTCCGAATCGCCGGACGTGAGCCGCGCCGAGTACCTCGCCGGGCAGGTGCTGTGGGCCGCGCAGGAGGGCCGCGAGGGCCTGGACCTCGCCCGCCTGTCGCGGCTGGGCAGCGCGGAATTGGAGACGGCCGTCCGGGCGTTCGCTGCGCCCCGCTACCGCGAGGGGTACGAGAAGGGCGTGCACGACCACGACGCCGCCCGCATCCTGGAGCGGCTGCTGCCGCTGCTGCGCGGCGCGGGCACCCTCGCCTTCCCGCCGGACGCCCGCGCCTGGGCGGCCCTGGTCTGGGCGCACTTGGGCGCGGAGGAACAGGCCGGCTGGCAGGCCCGGCTGACCAGTGCCCACGCCATGCAGCGCCTGTTCGGGGGGCGCGCCGCCCGGGCCGAGGCCGTGAGCGCCCTGGGCACCCGTATCGCCGCCTTCCTGGCAGACGCCGGCCTGCCGCACACCCCGGAGCAGACCGCGCAGGCCGCCGAATTCCTGGCGGAGGAACTGCGGCAGACGCCGGTGCGCCTGGGCTTCACGCAGGCCGCCGCCGACCTGAACGCCGCGCTGGACGCGAAGCTGGCCGAGGCCGGACTCACCGGCGAGGTGCAGGCCTCGCTGGACCGCCTGGACGGCGACGTTGCCGGCCGCTGGGCGCTCCTCACCCACTGGCTGGGCGCCCTGGCCGCCGCACCCGAGTTCGCGGCGCTGGCCCGCCACGTGCCGGAAGCCGCCGCCCTGCGCCTGTACGGCCCACAGGTGCAGGCCGACGTGCGCAGCGTGGCGCTCACCGCGCCGGTAGGCGGGCTGCTCTCCGAGCATCCCCGCATCGCGCAGGGCGCGCTGACCCTCAGCGTGGACGACACCCTGGCCCGCCTGACCCGCCACCGCGACACGTTCGTGCCCGCCTTCGAGCGCTACCAGGCCGCGCGGCAGGAGGTCATCGCCGCGCAGCGGGACGCCATGCGCCTCACGGAATTCCAGGCGCGGCCGCTCACCTCGTTCGTGCGCAACCGCCTGATCAACGACGTGTACCTGCCCATCATCGGCGACAACCTCGCCAAGCAGATGGGCACCGCCGGCGAGGGCAAACGCAGCGACCTGATGGGCCTGCTGATGCTGATCTCCCCGCCCGGGTACGGCAAGACCACCCTGATGGAGTACGTCGCCCACCAGCTGGGCCTGGTGTTCATGAAAATCAACGGGCCTTCCCTGGGCCACGAGGTCCGCTCGCTGGACCCGGTGCAGGCCCCGGACGCCACCAGCCGGCAGGAACTGGAGAAACTGAACCTGGCGCTGGAGATGGGCAACAACGTCATGCTGTACGTGGACGACATCCAGCACACCCACCCGGAGTTCCTGCAGAAGTTCATCTCCCTGACCGACGCCACCCGCCGCATTGAGGGCGTGTGGCAGGGCCGCACGAAAACCTACGACCTGCGCGGCAAGAAGTTCGTGGTCGTGATGGCCGGGAACCCCTACACCGAGTCCGGCGACGTGTTCCGCATTCCCGACATGCTCGCCAACCGCGCCGACGTGTACAACCTCGGCGACGTGCTGAACGGCAGGGAAGACGCCTTCCTGCTGTCGTACATCGAGAACAGCCTGACCAGCAACCCGGTTCTCGCGCCGCTCGCCGCCCGCGACCTCGCGGACCTGTACCTGCTCGCCGAACGCGCCCAGGGCCGCGACGTGTCCCTGGGCGGCCTGAAGCACACCTACAGCGACGCCGAGATCAGCGAGATCGTCGCCACGCTGCGCAAGCTGATGGAGGTGCGGGACGTGCTGTTCCGCATCAACGCCCAGTACATCGCCAGCGCCGCCCAGGCCGACGCCTACCGCCAGGAACCGCCCTTCAAGCTGCAGGGCAGCTACCGCAACATGAACAAGCTCGCGGAGAAGGTCAGCCCCGTCCTGAACGACGCCGAACTGCAGGCCCTGATCGCCGACCACTACCTGCGCGAGGCGCAGCTCCTGACCACCGGCGCCGAGGAGAACCTGCTGAAACTGGGCGAACTGCGCGGCACCCTCACCCCCGACGAGGCCGCCCGCTGGGCGCAGATCAAGGCCGACTACCGCCGCGCGAAGAAGATGGGCGGCGACGACACCGACACCGGGCAGCGCATGGTCGCGCAACTCGCCGACATCGCCAGCGGCCTCCAGGCGCTCGGGACCCCCCCGGGCCCGGCCGGGGCTCCCGGACCGGACGCCCTGAAAGCCGCGCTGGAACCCCTGCTGGCCGGCCTGACCCGCGCGCAGGAACAGACCGGGCAGCTCGCCGCGGCCCTGCCCGGCGCGCTCCAGGCCAGCCTGCAGGGGCCCCTCACCGAACTGGCGCGCACCGTGCAGCGGTCCGGCCCGGGCGAGGACCTCCCGGCCGCCCTGCACGCCACGCTGGCCCCCCTGATCGAGAGCCTCACCGCCAGCAGCGAGCGGCAGGCGCAGACGACCGACGCCATCCGAGAGCTGATGGACACCATCCGCCGCCGCCAGACCCCGGCCTCTGGGTTCGTGCGCCTGCCCGCCACGGGGGAGGGCCGCCACCCGGCCGACCCGCGCCCCGACCAGCCCTGACTTCAGAGAGCTGGCGTGGGCCGGGCACCTGAATGAGCGGTGCCCGGCCCACGCCAGAACGTGCTCAGCGGGTCAGCGTCAGCGTTTCGTTGTCGGCGGGGATCAGCAGCCGCTCCGGGGCGATGCCGGCGGCGTCGGCGGCGGCGCGCAGGTCCTGGCGGGTGGTGAAGCAGTGGTCCAGGGCACCCAGGTGCGTCGCCACGACCCGCGCGGCCGGGGCGGCGCGCAGCACGTTCAGCGTCTGCGCGGCGTCCATGATGATCGGCGTGTCCATCAGCGCGGCCCCGCCGGAATGCGTGACCACCACGTCCGGCCGCGCGTCCCGGAGGACGTCCAGCACGGGCGGGTACAGGATGGTGTCGCCCGCCCAGTACAGGATCGGTTCGTCCGGCGCGCTGAGCAGGAAGCCGGTCACCTCGCCCATCCGGTCCAGGATGGGGCCGGTGCCGTGCTGCCCGGCGGTGGGCTGCACGCTGAGGCCCAGCCAGTCGCCCGGGCCGGTCAGGGGCGTGACCTGCGTGAAGCCCTGCCCCGTGAAGAAGGTCTCGTCCCCGCTGCGGCACAGCAGCGGCAGGTCCCGCGGCAGCAGGCGGGCGGCGACCTCGTCGAAGTGGTCCGGGTGCAGGTGCGAGACGATCACGCCGTCCAGGCCCCGCACGGCGTCCTCGGCGGGCAGGGGCAGCGGCGCGGTGGGGTTTTCCTCGCGGCCGGCCAGGGACCGGAAGGTGTGCACCGGGCCCAGCATCGGGTCGATCAGGAGGGTGCGGCCGGCGTAGTGCAGGCGCAGGGTGGCGTTGCGGAGCAGGTGCAGTTGCATGGGGTGCCTCCATGGGGCGGTGACCCTCCCCGGAAACCGGGGAAGCGCGGAAGGGGTAGGGGAGGGCGGTCAGGACAGCGGGGGAGCCTGGAGGTACTCCATGTGGCCCCGCAGGCGCTCGCGCACGGCCTGCAGTCCGGCGATCTGGGCGTCGATGTCGTGCAGTTTGCGCTCGTAGAAGGCCAGGGTGTCGGGCAGGTGCGGTGGGCTGTTCAGGTCCGCGCCGCCCTGCCAGCAGGGGCCGTACTCGCGGATCTCCTCCAGCCGGAAGCCCACGCTCAGGAACAGGCGGATGAGTTGCACGCGCCGCAGGTCGTCCTCGGTGAACGCGCGGTACCCGTTGTCCGAGCGGACCGGGGAGAGGAGGTGGAGCGCGTCGTAATGCCGCAGGGCGCGCACGCTCACCCCGGACGCCTTCGCGAGTTCTCCGATCCGCATGCCCCCACCCTAAACCCTCCCGCATGTGTCAGGGTCAAGCCCCCCGCCGCGCCGGACCGGGAAGGCCAGCGCGCCGCGCGCTTTGTTAACGGTTTGTAAGTGCCAGGGGGAACATGCAGGCATGACGACCCTGACGTCCCAGGGGCCGGACCCGGCCCGCGAGGCGGGTGACCGCCGCAAGGTGCTGGTCCTGTCCACGACCGCCTTCACGCTGATGTTCGCCGTGTGGCTGATGTTTGGCATCCTGGGCATTCCGATCCGCAAGGAATTCGGCCTGACCGACGTGCAGCTCTCCTGGCTGAGCGCCGTGGCGGTCCTGAACGGCTCGTTCTGGCGCCTGCCGGCCGGCATCATCGCCGACAAGTTCGGCGGCAAGCGGGTGCTGGGCACCATGCTGCTCCTGACCGCCCTGCCGGCCTTCGCGATCTCGCAGGCGCAGAGCTACCCGCTGCTGCTGGCCCTGGCGTTCCTGGTGGGCTTCGCCGGGAACAGCTTCTCGGTAGGCATCGCCTGGAACAGCGTGTGGTTCCCCAAGAATCAGCAGGGCGCCGCGCTCGGCGTGTTCGGCGCGGGGAACGTGGGCGCCAGCGTCACCAAGTTCATCGGCCCGGCCCTGATCGCCTCCCTGCCCGCCGCGGGCCTGCTGGGCGGCCTGATGCCCGGCGGCTGGCGCGGCATTCCCTTCATCTACGGCTGCCTGCTGATCCTGATGGGTCTGGCCGTGTTCGCCCTGGCCCCCCGCACCGACCGCTTCCCCGGGCAGGGCCGCCGGCTGGCGGACATGCTCGCGCCGCTGCGGGACGTGCGCGTGTGGCGCTTCGGGCTGTACTACGTGGTGTTCTTCGGGGCGTACGTGGCCCTGGCCGCCTGGATGCCCAAGTACTACGTGGACGTGTTCGGCCTGGACCTGCACGACGCCGCGCTCCTGACCGCCCTGTTCATCTTCCCCGCCAGCCTGCTGCGGCCCCTGGGCGGGTACCTCGCCGACCGCTTCGGGGCGCGCACCGCCACCTACGGCGCGTTCATCCTGATGCTCGTGTCCCTGCTGTTCATGATGATGCCCAGCGGCCATATCGTCCTGTACCAGCCCGACGGCCTGGGCGGCGTCACCAACCACGAGGTCATGCAGTACCAGCTCGGCCTGTGGCCCTTCACGCTGTGCCTGTTCCTGGTGGGCGTCGCCATGGGCGTCGGCAAGGCCGCCGTGTACAAGCACATCCCCGAGTACTTCCCGAAGGACGTGGGCGCCGTCGGCGGCCTGGTGGGCATGCTGGGCGGCCTGGGCGGCTTTTTCCTCCCGCCGCTGTTCGCGTACACCAAGACCCTGTTCGGGTTCCCGCAGACGACCTTCCTGGTGGTGTTCGTGATCACCGCCGTGTCCCTGCTGTGGATGCACCTCGTGATTCACAACATGATGCGCCGCGCCACCCCGCACCTCCAGGGCCAGATCGACGGCGCCGCCGTGCACGGCCACTGACGCCCGGACGGAAAGGACCTAACATGACAGCCCTCATGACCGCCCCCCCGCCCCCCACCCCGCTGGACGCCCTGCCGGCCCTGCTCGCGCGCAGCGCGGCGCTGCACAGCCACCTGTGCCCCCGGCAGGTGCTGGGCGCCCGGATCGGGCTGCGCGCCGCCCGGGAACTGGACCTGAGCTTTCCCCGCACCGACAAGCGCGTGCTGGTGTTCGTGGAAACCGACGGCTGCTTCGCGGACGGCGTGTCCGTCGCGTCCGGCTGCTGGCTGGGGCGGCGCACCATGCGCCTCGTGGACCACGGCAAGGTCGCCGCGACCTTCGTGGACCTCAAGACCGGGCGGGCCGTGCGCATCATGCCCCGCACCGACCTGCGCGCGCGCGTGCGCGCCGGCCGCGGCGAGCAGAAACGCTGGGACGCCTACATGGCCGCCTACCAGACCTGGCCGGACGACGACCTCCTGACCGTGACCCCCGTGACCCTCACCGTGGACCTGAAGGCCCTGGTCAGCGTGACCGGGAAACGCGCCGTGTGCGACACCTGCGGCGAGGAGATCATCAACGAACGAGAGATAGCTCGGGGCGGCCGGACCCTGTGCCGGGACTGCGCCGGAGAGGCCTACTGGCAGCCGGCCTGACCTTCCCCTGGCCCTCCGCTCAGTTGGGCAGGGGCCGGGACCGCTGCTGCGCGGGGGCCGGCAGGCGCGGCGCCCCGCCGAACGCCCGGGCGTACCGCTCCCAGCGCAGCTGCGCGTCCTCCACCCGGCCGTGCTTGACCAGGAACGTGATCAGCGCCTCATGCGCCTCGAAGTGCTGCGGGTCGATCGCCAGAATCTGCGAGTACGACGCCAGCACGTCCTGATTCAGCCCCGCCGCCTCCTGCAGCTCGGCCGCGCGGAACAGGGACCGCACCGCCAGTTCCCGCAGGTAATCGCGTTCCAGCGCGAACGCGTCGGAGTACGGGTCGTCCTCCATGAAGTCCCCGCGGTACAGCGCCAGCGCCAGCGCGTACGTGCCCAGCGCCGCCGCGCCCGTCTGCCCGTCCGCCTGCCGGACCAGCGTCTCGAACTGCTCGGAATCCAGGCGGTACGCCACGGTCGGCGCGAAGCGGTACGCGTTGCCGTCCCGCAGGATCACCTGCGCCTCCGCCCGCCCGCCGGACGCGTCCGGGGGTTCCACCACCTGCCGAAGGGCGTTCAGGGTCACGTGCAGCCGCGCCAGCACCCGCTCGTCCACGCCCTCGCCGGGCTACAGCGCCTCGCACAGCTCGTCGGTGTGCAGCGGGCGGCCCCAGCGCGTCACCAGCAGTTTCAGCAGCTGGTACGCCTGCCGCCGCCGGAAGTCCTTCGGGGAGAGCACCTCGCCGCCGCGCCGGATCCGGAACGCGCCGAGCGTCTCGATGTCCAGCCACACCGGCGTCTCCGGGGCCGCCGCGGTGGTGGGCAACTCCAGGGCCCCCGCCGCCAGGCGCGAGATCCACAGCAGCGGCGCCACCGACTCGGCATGCAGGTCGCCCCTGGCGGAGAACTGCACGGTCGTCACGGCCTTCACCTCGCCCGCATCCCAGACGGGCAGGCACACCACGTGAGGGTTGACGGGCAGCGCCGCGCAGGGCAGCTCCGGCATGCCCGACACGCAGATCTGCCCCGCCTGCGCCGGGCAGGGCGCCTTGCCGTCACAGCCGCAGGGGCGCATCTGGTCCGGGTGGGTCTCGATCTGGTCGCCGTGCAGGGGCCGCAGCGCCGCCCGGAGGCCCGAACTGGCCTCCAGGCTGTCTTCCAGCAGCGCCAGCGCCCGGTCCCGCGGGGTGCGCGCCTGCCGCACGCGTTCCAGGGTGCGTTCGCCCAGCGAGGTCATCACCGCGTACAGGCTGGCGGCCAGCAGCGGCGAGATCAGCGCCAGGCTGCGCTTGGCGGCTTCCACCTGCCGCACATCCCGCGCCGCGAGGTTCAGCACGCCCACCACCGCGTGCGGCAGCAGCAGCGGGTAGCTCAGGAACGCGTGGTACCCCAGCGCGCGCACCCGCTCGCGCAGGTACCGCTCGTCGGATTCCAGGTTCCGGGTCTCCACGATCTGCCGCCCGGCGGCGGCCAGCCCGGGAAAGCCCTCCCCGAAGTGAAAGACGCACTTTTCCAGGAACGCCTCGGCGTCCTTGCCGGCGTACCCGCTGAGGATCAGCACCGACTGCTGCGGGTCCGCGAGGTACAGTTCCGCGCCGTCCATGCCGGTCGCGCGGCGCAGGTCCGAGAGCAGCACCCGCACCACATGGAACAGTTGCCGGGGTTCCCGGCTCAGCGTTTCCGCGGCCCAGCTCACCGTGGACAGGACGTCGGCCGGCATCCCCGGTATCCTAGCGGACCCGTCCAGGGGCAAATGGGGCATTCCTCAAGAACGGGCCGCGGGGCGCCCGTCACGCCCGGACGTTCAGGTTCAGCCGCTGCGCCACGCCCGCCACCGCCTGCAGGGCATTTGAGCACGCCCGGCCGGAGGCAGGCGGCTCCGCGCCACCGACCGTGACAGCGCAGCGGGACGGCCCCCGGAGAGGACCGCCCCGCCCTGAGCGTGCTGGGTCAGCTGGGTTTTTCCGCGCCGGGGCGGTTGTAGAACCACCAGTTCAGCGCCAGGTTGAACAGGCAGAACACCGCCAGACCGAAGAAGAAGGGTTTGACGTTCCCGGCGGCGGTCAGCGTGAAGCTGATCAGCATGCTCACGATGAACGGCCCGAACGCGGCGATGGCGGCCGTCCAGCCGATCACGCCGGCGCTCTGCGGGGGGTTGAAGATGATCGGCATCTGCCGGAAGGTGCTGGCGTTCCCGATGCCGCTGAAGAAGAAGATGCCCAGCATGGTCGCCACGAACATGGGGAACTGTTCCAGGCCGGTGGGCGTGACGTAGAAGGTGACCAGCACGGCGCACACGGCCATGCCGATGGCGCTGACGGTGGTGAGGACCGCGCCCCCGGTCTTGTCGGCGATGAGGCCGAACAGCACGCGCACGGTGGAGCCGATGAGCGGCCCCAGGAACGCGAACTTCAGGGGCAGCGGGGCGTTCTCGAAGCCGCCGTACAGGGTCTTGATCAGCAGTGGGAACGCGGCGGCCAGCCCGCTGAAGGCGCCGAAGGTCATCATGTAGATGCTGGTCATGATCCAGGTGTGCTTGTCCCCGAAGATCGCCAGCTGCTCTTTGACGTTCGCCTTGATGGGCACGCTGCGGATCAGCCACCAGCTCAGCGCGGCCGCGGCGATCAGCCACGGGATGTACACCCACGAGGCGTTCTGCAGCCAGATCTGCTGCGTTTTCCCGGCGAACACCCAGTTCTCGGACTTCGACCCCAGGAACCAGAACAGGTTCACGCCCACCACCCAGGGCGTCAGGAACTGCACCAGCGACACCCCGAAGTTCCCGATGCCGGCCTGGATGCCCAGCGCGGTGCCCTGCATCTTCTTCGGGAAGAACAGCGACGTGCTGGGCATGAACGAACTGAAGTTCCCGCCGCCCATCCCGGCCAGGAAGGCCAGGGCCAGCAGCACCCAGTAGGGCGTCTGCGGGTTCTGCACCGCCAGCCCCCACCCGACCGCCGGGATCAGCAGGCCCAGCGTGGAGACCGTCAGGGTCAGGCGCGAGCCGTAGGTGGGCACCAGGAACATGTGCCGCAGCCGCGTGAGGCCGGCCGCGAGGCCCGGCATGGCCGTCAGCCAGAACAGCTGGTCCTTGCTGAGGGCGAAGCCGATGTCGTTCAGGCGCACCACGATGGCGCTCACCATGAACCACACCGCGAACGCCAGGGTCAGCCCGAAGGTGGTGACCCACAGCGTCCGCCAGGCGCGGGTCTTGCCTTCCGCCTCCCAGAACGCCGGGTCGTTCGGCTGCCAGGCCGGCAGCCACGAGGAGGAACGGGCGGGGGACGGGTCGGTGGTCGTCATAACAACTCCTTCGCTTGTTGTGTGCCGGTCAGTCACGGCGGGGGTCTTTGGGAATCAGGCGCACCAGCACCAGGGTGAGCGCGGCCAGCAGCAGGCTGCTCAGCGCGGCGGGCCACAGCAGGCCGTGCTCGTGGCCGAGGTAGGCGTCCAGGCTGGTCATCAGGATGAACAGCTGCACCGTCCAGAAAATCAGCACGAAGCTCAGGATCAGTCCGATGATCAGGCTGCGCTGCGCGTACTGCGGGCGGGGCCGCGTGGCGCGCGGGGCGCCGGTGTTCGGCCGGGACGGCAGGGCGTGGTTGGCGGGGTCGCGCATGTCCCGGCTTTCGGGCGGGACCACACGGCCGGCGCCATGGGTGGGGTCAGGGCGCGTCAATGTCCACCACCGCCCACGGCCCACACCTCGTCGTTCGAGACTTCCAGGTTCACCACGCTCAGGCCCCGCTGGGGCGGGCCGCTGATGACGTCCCCGGTCTTCACGTTGAAGAACCCCTCGTGGCACGGGCATTCCAGGACGTTCTTCTCGTGCTCGTAGTACACCGCGCAGCCCAGGTGCGGGCACTTCTGGCTGTACGCGCTGAACGACCCGTCCTCGTGGCGGACCAGCAGGGCGTACAGGCCCTTGCGGGGGTACTCGAAGGCCTTGCTGGCGCCCACCGGGAAGTCCGCAATGCGGCCCACGCGCACGCGCGGCGACTCGCCCTTCTCCTCACCTTTCAGGCTGGCGGCCGCGGCGATCACGGTGGTGCCCAGCGCCATCCCGGCGCTGCTCAGGCCCAGGAAGCGCGTGAACTCGCGGCGGGACACGTACTCGGTGGTGTCCCAGTCCACGCTGAAGTCGTCTTCCCAGTGGCGGCGGTACTTCTTTTTCAGGGCCGCCTCGCGCTTGCATTCAGGCGCGGCGGTGCCCGCCTCGGCGGGCGTGGGGGTGTTCCGGGCGGTCACAGCGGGCCTCCTTGTGGCTTTTGATAGGGGTGCTGCGGGAGCGGGTCCAGGTGCGCGAACGGGTCCAGGTGATCGAAGGCCTGGTCGTCGAAGCGGCCGTCCATGTGGCTGATCACGTCCATGTCCAGGCCCATCTCGCCTTCAGGCAGCACGATGAACACCTTGGTGGTGATGGTCTGCATGCCGAACTGGAAGGTGTTTTTCGGGGTGCCGTGCCGGCGGGACTGGAATTCTTCCAGCGTCCCGAAGAACAGCGCCTCGCTGGGGCACACGCTGGCGCACATGGGCTTGAGGCCCACGCTGGTGCGGTCGTAGCACATGTCGCACTTGAGCATCTGGTCGATTTCCGGGTAGTAGCGCGGCACGCCGAACGGGCAGGCGTTCACGCAGTTCGCGCAGCCGATGCAGCGCGGCGACTGGCTGCTCTGCACCACGCCGTCCTCGGTGCGTTTGATCGCGTCGGCCGGGCACACGGCCGCGCAGGTGGGCAGGTCGCAGTGCATGCACACCATCGGCGCGGTCTGGGTGCTGCTGCCCCGCTCGATGTACTCCAGGTGAATCATGCTCTTGCCGCGGTGCGTGCTGCACTCGCTGCACGCCTGCATGCAGGCCTTACAGCCGATGCAGCGCACCGGGTCGATGAAAAACCGCATCTCGCTCATCGCTTCAGCTCCTGGCGGCGGGCGTCCAGGCCGTACCCGGCGGGGATGCCCTTCTCGGTCACGGCGCTCAGGGCCTTGACGCGCTGCCCCTCGGCCTGCTCCTCGGGCGTGGCGAGGCGCACGCGGCAGGCGCTGACCTTGAACTCCGGGATCTTGCTGACGGGGTCCAGGGCGCGCTGCGTGAGCAGGTTCGCGCTTTCCTTGCCGCCCCAGTGGTAGGCCATGAATACCGTGTCGGGCCGGATGGTGTTCACCACGTTCGCCTGGATGATCACCTGCCCGCGCCGGGTCTGGATGGTCACCCAGTCGTCCGTGCGGATGCCCAGCTGCTGCGCCATGCGCGGGTGCACTTCCAGTTTCGGGTGCGGGAACTGGTCCACCAGCGGCCCGATGCGCCGCGTCTGGGAGCCGCTGAGGTACTGGCTGACGACGCGGCCGGTGGTGAACCACACCGGGTACTCGTCGTCCACGACCTCGGCGCTCTCGCGCCATTTCACGGGGTTGAAGCGGGCCTTGCCGTCCGGGAAGTAGAAGACGCCGCCCTCGTACAGCCTGGGGGTGCCGGGGTGCGCGGTGTCCAGTTCGGCGGGGTTCTTGGTGGTGCGGCCCCGCTCGGTGGTCTGCGGGCAGGGCCAGAACACGCCCTGGTTCGCCACGATCTTGTCCCAGGTGATGCCGCTGTAGTCGGCGGTGCCGCCGCGGGAGGCGACACGCATCTCGTTGAAGATCTCCTCGGTGTTCCGGAACGGGAAGTACTTGCCGCGGCCCAGGCGGCCGGCGATGTCCAGCAGGATCTCCCAGTCGCGTTTCGCCTCGCCGGGCGGGGTGACGGGCGCGTTGATCTTGATTACGCGGCCCTCGCCGCTGGTGCTGGTCCCCTCGTCCTCCTCGTGCAGGCTGCCGGGCAGGACGATGTCGGCGTGCTGCGCGGTTTCCGAGAGGAAGAAGTCGATGACGGTGTAGTGCTCCAGCTTGTCCAGCGCCTCGCGGTTGAAGTTCGCGTCCGGCAGGGACACCAGCGGGTTGAAGCACAGGCTGAGCAGGCCCTTGATCTCCCCGGCGTGAATGGCGTTCAGGATCTCCTGCGCCGACAGGCCCTTGCCGGGCAGTTCCTCGTCGCTCACGCCCCACACGTCGCAGATGTACGCGCGGTGCTCGGGGTTGGTGATGTCGCGGTTGCCGGGCAGCTGGTCACACTTGTGGCCCTGTTCCCGCCCGCCCTGCCCGTTGCCCTGCCCGGTGATGGTGCTGTGCCCGCAGCCCTCGCGGCCGATCTTGCCGGTGGCGAGCGCCAGGTTCGCGCAGCTCACCACGTTGTCCACGCCCTTGGTCTGGTGTTCCAGGCCGCGCGCGTGCAGGATCATGCCGGTCTCGGCCTCGCCGTACCAGCGGGCGGCCTGCTCGATCTTCGCGGCGGGAATCCCGGTGATCTGCGCCGCCCACTCGGGCGTGGCGTCCTTCACCGCCTCGCGCACGTCGTCGAAGCCCAGGGTGTGCGCGGCGATGAACGCCTCGTCGGTCAGGCCGTCACGGATGATGACGTGCAGCATGGACATCAGCAGTGCCGAGTCGCTGCCCACCCGCAGCGGCAGGAACAGGTCGGCGGTACGGGCCATGGGCACCATGCGCGGGTCGGCGTAGATGACCTTCGCGCCGTTGTCCCGGGCACGCCAGATGTAGTCGGTGGTGATCGGGAAGCACTCGGCGATGTTCGTGCCGATGATGAAGATCACCTTCGCCTTGGTGATGTCCTCCCAGTGGTTGCTGGCCCGGTCGATGCCGTACGCCTTCTTGTTCCCGGCGCCGGCGGACACCATGCACAGCCGCCCGTTGTAGTCCAGGTTCGCGGTCTGCAGCGCCAACCTCGCGAACTTGCCCACCAGGTACGACTTCTCGTTGCTGAGGCTCACGCCCGAGAGCATCGCGAAGCTGTCCCTGCCGTACTTCGCCTGGATTTCCTGGATCTTGCTGACCGTCTCGGACAGCGCCTCGTCCCAGCTGATGCGCTGGTACCCCTGCTCGGTGCGGCGCATCGGGTACAGCAGCCGGTCCGGGTGGCTGCCCTGCAGGTACCGCTTGATGCCCTTGGGGCACAGCTTCCCGCGGTTGAAGGGGAAGTCGTAGCGGGGCTCGAAACCCACCACGGCGTTGTCCTTGACCTTCAGCTTGATGCCGCACTGCTGGCCGCAGAAGCAGCAGTGGGTGTCCACGATGTCGTCGTACTCGTCCACCGTCTTGAAGCCGTGCGGCGGGGTGTAGTGCAGCGTCGGCCCGAATTCCTCCAGGTACTGCGGGCGGGTCAGGGGCGGTTTAGCCATGGGGAATCTCCTTGACGGGAAGGGGCAGGGGGACCGGCGCGGGCCGCGACAGGCTGCCCAGCCACGCCACGAATTCGGCGTACGCGCGGCCCTTCGAGAAGGTGCGGGGGGTCGGGACCTCTTTCGGCGCAGGGCGGGGGAGGCTCGTCACATGAACTCCTTGCCGGTCGCCTGGAACTGGTTCAGGGTCATCAGCTTGCGCCGGCAGGCGGGGCACAGGTTCTGCCAGTTCTCCGCCTGGTCATGCCGGTAGTCGAAGCCCAGGTCCGGCAGGATCGCCTTGACGTCCGCACGGTGCATCTCACTCATGTACTCCGCGTCGCAGCGCGCGCACTTGGCCTGCGGGCCATTGGCGCCGGCCGCCTTGTAGAACCACACGCCCACGTTGGCGATGCGCTGGAAGATGTGGAAGAACTTCCCGAACGGCAGGTACAGCAGCCACAGCATCACGGTCACGGCGTGCGTGGTGGTGATCCAGTAGTAGAACTTGCCCTCCATGAACATGTTGGAGACGGTCAGCATCATGCCGGTCACGCACACCGCGAACAGCAGCACCAGCGGCAGGATGTCGTTATCAAAGCGCTGCGTGGTGATGTCCGCCTCGTCCTTGATGCGGCGGCCCAGCACCAGGCTGATCCCGGCCAGGCACAGCACCGCGGCGATGTTCAGGCCGTGCATGATCAGCCAGCCCAGCACGCTGCGGGCGGGGAACGTGAAGAACTCCAGCCGCTGGCCGAACAGCACGATCAGGTAATCGCTGGGGTTGGTGAAATCACTCTCGAAGCGCAGCCACCCGAAGGTGAGCGGGAAGGTGATGGCGATGGCGATCACGCAGCCCCAGAAGATCAGCTGGTGCGCCAGCCAGCGGTTTTTCGAGCGGCGCCGGATGAAGCGCTGCTCGATCAGTTTCTCCCAGCCCATCCGGAAGAACAGCAGCGTGTTGTGCACGCGCTGCCCCGGCTGCCAGAACAGCTCCCAGCCGCGCTTCCAGTACGTGCGGGTGGCGGGGCGCTGCAGCCACACCACGTAGCGGTACACCACGCCGAACAGCGCGAAGATGGTCGCGAAGCAGTACCCGGCGAGCGCCCCGTCGAAGCCGTGGAAACGCTGCGACCCGAAGTACACCGCCAGGGTCAGCAGAAACGAGAACAGCAGGCCGTACAGCAGGCCCCGGCGGTCCAGGGTCACGTCCATCAGCGGGACGTTCACGGGCGGCGCGTCCCGGCGGGCCGGCAGGGGCGCGGCGCTGGGCAGCAGGGTGTCAGGCTTCAGCATGGGGTTCCCTCCGGGGGGCGCCGGACGTCCAGTGGTCCAGCACGTCCAGCAGTTCGTTCAGGTCGCTCAGGTGGCGTTCCGAGCCGTCCCGGACGCTTTTCAGGCGGCCCTGCCAGTGGCCCGCCCGGGAACGCCAGACCGACATCACGAACTCGGGGCGGGTGCTGGTGCCGCGCCCGGGCGGTTCAGGGGGTTGCGTCATGGGCGCACGATGCCGGGCGGCACTTACAAGCGGCTAACACGCTCCGTGTTCGCCCGCCTGGACGGCGCGCTTGACCCTGCCCCCGCGCGGTGGGACACTGTTTGCACGTCAACAGGGGTGCCCGGCCGCAGATGCGGCGGGCTGAGAGGGCCGCGGCCTAACCCTAGAACCTGATCTGGTTTGCACCAGCGGAGGAAGATTGACGCGAGCGGACCTTCCTGCATGCCTGCGGGCCGCCCTCCTCCGGAACGACTTTCAGGAGGAGGGCTCTTGATTCGATGACCAATCCACGCGAGTGACGCCCCCTGCGGGCCACGCGCCTGACCTCTTTTCCTGTTGACCAGCCCCGTCTGTTTCCTGGCGTGCCGTGTTCCTTCCGGCGCGTGTCCCCGCCTGTTGCCCTGTGGAGGCCCCATGCCCCTGACATCCGACCCTGCGCCCACCCCGGCCCTGTCCACCACCCCCTTTCCCGGCAGCGAGAAACGCTTCCTGACCGGCACCCTGCACCCGGGCGTGCGCGTGCCCGTGCGCGCCATCCGCCAGTCGCCCACCGTGGAGGCCTTCAGCGGCGTGAGCCGCAGCACCCCGAACCCCGACCTGCTCGTGCCGGACACCAGCGGCCCCTACACCGACCCGGCCGTGGGCATCGACCTGCGCCGCGGCCTGCCGGTCGCCCGGCCCTGGCTGGCGCACGACGCCCGGCTGGAAGTCACGCCCCGCTTCGCCGCGCCCGCCGACCTGGACGGCCCGCTGCCCTTCCCGGCCGTGCCCGCCCCCCGCCGCACCAAAGCCGGTCAGGCCGGCACGCAGATGCAGCGCGCCCGTGCCGGCGAGATCACGCCCGAGATGGAATTCGTGGCCCTGCGCGAGAACCTGCGCCAGCACGCCGCCTTCGACCTGACGCAGCAGCACCCTGGCGAGGCCTTCGGTGCGAGCATCCCCCGCGAGATCACCCCGGAGTTCGTGCGCGCCGAGGTCGCCCGCGGCCGCGCGGTGATTCCCGCGAACGTCAACCACCCGGAACTCGAACCCACCATCCTGGGCCGGAACTTCCGCGTGAAGGTCAACGCGAACCTCGGCACCAGCATCGTGACCAGCAGCATCGAGGAGGAGGTGGAGAAGATGGTCTGGGCCGCCCGCTGGGGCGCGGACACCGTCATGGACCTCTCCACGGGCCGCTTCATCCACCAGACCCGCGAGTGGATCCTGCGCAACAGCCCCGTGCCCATCGGCACCGTGCCCATCTACCAGGCGCTGGAGAAGGTCGGCGGGAAGCCTGAGGAACTCACCTGGGCGCTGTACCGCGACACCCTGATCGAGCAGGCCGAGCAGGGCGTGGACTACTTCACCATCCACGCCGGCGTGCGCCTCGCGCACGTGCCCCTCACCGCGCGGCGCCGCACCGGCATCGTGTCCCGGGGCGGCAGCATCCTGGCGAAATGGTGCCTGGCGCACCACCAGGAGAACTTCCTGTACACGCACTTCCCGGAGATCTGCGAGATCATGGCTGCGTACGACATCACCTTCAGCCTCGGGGACGGCCTGCGCCCCGGCAGCATCGAGGACGCCAACGACGCCGCGCAGTTCGCGGAACTGGACACCCTGGGCGAACTCACCCGCGTCGCCTGGGACTGCGGCGTGCAGACCATGATCGAGGGCCCCGGGCACGTGCCCATGCAGCTCATCCGCGAGAACATGACCCGGCAGCTCGACGTGTGCCAGGAAGCGCCCTTCTACACCCTGGGGCCGCTCACCACCGACATTGCCCCCGGGTACGACCACATCACGTCCGCCATCGGCGCGGCGCAGATCGCGTGGTACGGCACCGCCATGCTCTGCTACGTCACGCCCAAGGAACACCTGGGCCTGCCCGACAGGAATGATGTCCGCGAGGGCCTCATGGCCTACAGGATCGCCGCGCACGCCGCCGACCTCGCCAAGGGCCACCCCGGCGCGCAGGCCCGCGACAACGCCCTGAGCAAGGCCCGCTTCGAGTTCCGCTGGCAGGACCAGTTCAACCTCTCCCTGGACCCGGAGCGCGCCCGCGCCCTGCACGACGAGACCCTGCCCGCCGAGGCCGCCAAGACCGCGCATTTCTGCAGCATGTGCGGCCCGCACTTCTGCAGCATGAAACTCAGCCACGACCTGCGCGCCGAGGACGTGCTCGCCGGCCTGGAAGCGAAAGCCCACGAGTTCCGCGAACGCGGCAGTGCGCTCTACACCGAGTCGGGAAGCGGCAATGACTGAGCGGCCCCTCGGAGCGCTGTACCTCGTCGCCACGCCCCGCCCGGACCAGCCCGAACCCGACTTTCTCGCGCGGGTCCAGGCGGCGCTGGACGGCGGGGTGGATACCCTGCAACTGCGCTGCAAGGCCGCCGACCCCCGCTACGGCGAGGCCGGCCCCTACATCGCCCTGGGGGAGAAGGTGCGCGCCCTGGCCCACGCCCGGAACGTGCCCTTCTTCATCAACGACCGCGTGGACGTGGCCGTGGCCGCCGGCGCGGACGGCGTGCACCTCGGCCAGGGGGACCTCCCGGTCCGCTGGGCCCGCCAGCTCGCCCCACAGCTGCGTATCGGGCGCAGCACCCACCGCCCCCATGACGCCGACGCCGCCCTGCGCGAAGCGCCCGCCTACTTCGCCACCGGCCCGGTGCACCCCACGCCCACCAAACCCGGCCGCGCGGCCGCCGGACTGGAGTACGTCCGGCACGTCGCCCGCCTGAACCCCCCGCTGCCCTGGTACGCCATCGGCGGCATCGAGAGGGACACCATCGAGGCCGTGCTGGAGGCCGGCGCCACCCGCGTGGCCGTGGTGCGCGCCATCCTGGACGCCCCCGACCCGGCCCGGGCCGCTGCGGCCCTGCGCGCGAAGCTGCCCCGGGCCGCAGCGGCCGGCATCGCCACGCTGCACGTGAACGGCGAGCCGCACCCCCACACCCCCGGCCTGACCCTGCACGCCCTGCTGCGCGAGCTGAACGTGCCCCGCGACCGGGTCGCCATCGCCGTCGGCGACCACTTCCACCCGGGCGGACAGGCGCCCGACCATCCCCTGCACCCCGGCGATCACGTGGAAATCGTGCGCGTGATCGGGGGCGGCTGAAAGGAGCGCCCATGACCACCCCGCCTGATCTCCTGCGCCTCGGTGACCGCCACTTCACCTCCCGCCTCTTTCTCGGCACCGGAAAGTACCGGGACTTCACCGTGATGCGCGAGGCCCTGATCGCGTCCGGCACCGAACTCGTGACCGTCGCCATCCGCCGCGTGGAACTCCGGTCCCCCGGCCACGACGGCCTGCTGGACGCCCTGGACCTGGACCGCTACGCCCTGCTGCCGAACACCGCCGGCTGCCGCACCGCGCAGGAAGCCGTGCGCGTGGCGAAACTCGCGCGCGCCGCGACCGGCGTGACCTGGGTGAAACTGGAGGTCATCCCCGACGCGAAGTACCTCCTGCCGGACCCGGTGGGCACCCTGCATGCCGCGCAGCAGCTCGTGGACGACGGCTTCACCGTGCTGCCCTACGTGCAGCCGGACGGCGTGCTCGCCCGCGCCCTGGAAGCCGCCGGGTGCGCGGCCGTGATGCCGCTCGCCAGCCCCATCGGGTCCGGGCGGGGCGTGCGCACCGCCGAACTGATCCGCACGGTGCTGGACGGCGCGGCCGTGCCGGTCGTGGTGGACGCCGGCCTGGGCGTGCCCAGCGACGCCGCGCAGGCCCTGGAACTCGGCGCGGACGCCGTGCTGCTGAACACCGCCATCGCCGAAGCCCGCGACCCGGTCGCCATGGCCCGCGCCTTCGCGCTGGGTGTGCAGGCGGGCCGGCTCGCCTGGCAGGCCGGGCGGATGGCCGAACGGGACGCCGCCAACCCCAGCAGCCCCCCGGTGGGCGCGGTGCGCCTCCCGGACGCGGAACTCCCCGCATGACGCCGCGCCACGCGGACGTGCTCGTGGTGGGCGGCGGCCTGATCGGTGCGACCACCGCCTTCGCCCTCCGGCAGGCCGGGCGCGCCGTCACCGTGCTGGACGCCGACCTGCCCGGCGCGGCGTGGCGGGCCGCGGCGGGCCTGCTCAGCCCAGCCGCCGAGGGGCTCACGCCGGACACGCCCCTGGGCGCCCTGGCCGCCGAGAGCCTGCGCCTGTGGCCGGCCTTCGCGCGGCAGCTGGAAACCGCCAGCGGCATGCACGTCCACTACCGCGAGGGCGTCCTGACCCGCCAGCCGGACGGCACCTGGACCCGCATGCCCGGTGAGGCGCAGGTGCACCCACCCAGCGTGGTCCGCGCCGCCCTGCACGGCCTGCCGGTGCACCCGGGCCGGGTGCTGACCGTGCACTCTCAGCCGGAAGGCGTTCAGCTCACCACGGACCAGGGCCCCTGGCAGGCGCGGACCGTGATCCTGGCCGCCGGCGCCTGGAGCGCCACCTTCGGCCTGGCCGTCACGCCCGTGCAGGGGCAGGCGCTGCTGTTCACACCCCCAGATGCGGCCGCGGCGCCCGCCCGGGCCGCCGGGCGGCGCCGGGGGCAGGGCGCCCGGACCTACACCCTGACCCGCCCGGACGGCGTGTACGTCGGTGCCACCGTCCGCCGGAACAATCACGGGATCCCCGACCCACGTGCCTGCCGCTGGCTTCAGGCCGCTGCCGTTCGCCTTGACCCTCGCCTGCGGAACCAGCCGGTTCAGGTCACCCTGGTCGGCCTGCGCCCCATCACCCCGGACGGCCACCCCATCGTCGGGCCGCACCCCAGCCAGCCGGGCGTGCTGGTCGCCACCGGGCACGGACGGCACGGGGCGCTGCTGGCCCCCTGGACCGCCCGGCGCCTCCTTGACCTCCTGCCCGCCCCAGCTCTCCCGGTCCCCGCGGGGGCCACATGACCGCTCCTCCCGTCGTGCTCACCATCGCCGGGTCCGACTCCGGCGGTGGCGCCGGCATCCAGGCCGACCTGAAGGTCTTCGAGGCGCACGGCGTGTTCGGTACTTCCGCCGTTACCCTCGTCACCGCGCAGAACACTTTAGGGGTGCAGGCCGTCCACCCGCTCCCCCCAGATCTCGTTCGCGCCCAGATTCGCGCAGTCCTGACCGACTTCCCGGTGCAGGCCGTCAAGACCGGCGCGCTCGGCACGCCCGCCATCGTGGCCGCTGTCGCCGCTGAACTGCGCGACTGGACCGGGCCCCTGGTCGTCGACCCGGTCCTCTTCGCCAAGAGCGGGGCCGCCCTGCTGGACGACCTCGCCCTGTTCACCCTGACCCGCGAGCTGCTGCCGCTGGCGACCCTGGTCACCCCCAACCTGCCCGAATGGGCCGCCCTGCGGCAGGCCGGCGCCCCCGACACCCTCCCGCTGCTCCTCAAGGGCGGTCACGCGGCAGGGGAGACGGTCACCGACGAACTCCGCACCCCGGACCATACGCTGACCCTCCGTGCGCCGCGCCTGCACACCCGGCACACGCACGGCACCGGCTGCACACTCTCGGCGGCCATCACCGCGAATCTTGCCCACGGCCAGCCGCTGCCGCAGGCGGTGCGGCAGGCGCACGCCTACCTGCAACGCGCCCTGCGCGCCGCACCGGGCCTCGGGGGTGGGCACGGGCCCCTCGGATTCACTCACGCCCCTGTGACCACCTGAGCGCGATATGGATGAACCCCCGGCTGCTGACCGGGGGTTTTGCTTGTGCTGGCGCGCCCTGTAGGACTCGAACCTACGACCGACCGCTTAGAAGGCGGTTGCTCTATCCAGCTGAGCTAAGGGCGCATAGTGAGAAAGCTCCCGCGTGGGGAGCCTTCCGTTTTGGAGCGGGATCACGGATTCGAACCGAGGCCAGAAGCTTGGAAGGCTGCTGTGCTACCACTACACCAATCCCGCGGGTGCGCGCCCGCTTGATTCAACTTGGTCGAGGCGACTGGATTCGAACCAGCGACCCCTTGGTCCCAAACCAAGTGCGCTACCGGCCTGCGCTACGCCTCGATGCGTTGCGCGCCCCAGGACTATAGCAGATGCCGCGTGGGGTCTGGGGGCGGGGGCGCGTATGGTGGGGGCGTGAGTGCCCTGGCCCGCGTGAAGACGTACCTGGATCTGGTGAAGTTCGAGCATACGGTGTTCGCCCTGCCGTTCGCGTATGCGGGGATGCTGCTGGCGAGCATGCATCAGTTCGGAACGGGCTGGCCGGGGCTGGCGACGGTGTTCTGGGTGACGGTGGCGATGGCGTCGGCACGCACGGCGGCGATGGGCGCCAACCGCGTCATCGACCGGCTGATCGATGCGCGCAATCCGCGCACGGCGGGCCGGGAGGTGCCGGCCGGGAAGGTGTCGCCGGGGCAGGCGTGGGCGCTGGTGGCGGTGAGTCTGGTGGTGCTGGTGGTCTCGGCGTGGCAGCTGAACCCGCTGTGCCTGATGCTGCTGCCGTTGGCGGTGGTGTTCCTGATCGGCTACCCGTACACGAAGCGCTTCACGTGGCTGTGTCACGTGTGGCTGGGCGTGACGGACGGCGCGGCGGCGGCGGGCGGGTGGATCGCGGTGACGGGTGAGTTTCACCCGGTGGCGTGGGCGCTGTGGGCGGTGGTGATCTTCTGGATGGTGGGCCTGGACGTGATCTACGCGACCATGGATTACCGGTTCGATCTGGCGAACGGCATCAAGAGCATTCCGGCGCGGTTCGGGATTCCGCGGGCGCTGCGGATCGCGGCGGTCAGCCACGCGCTGACGTTCGCGCTGCTGGTGCTGGTGGGTGTGCTGGCGGGGGCGAGTCCGTGGTACTTCCTGGCGGCGTTGGTGATGGGCGGCATCCTCCTGTACGAGCACCGGATCGTGAACCCGGATGACCTGGCGCGGGTGAACGTGGCGTTTTTCGACGCGAACATGTGGCTGGCGTTGACCATGCTGGCGGGTGTGGTCGTGGACGTGGTGTGGCGGACCCTGACGACCTGAGGGGCCGGCTGGTGCCCGAGGCGGCCGTGCGGGCCTTCCGGGAGGGTGAGGACCGCCTGACCCTGCGCCTGCTCACCCTGGCGCAGGACGCGCATGTGGTGGGCGGGGTGGCCTGGGCGGCGCTGGAGCGGCTGCGGGGGCTGGTGCTGATTCACATGCTGCGGGAGGTGGAGGGCACCTTCGCGCTGGAGCGGGCGGACGCCGTGCTGGACGCGGCCGGGCAGGTGCGACCGGACCTGGACTGGCT
Source organism: Deinococcus ficus (assembly GCF_003444775.1). Lineage (NCBI taxonomy): Bacteria > Thermotogati > Deinococcota > Deinococci > Deinococcales > Deinococcaceae > Deinococcus > Deinococcus ficus. Next base: position 2,504,906 of record NZ_CP021081.1, on the reverse strand, counting down.
GGAGGAGCCGCCGCCCGGCGGGCGGTGAGGGCGCCGGCGCATGAGGCGCTCTAGAATGCCGGGAATGACGGCCGCGCTGCACGCGATTCCTCCCCTTCCCCGGCCCGGGACGCCGGCATGACGGGTCTCCTGACCGGGGACCGCCTGGGCCCCCTGGAAAGCTCCGAGGGAGAATTCACCACCCGCTTCGCGGCCCACGCGGCCGAGGGTCTGCTGTACCCGCAGCGGGAGGGCAGTCCGCTGCTGGAGTTCGCGGCTGGGGGCCGGGTGCTGTACCTGTTCGACCGGAACGGCCCGTACGCGGCGGCGCCCGGGCCGGCCCGGGTGATCGTACATGGGGTGCTGGAGGAGTTCACCCGCCTCGCGCCGGAGGACGCCGCGGAGGAAGCCCTGACCAGCGTGGGCATCTCGCAGGTGGAGGGCCGGGGGCAGGTCGTTGCGGTGCAGCGTTCGGTGTGCGTGGTGCAGGCGCGGCTGCCCCTGGTGCTGGCGGCGTTTACCGCCCTGCCTGCCCTGGCCCCCGGGGACTGGGTGGCGTTCCGGACCGCCCCGCCCCTGCACGGCTTCACGCTGTAGAGGCCGCTCATCTGCCCCCTGTCAAGCCCGGTGGCTTTAGGCAGCGGGGGATGCCAATGAGGGAGAGTTAAGGCACAATAAGGAAGACTCTTATGCCTGAGCGTCTTCTCCCTCTTCCTGCTGTCAAAGTCGAACCCACCCGCGCCAGTCTGGTGCTGGTAGACGTGGTGGGGAGTACGCGTCTCGCGCACGCCCTGGAACTCGGGCATTACCAGGCCCTCATGGCGGAATTCGTGCAGGTCATGATCCTCAGCTTCGAGGCGGCCGGCGGGCAGGTGCTGCAACACCAGGGCGACGCCGTGCTGGCGCTGTGGCCGGAAGGCTGCGAGCGCAAGGCCGTGTTCGCCGCACTAGGCGCCCACGAACGCGCCGCGCGCCTGAGCCTGGCCGGGTACCTGGGCGTGCAGCTTCAGGTCCGGGTGGGGGCCGCGTACGGCGAGGTGATCACCGGGCCGGTCGGCGGGCAGATGAGCGCCTACGGTCTGCCGGTGAACTACTCGCGGCGCCTGTGTGACGCGGCGGCGGCCGGGCAGACCATCGTCTGCCAGGACCTGTCGGGCGCGGCGCAGGGGCCCTGGCGGGTCGTGAAGCGCCCGGCGCTGAGCCTGCAGGGCTTCGGGCCGGACTGCGTGGGGTACGAGCTGGTGGTCGAGGAGCCGGTGGTGGCGCGCGTGGCGCCCCTGCGGGCCGACCCGGTCCGGCGCCGCCCGGCCTGAGAACGGATGAGGCTCATGCAGGGCTGCTCTCTGAGCAGCTCATGAGCTCCTCTGTGATGGCATGGGCGGTGTTTGGTGGGCCAGCGGCCGGATTTCGGTGTGTCTGTCCATGGGGAACCACATAAACTGGCATTAAGCACCGCGACCGGATTCTCATGAGAAGCCTCCATAGACTCTGGGTCATGGAACGCAAACCCCTCGTACTCGTCATTGAGGACGAGAAAGACATCGCCCGCTTCATCGAGCTGGAACTCGCGGCCGAAGGCTACGCCACCGAAGTCGCCTTCGACGGCGTGACCGGCCTGTCCAAATTCCGTGAAGTCAACCCTGACCTCGTGATCCTGGATCTGATGCTGCCCGTCCTGGACGGCCTGGAAGTTGCCCGCCGCATCCGCAAGACCAGCAACACCCCCATCATCATCCTGACCGCCAAGGACGGCATTCAGGACAAGGTCGAGGGCCTGGACTCCGGCGCCGACGACTACCTCATCAAGCCCTTCTCCATCGAGGAACTGCTCGCCCGCGTGCGCGCCCACCTGCGCCGCGTGAACCCCGCCGTGACCGGCGAGGTGCGCGTCGCCGACCTGGTCATGAACCTCGACGGCCGCGAGATCTTCCGCGGCGGCCGGCGCGTGGAACTCTCCGCGAAGGAATTCGAACTGCTGGAACTCCTCGCCCGCAACCCCGGCAAGGTCTTCTCCCGCTTCGAGATCGAGGAGAAGGTCTGGCCCGAGTACACCGGCGGCAGCAACGTCGTGGACGTGTACATCGGTTACCTGCGCCGCAAGCTGGAAGAGGGCGGCGAACGGCGCCTGATCCACACCGTGCGCGGCGTCGGGTACGTCCTGCGCGAGGAATGACCCCCACCCCCCTCACCCCCCGGGCCGCCCGGCAGGAGCACGCACCGTGACCCTGCGCTGGCGGCTCACGGTGTTCTACACGGCGCTCCTGACCGTGCTGCTGTCCCTGGTCGCGCTGGCCGCCCTGATCCTGATGCGCGGCAGCCTGGTGGCCGGCGTGGACCGGCAGCTGCAGGACACCTACGTCAGCCTGGTGCGCCTCGCGCCCAGCCTGAACCTGCACGACCCCGACCGGCTGGACCGCGAGGCGAACGGCGAGGTCGTGATCTCCCGCTACCAGTTCCCGGACTCGTTCATCCAGATCGAGGAACTCGCCTTCTACGACCTGCCCACCCTGGCCACCGACCTGCAGAACGCGACCACGCCGACCATGCGGGGCCAGCTGTTCAAGTACCTGCGCGACATCCAGGCGGTCAGCCGCATCACCATCGCCACCGACCCCGACCACCCCATCGAACTGACCGACGCGCAACTCGCCGCGCTGATCGAGGCGCCCGACGGGCAGCTGAAGCTCAACCTGCCGGTCCGGGAACGCTTCCGGGACACCCCCACGCCCATGCGGGTCCTGGTGCGCCTGGAACCCCTGCAGCTGAAGTCCGCGGCCCTGGGCAGCGATCCCACCCTGGCGGTCACCTACGTGGCCCGCAGCCTGGGCGGAATCAACAACACCCTCACCAACCTTCAGAACGTGCTGCTGCTGCTGTGCGCCATCGGGGCCGTGAGTGCCGGGACCGGCGCCTACCTGCTCGCCGGGCAGGCCCTGGGACCTCTGCGGCTGGTGCGGCGCGCCGCCGAACGCATCGGCGGGGAGAACCTCACCGAGCGCGTCCCGGTGCCCGCCACCGGCGACGAGGTCGAGGCCCTCGCGCAGGCGCTGAACGGCATGCTGGGCCGCCTGGAACAGAGCTTCGAGGCGCAGCGCCGCTTCACCAGCGACGCCAGCCACGAACTGCGCACCCCCGTCACCGCGATCAGCGGGCATGCCAGTTACCTGCTGCGCCGCACCAACCCCACCGGCCAGCAGGCCGAGAGCCTGAAGATCATCCAGAGCGAATCCGAACGCCTCACCAACCTGATCGCCAGCCTGCTGCAACTCGCCCGTTCCGACAGCGGGGCGCTGGTCCTGAACCGCGCGCCCATCTTCTCCGGCCTGTTCCTGCGTGAGATCGCCCGGGAACTCGCGCCGCTCGCCCAGGCCCAGCAGACCACGCTGGATGTCAGCGGTGACGACCTGCCCTTCGAGGGCGACCCGGACCGGCTCAAGCAGGTCATCATCAACCTCGTCGGCAATGCCCTGAAGGCCGGCGCGCGCACCGTGACCCTCGGGAGCACCCTGGACGCCGCCGGCCAGCAGATGCACCTGAGCGTGCAGGACGACGGGCCCGGCATCCCCGCCGATCAGCTTGAGCGCCTCTTCGACCGCTTCTACCGCCTGGAGGACAGCCGCAGCCGCGACCAGGGTGGCGCCGGCCTGGGCCTGAGCATCGCCAAGGGCATCGTGGACGCCCACGGCGGCCGCATCTGGCTGGAAAGCGACCTGGGCCAGGGCACCACCGCCCACGTTCAGCTCCCCATCGGGAACGTACCTGTCTTGGACGACGACGACGTGCCGTAACGGTGAATATTTAAAGAGTGGCCGGTCAACGGATAGATCGTTGACCGGCCACTTCCCCTTTCCGCTCAGCCGAGCATCAGGGTGTGGAATTCCTCCATCAGCGTCTCGCCTTCTTCCACACTGCGGGCCACCACCAGAATGGTGTCGTCCCCGGCGATGGTGCCCACGATGTCGTCGCGGCGCAGGCGGTCGAGCAGCAGCGCCACCCCGCTCGCGTGGCCCTGCGCGGTCCGGACGACCAGCAGGTTCTCGCCGCGGTCCACGTCGTGCACGAAGTTCTGGAAGAGGCGGCCCAGTTCGTCTTCCACGTCGGCGTGCCCGGTGGTGTGCGCCAGGGCGTAGCGGTGCCGGCCCTTCCCGATGGGGAGGCGCACCAGGCGCAGTTCGTTGATGTCGCGGCTGACGGTGGCCTGCGTGACGTTGATCTTCTCGGCGCGGAGCCGTTCCACCAGTTCGCCCTGCGTGCTGATGCTCTCACGGGCGATGATGTCCTGAATTCGTTTCTGTCGCTGCTCCTTGCTGAGTTCCTTGCTGGGCATTCCACGACATGGTATGCATATGCACCTGCATACGCAATAGGTTCCTGCGGTCCCGTCCAGGCGGGGCTCCTGCGGGCGGGGTCAGCGCCGGGCGAGCAGGCGCGCGGCCTCGTCCAGCAGGCGGCGGGCCACCTCGCGCTTGCTGGTGCGGGGCCACGCCTCGTGCGACCCGTCGGCGCGGACCAGCGTGACCTCGTTGTCGTCCCCGCCGAACGCCGTGCCGGCCTGCGTGGGGTAGTTCAGCAGGATGAAATCGGCGTTCTTCCGGGCGGCCTTCCCGGCGGCGCGTTCCACGCCGGCATGCGTCTCCATGGCAAAGCCGACGAGCACCCGGTCCCCCTTCTCCCGCCCGAGTTCGGCGAGGATATCCGGGTTCGGGGTGAGGTGAATGGTCACGTCCCCGGCGACCTTGGCCTGCTTCTCGGTGGCGGCGGCCGCGGCGCGGTAGTCGGCAACGGCCGCGGTCATCACCACGATCTGCGCGTCCCTTGCGGCCGTGACCACGGCGTCCCGCAGGTCCAGCGCCGACTCGATCCGGACCACCTGCACCCCGGGCGGGTCCGGCAGGGCCACCGGGCCGGTCACCAGGGTTACGGCCGCGCCGCGGTCGCGGGCGTCCTCGGCGACCGCGAAGCCCATCTTGCCGCTGCTGGGGTTGCTGATGAACCGCACCGGGTCCAGGTACTCGCGGGTGGGGCCGGCCGAAACGACCACCCGCACGCCCTTCAGGTCCTGATCACGGGCGGGCCCGAGGAGCGCCATCACCGCGTCGGCGATGTCGTCCGGTTCGCTCATGCGGCCCACGCCGCTGCCTTCATGCCGGGTGCCGAAGGGCCCGGTTTCCGGCCCCAGGAACGTGTGGCCCCACTCCCGGACCTGCGCGGCGTTCGCCTGCACGGCCGGGTGCGTCCACATCCGTTCGTTCATGGCCGGCACCCACACGACGGGCGAGCGCACGCTGAGCAGCGTCGCGAGCGCGAGGTCGTTCGCGTGCCCGCCGGCCGCGCCGGCCAGCAGTTCGGCGGTGGCGCCCACCACGACCGTGGCGTCCGCCCGCGCCAGCGTCAGGTGCTGCGCGTCCGGGCCGGCGGCGAACCAGGTGGCGTCCGTGGCCGCCGCGGTCCCGGCGGCCGTGGCGAGGCTCAGTTCCGTGATGAAGGCCAGCGCGGCCCGCGTGGCGATCACCTGCACGCTCGTGCCGCGCTCCCGCAGGCGCCGCAACACGGCCGGCGCCTTCACGGCCGCCACGCTGCCGCCCACGATCACCAGCACCCGGGGCCGGCCCGGTCCATGACCGCTGGGGGATTGACGCTGCTCCTGCCCGTCCGGGACGCTGTTCACCCGCCCAGTGTACGGGAGCGGGCTAGCAGGGCAGGGGAGAGGCGCGGGGTGTCCCCGGGCGGGGACCGGTCCGGGACGCGGCGGGGTTCCCTTGCCCGTATACTGTGCGGGTTATGCGTACGGTGACCGTAGGGACGCGCGGCAGCACGCTCGCGCTCGCTCAGACCCGGTGGGTCGTGGCCCGCCTGAAGGAGGAATGGCCGGATACGGACTTCCGCATTCAGACCATCACGACCAAAGGGGACAAAGACCGCCAGGCCCTGGGACAGCTCGCCCAGAAGGGCGACAAGGGCTTCTGGGTCAAGGAGATCGAGGACGCCCTGCTGCAGAGCCGGATCGACATCGCCGTGCACAGCCTCAAGGACCTGCCCACCGAGCAGCCTGAGGGTCTGGAGGTCGCCAGCATTCCCAAGCGCGTGGACGCCCGGGACGTGCTGATCGGCAAGGAAGGCATGAAGCGCCTCGCGGACCTGCCGCAGGGGGCCCGGGTGGGCACCAGCAGCGTGCGCCGGCGCGCGTTCCTGAAGGCCTTCCGCCCGGACCTGCAGGTGATCGACCTGCGCGGGAACATCGACACGCGCCTCGCGGCGCTCGCCGGCGAGGAGTACGACGCGATCATCCTAGCGGCCGCCGGCCTGATCCGCACGGAGATGCGCAACCGCATCGACGAGTTCGTCGAACCCGACATCCTGCTGCCCGCCCCCGGGCAGGGCGCGCTGGCGCTGGAAACCCGCGCGGACGACGACCTGACCATCGAGGTCGCGTACGCCATCCACGACCACCTCACCGACGACCGCATCACCGCCGAACGCGAGTTCCTGGCGGGGTTGGGCGCCGGGTGCATGGCGCCGGTCGGGGCGCACGCCAGCGTGAAGGGCGGCGTGCTCACCCTGGAAGGGTGGGTGGCGGCGCTGGACGGCAGCAAGGTGATCCGCGCGACCAGCGCCGGCGAGCCCAGCGAGTGCGCCGACCTGGGCGCGGAACTCGCGGCGGACATGCTGGACCAGGGCGCGGCCGCGCTGATCGAAGCGGCCCGCGAAGGCTGAGGGGTGCCCCGGCCGGCCCGGAGTGCGGCGTGAAGGGCGCGCGGTGGCGCTGGACGCCCACGGAACTGCTCACGGCGCTGGCCGCGGCGCTGCTGTGGATGGGGATCGGCCTGTTCCAGCGCACCCGTGCCGGCACGGATCTCGGGGCAGCCGCGGTGGCCGAGCTGCCGCTCACGGCTGTGGTGTTCGTGGTGGCGCTCGTCTGGATCGCGCTGCGCCGCTGATGCGAGGAAGGTGACGTGAACGACTCGCCCCAACCCCCCTCCACGCCGGGCCTGCGCCTCGCTGTGATTCACACGGGCGGCACCATCGCCAGCCGCCCCAACCCGCACGGGCCGGGCGTGGTGCCGCAGTCGGCGCCCAGCGTGCCGGGCCTGCCGAACGTGCAGGTCACGGAATTCCAGCCGTTCACGCTGCCCAGCCCGCACGTGACGCCGGCGCACATGCTGCAGGTCGCGCAGCTGATCGAATCGGTCGCCGGCACGCACGACGGGATCGTGGTCACGCACGGCACCGACACGCTGGAGGAAACGGCGTTCGCGCTGCACCTGCTGCTGCGCGCCGACACCCCGGTCGTCCTGACCGGCAGCATGCGCCACGCCGCGGAAGTCTCCTGGGACGGCCCCGGGAACCTGCTGGACGCCGCGCAGATCGCCCTGCACCCCGCCACGCGCGGGCGGGGTCCGCTGGTCGCGTTCGGCGGCGACATCTACGACGCGCGCACCGTCACGAAGGTGCACAGCACGGCCGTGGAGGCTTTCGGCGGGTACCCGGGCCCGATCGGCCGCATCGACCGGGTGGAGGGCGCGCCCCTGATCCGCTTCTTCGCGAACCCGGAACCGCGCGTGGCGTTCACGCCAGCTGCCCTCACGGCCAGGGTGGACGTCCTGTACGCGTACGCCGGCTGGACCGGCGAGGGTTTCGAGGCGGCCGCGCGGGACGCCGACGGGCTGGTCATCGCCGCACTCGGCACCGGGAACCTGCCCGCAGAACTGCTGCCGCTGATTCAGGACACCGACAGGCCCGTGGTGATCGCCACGCGCACGCACGCCGGGCCGATCCTGCCGGTGTACGGCTACGCGGGCGGCGGCGCGACGCTGGTACAGGCGGGTGCGATTCCCGCCAGCTTCCTGAACGCCCACAAGGCCCGGCTGCTGCTGATGATCCTGCTGAGCCTCGGCCTGGACCGCGCCGCGATCCGCCGGGTGTTCGTGGACGACCCCTTCTGACTTAAGTTCCGTTCGGGGTCCCCGGACCATTTTCCGGCCGGGGTGGTGCATCCTCTGAAGATGCCGCACGCACCCATCCCGGCACCGGCACTCGAGGCCTTTTTCCTGGCGTTCTGGGACGCCTGGCGGGGCGTGGGCCGCACCCTCGAGGCCGAACTGGAGCGCGAACTGAGCCTGGACCTGCGGGCCTACCTGACGCTGGCGGTCGTGAACGACCAGCCGCCCGAGGCCTGCCAGCCGGCCCTGCTGGCCGAGCTGCTGGGCGTGCCGCGCTACGAGATGAGCCGCGTGCTGGCCGGTCTGGAAAAGCAGGGGCTGATCGTCCGGCAGGAGTCAGCGCGCGACGCCCGACGCGTGGAGGTCAGCCTCACCCCCGAGGGGCTGGAAGCCACCCACGCGGCGCTGGCGGTCGCGCACCGGGTCACGCAGCCGGTCCTGAGCCCACTGGGCACCCCGGCGATCGAGCACATGACCGCCCAGCTGCGGCAGGTGGCGCAACTCGTGCAGGTCGCGCCGCCAGTCCCGGTGACCTGAACCGCTTCCTCAGGCGGGCGTGACGACCGTGCCCTGCGTGTCGATGGGCAGGTCCAGCACCCGCCCGGTCAGGCCGCTGCGGTGCAGCACGTCCCGCAGGTAGGTGTGCAGGCGCTCCGTGGGTTCCCGCTGGTCGTGAAAACACAGCACGGTCGGGCCGGCGCCACTCAGGGCCGCCCCGAGCGCCCCGTGCCGGTGGGCGTGCTCCAGGATGTCGCTCAGGCCCGGCACCAGCGGCGCGCGCCACACCTGATGGATGTAGTCCTGCATGGCGTGCCGCAGCAGGTCCAGGCGGCCCACGCTCAGCGCCGCGGCCAGCAGCGCGGCGTGCGACAGGGCGTGCACGGCATCGGCGCGGCTGTACTCCTTGGGCAGCACCGCGCGGGCCTTGCTGGTGCTCAGCTCGAAGTCCGGGATCAGCACGGTCACGCCCAGGTGCGCGGGCGGATCGAGGCGCACGTAGTGGGTGCCCAGCTTGTCCAGCGTCGCCACGACGATCCCCCCGAACAGCGCCGGGGCGACGTTGTCCGGGTGGCCTTCCTCCCGCGCCGCGACGTCCAGCACGGTTTCCTGGTCCAGCGGACGGCCCAGCAGCTCGTTCCCGGCCACGATGCCCGCGACGAGCGCGGCGGCACTGCTGCCCAGCCCGCGGGCCAGCGGCACCTCCGTCTCGATCTCGATCCGTGCCGGCGGCAGCGGCTGCCCGGCGCGGCGGGCGGCCAGCTCCATCGCCCGGTACAGGTAGTTGCTCTCGTCGGCGGGCGTGTCCCGCAACTCCTCCCCGAGGGGCACGATTTCGGTGGTGGCCTGCGGCGTTACGCGCAGGGTGGTGTGAAGCGGCACGCTCAGGCCCAGGCTGTCGAACCCGGGCCCCAGATTGGCGCTGCTGGCCGGGGCGCGCACGGTGAACGCCCCCGCGGCGCGGTTCACAGGATGCTCTCCAGCACGGCGTCCATGCGGGCCGGTACGGCCACGGGCGCCGCGACGCTGCGCAGTGCACTCTGCGGGTCCTTCAGGCCGTTCCCGGTCAGGACCGCCACGATCCGCTGCCCGGGTTTCAGCTGCCCGGCCGCGTGCAGTTTCAGCAGGCCCGCCACCGGCGCGGCGCTGGCCGGTTCGCAGAACACGCCTTCCCCGGCGATCCGGTGGTAGGCGGCCATGATCTCGTCATCCGTGACCAGGTCGAACAGCCCGCCGCTCTCCTGCACGGCCGCGCGGGCCAGGTGGGCGCTGGCGGGCGCGCCGATGCGGATGGCGGTGGCGATCGTTTCCGGGTGCTCCACCCGGTCCACGCCGCGGGCCAGGGGGGCGGCGCCTGCGGCCTGAATGCCCCACATGCGCGGCAGGCCCGGCATCTTCCCGGCGCTGCGGTACTCGCGGAAACCCATCCAGTACGCGCTGATGTTCCCGGCGTTCCCCACCGGGATGGCCAGGATGTCGGGCGCCTCGCCCAGGTCGTCCACGATCTCGAAGGCGGCCGTCTTCTGGCCCTGCAGGCGGTGGGGGTTCACGCTGTTCACGAGCGCGATGGGGTGGGCGGCGCTGATCTCCCGGACGAGGTGCAGCGCCTCGTCGAAGTTGCCCTGCACGGCCACGATCCGCGCCCCGTAGGCCATGGCCTGCGCGAGTTTGCCCAGGGCGATGTTGCCGTCCGGAATCAGCACGATGCACTTCAGGCCGGCCCGGGCGGCGTACGCGGCGGCGGCGGCGCTGGTGTTGCCGGTGCTGGCGCAGATCACGGTGTCCGCGCCGTCCTCCACGGCCTTGGCGACGGCCATGACCATGCCGCGGTCCTTGAAGCTGCCGGTGGGGTTCAGGCCCTCGTACTTCAGGTGCAGTTCGCAGCTCAGCGCCTCACTGAGTTTCGGTGCGGGGATCAGGGGCGTGCTGCCCTCGTGCAGGGACAGGGGGGGCGTGCGGTCGGTGACGGGCAGGTAAGGGCGGTAACGTTCGAGCAGTCCGGGCATGCGTCGGGGCCTCCAGGGCACGTCCTGCGCGCAAGACTGTCAGGATCGTGGGGAATGCGGCCATCCTAGCGGCCACTCCGGTCAGGCTCCCCTTCCACACTCAGACAGGGGAGACCCCCTGACATCCGCCCGCCCTCTCCGGGTGGAAATCGGCTTTTGTGAGGGTGCGGAGGCCCATTTTTCAATCGGAGCCTTAGCGCGGTTTGGGCTCATCTCCACCTCAGCTTTGCTTGCCCTTGAGAAAGTAGGCCCCTCCACATTGGACCCGGGACCGGAGTCCCATGCTGCCCCCAACAACGACGCATTTCTTCGTTGAGAACGAGAAGTTCAGGATCACCCCAAGGAGGAAAACACATGAGTTGGCTGATTACTATTCTGGTTGGTGCGCTGTGCGGTTGGCTGGCAAGCATGATCATGAACACGGACGGACAGCAGGGCGCCGTGGCAAACATCCTCATCGGGATCGTCGGCAGCCTGCTCGCCCAGGCGATCTTCGGCAACATGCTCGGCATCGGCGGCGCCGACGTGGCCGGCGCGGGCTTCAGCTTCTGGAGCATCGTGTGGGGCGTGGTGGGCAGCGTGGTGCTGATCGCCGTCCTCAAGGCCTTGCGAGTCCTTCGCTAACACCTTTCACTCAGAACCGGGCGTCCTTCGGGGCGCCCGGTTTTCCTTTGGACCGGACGGAGGTCCGTCACGCACTCACCCGGCGTTTTCCCCCGGGCGCTACACACCGGGGCGGTCCCTGTGGTACTCTTGTGCGGCTTGTCTGATTCCGTCCAGTGTGGCGGTGACCCTGATACAGGGCGCAGGCCCCGGACAGAAGTGTGGATGATCCGCTCGGCGACGCCGCTGAACGGTGAGGAAACGCGGAAGCAAGGAACGGACTCAAGAAGGAGACTGGAACATGGCGAAAGTGTGCGAAGTGTGCGGAAAGGGACCGATTGTCGTGAACTCGGTCATCCGCCGGGGTAAGGCCCGTGCGGCGGGCGGCGTGGGTCGTAAGGTGACGGGCATCAGCAAGCGCGTCCAGAAGCCCAACCTGCAGGTGATGAACGTCACCCGCGGCGGCGTGAGCCTGCGCGTGCGCGTGTGCAGCAAGTGCCGCAAGAGCCTGACCTAATCCCAACCACCCTATAGAAAGGCGCCCCGGTGTTCGGCCGGGGCGTCCTTGATTTTGCCTTCTTTACTCCAGCGCCCCAGCCTTCGGGCGGCGCTCCGCCAGGAAGCTCGACACGACCAGCGCGATCGTTCCCAGCACCACGCACATGTCCGCCAGGTTGAAGATCGGGAAGTCGCCCTGGCCGACCAGGCGAGTGAAGAAGCTCAGGAACGGCGCGTGAATCATGTCCGTCACGCCACGCGTCTGCGTGAACCCGTCGATGGCATTCCCGATGGCCCCGGCCGCGATCATGCTCAGCAGCACGGTGGGTAAAGGGGGCTGCGGCCGACGCCACAGATACACGAGCAGGCCCAGCCCAACCAGCAGGCGCCCCACCGCCAGCGGAACCGTGCTTCCGCTGAACAGACTCCAGGCCGCGCCGGTATTGAACGTCAAGGTCCAGTCGAGCACCCCCGGAATGACCGGGACGGGCGGGGCGCCGTACGTCAGGTTCGCCAAGGCCCAGGCTTTCAGGGCCTGGTCGGCGCCCACGAGCAGCGCGACGAGAAGGGCCGGCAGCCACACGGGCAGGCGGCGTACACGGTCACCGAGATCAGGCACGACGCGCAGTATATAGAGCGCCCCTCTGTTTTCCCGTCGCCACTGTGTGCCCTGCGTCCAACGTCACCAGGACCGAAGGCGGCATAGTGACTTCATGGCAAATGTCGAATCCTTCGATCTGGACCACACGAAAGTCCGCGCCCCCTACGTCCGCCTGGCTGGCGTCAAAACCACGCCCCGCGGCGACAAGATCAGCAAGTACGACCTGCGGCTCCTTCAGCCGAACCAGGCCGCCATCGACCCGGCCGCCATCCACACCCTGG